>NZ_JBFAAI010000008.1:0-28137 GCF_040639655.1 Actinoplanes sp. NPDC023801 | reverse complement strand
TGCAGCGCTGGCTTCTGGCCGGGTGACGGGGGCCCGAGCGCAGTGCTGTATCTGGGTTCTTGTTGCAGCGCTGGCTTCTGGCCGGGTGACGGGGGCCCGAGCGCAGTGCTGTATCCGGGCTTTTGTTGCAGCGCTGGCTTCTGGCCGGGTGACGGGGGCCCGAGCGCAGTGCTGTATCTGGGTTCTTGTTGCAGCGCTGGCTTCTGGCCGGGTGACCGGGGCCCGAACGCAGTGCTGTATCCCGACGGTTCATACAGCGCCGGGTCCCGGCCACTGTTGATCAAGTAGGGCGTAGCGTGGGAGTTGGACCAGTGGCTTAGGTCCCGTTCAACGGACCGGCTGGTAATCATGCGTTAACCGGCTGATACGGTCGCGAAAAATCGCCCGGACACTGGGAGACAGAGCTATGGGCAAGAAGGTAACCGTCGTAGGCGCCGGTTTCTACGGGTCCACGACCGCGCAGCGTCTCGCCGAGTACGACATCTTCGAGACGGTGGTTCTCACCGACATCATCGAGGGCAAGCCTGCCGGCCTCGCGCTCGACCTCAACCAGGCCCGTGCGATCGAGGGCTACGAGACCAAGGTCATCGGCGCGAGCACCGGGCCGAACGGCGAGGGCTACGAGGCCATCGAGGGTTCGGACGTCGTCGTGGTGACCGCCGGTCTGCCGCGTAAGCCGGGCATGAGCCGGATGGACCTGCTCGAGGTCAACGCCAAGATCGTTCGTCAGGTCGCGGAGAACATCAAGAAGTACGCGCCGAACGCCGTCGTCATCGTCGTGTCGAACCCGGTCGACGAGATGACCGCGCTCGCGCAGCTCGCCACCCAGTTCCCGAAGAACCAGGTGTTCGGTCAGGCCGGTGTCCTCGACACCGCCCGTTTCACCAACTTCATCGCCGAGGAGCTGAACGTCCCGGTGAAGAGCGTGAAGGCGCTGACCCTCGGTTCGCACGGCGACACCATGGTGCCGGTCCCGTCGCGCTGTACGGTCGACGGCAAGCCGCTGTCCGAGCTGCTGCCGGCCGACAAGATCGAGGAGCTGGTGGTCCGCACCCGTAACGGTGGCGCCGAGGTGGTCGCGCTGCTGAAGACGGGCTCGGCCTACTACGCCCCGTCGGCCGCCGCCGCCCGGATGGCGAAGGCCGTGGCTGAGGACTCCGGCGAGGTCGTCCCGGTCTGCGCCTGGGTCGACGGTGAGTACGGCATCTCCGGCGTCTACCTGGGCGTCGAGGCCGAGCTGGGTGCCACCGGTATCCGTAAGGTCGTCGAGGACAAGCTCACCGACACCGAGCTGGCCGGCCTGAAGGAGGCCGCCGAGGCGGTCCGCGCCAAGCAGGCGGACGTCGCCGGTCTCTGATCCGTTTCGCCGAAGGCCGGGGCCGCGCGCCCCGGCCTTCGCCGTTCCCGCAGTCCGGTAAGGACGGCGCGGCGCCGGGGCGGCGCTGGGTAGGACGGTGCGGGGTAGGGCGGTGCCGGGTAAGGACAGTGCTGGGTAGGACAGTGCTGGGTAGGGACGCAGTGCTGGGTGAAGATTGCGGGATCAGACGGTCAGCGGTGCGGCGATCAGGGTGATGACCACGAAACCGGCGACCAGGACGGTGGTGGCGCGCCGCAGCTCCGGTTCCCCGAACCGATCTTTCAGCTTGTCGTTGAGCAGCACGAACGGGACCACGAGGAACGGGATGATCGCGGCCGCCGCGGCCCACCGCATGCCGGTGACGAAGGCCGCGCCACCCGGCCCGCTGATCAGGTGGACGATGTAGTGGTCCTCGTACGGGAACAGCGCCTGAACGGTCGGCGCGAGCGCGGCGATCACGACGGCGACGGCCCACAGCCCCCAGCGTGGGACCCGTTTGCGAAGCAGCAGCAGAGCCCAGGCCAGACCGAAGGCGACGAAGACGATCAGCCAGCCGGCGATCGCCATACCCCACCGTTGTCCGCCGGTGAGCGAGCGTGCCCCGTCGACCCAGCCCCGGGCGCTGGATTCGCGGACGGCGACGAGCATGAAGAACGCGACGCTGCCGACCAGCCAGACGAGAGCTCCCAGCGCCACCCGGCCGAGCGACGGTGTCGGTGGGGGCGTCGGCGCAGCGGCCGGGGTGGCCGGACGGGCCGTTGCGTTTCCGGGCCGTGTACTGGTGCTCCGGCGTCGATTCTGGCCGCGCGAGTGCTGCCGGCGCTTCGAGGTATCGGGGGCCACCGCTCGATGTTAAGTTCCGCCGCCAAGACGACGGTGACCCCCGCGGCTCGCCGCTAAATCGACAGTGACCCCACGGTTCGCCACCAAGAGCGATGGTGACGTCAGGTTCCGCCACCAAGGACGCGAAACCGTCGTCAACAGACGCGGGATCGCCACCGACGGACGCGGGAGCGTCACCAAGGACGACGGTGACGTCAGGGTTCGCCGCCGAAGATGATGGTGGCGGCCAGCGAGGCGATCGATATGACGGCGACGAGCAGGACGGCCGGGACGAGTAGCCGGCGGCTGCCGAAGACGATCGCGGCTCCGGCTGCCAGGACGGTGATCCAGGCGGTCTGCCCGCCGGTGACGAAGTCGTCGGTCGCGGCCGGGAAGGGGTCCTTGTCCTGGCGGGCCGGGAGGAACCAGAGGACGACGGGGGCGGCCAGGGCAGCGACGACGACGAGCGTGATGCGGGCGGCCCGGCTGCGGACCCGGCGCGAGTTCGCGGCCCGGAGGCAGAGGGCGGCGGTGCCGGCGACGAGGGCCACGAAACACCAGCCGGCCAGTACGAGGCCGGTGCGGTGGTCGCCGAGGATCCGATGGGCCGCTGCGGCGACGTCGTCGCGGAAAAGGGCACCGGTGACGAGCGACACGGTGATCCCGGCGGTGACGGCGGCAACAGGTGCAAGACCGGCGAACCGGTCCGCCGTACCGCCGTGGCGGGCTTCGTAGTGCTTATCCGCGCGCCGGATCTTCATTCCCTGGGATGGTAGAGGGCAGCCGGTCGTACGGGGCCGCCCGGCGATCTTCGCGGGGCGGGCAGTACGCTCGTACTGCTAAGCGTGTGTTTCGGGAGAGGAGCGCCGGCCGATGGCGAAAATCAAGGTCAAGAACCCGGTCGTTGAGATCGACGGCGACGAGATGACCCGGATCATCTGGAAGCAGATTCGTGAGCAGCTGATCCTGCCGTACCTCGATGTGAACCTCGAGTACTACGACCTGTCGATCCAGTACCGGGACGAGACCGACGACCAGGTGACGATCGACTCGGCCAACGCCATCAAGCGGCACGGTGTGGGCGTCAAGTGCGCCACGATCACGCCGGACGAGGCGCGGGTCGAGGAGTTCGGCCTGAAGAAGATGTGGCGGTCGCCGAACGGCACGATCCGTAACATCCTCGGCGGTGTCGTGTTCCGCGAGCCGATCATCATGAAGAACGTGCCCCGGCTGGTACCGAGCTGGACCAAGCCGATCATCATCGGCCGGCACGCCCACGGCGACCAGTACAAGGCCACCGACTTCGTCGCGCCGAAGGCCGGCAAGTTCACCGTCACCTTCACGCCGGAGGACGGCTCGGAGCCGCTGGAGTTCCACGTCGCCGACTTCCCGGCCGGTGGCGTCGGCATGGCGATGTACAACTTCGACGAGTCGATCCGCGACTTCGCGCGCGCCTCGTTCCGGTACGGCCTGGCCCGCAACTACCCGGTCTACCTCTCCACCAAGAACACGATCCTGAAGGCGTACGACGGCCGTTTCAAGGATCTGTTCGCGGAGATCTTCGAGACCGAGTTCGCGGAGAAGTTCAAGGAGGCCGGTCTCACGTACGAGCACCGGCTGATCGACGACATGGTCGCCGCCGCGCTCAAGTGGGAGGGCGGCTACGTCTGGGCCTGCAAGAACTACGACGGTGACGTGCAGTCCGACACCGTGGCGCAGGGCTTCGGCTCGCTCGGCCTGATGACCTCGGTCCTGATGACCCCGGACGGCCAGACCGTCGAGGCGGAGGCCGCGCACGGCACGGTCACCCGGCACTACCGGCAGTGGCAGAAGGGCGAGAAGACCTCGACCAACCCGATCGCCTCGATCTTCGCCTGGACCGGTGGCCTCAAGCACCGCGGCAAGCTGGACGGCACCCCCGAGGTGACCGAGTTCGCCGAGAAGCTGGAGCGGGTCTGCATCGAGACCGTCGAGGGCGGTCAGATGACGAAGGACCTCGCGCTGCTCATCGGCCGGGACGCCCCGTGGCTGTCGACCGACGAGTTCATGAACGCCCTGGACGAGAACCTGGCGCGCAAGCTCGGCGCCTGATCCCGCAATCTCTCGAAAGTCCCGCCGGCGTCGCGCCGACGGGACTTTCGGCCTCTCAGGAGGGGTCCTCACGCCGCGTGCCGCCGGCTCCGCCGAGCCGACGATAGAGAGGCGGGGGCAACCCCCGCCGACTCGAGGCAAGGGGAAGAGAACCGTGGGCGAGCTGGAAGCGACGATCGACCTGCTGGTGCAGAACGCGCAGAGGGCTCTGAACGCCTACGCCGACTTCACCCAGGAGCAGGTCGACCACATCGTCGGCAAGGCCTCGGTGGCCGCGCTGGACAAGCACGGCGAGCTGGCGATGCTGGCGGTCGAGGAGACCGGGCGCGGCGTCTTCGAGGACAAGGCCGTCAAGAACATCTTCGCCTGTGAGCACGTCACGAACAGCATGGCCGGGATGAGGACGGTCGGCGTGATCCACCGTGACGACGTGAACGGCATCACCGAGATCGCCGACCCGGTCGGTGTGGTGTGCGCGGTAACCCCGGTCACCAACCCGACCTCCACGACGATCTTCAAGGCGCTGCTGGGGCTCAAGACCCGCAACCCGATCGTCTTCGCCTTCCACCCGAACGCCCAGCGGTGCAGCGCCGAGGCGGCCCGCGTGGTCCGGGACGCGGCGATCGCGGCCGGTGCCCCGGAGAACTGCATCCAGTGGGTGGAGCAGCCGTCCCTCGCGGCCACCGCCGCCCTGATGAACCACCCCGGTGTCGCGACCATCCTGGCCACCGGCGGCAACGCGATGGTCCGGGCCGCGTATTCGACCGGCAAGCCGGCGCTGGGCGTCGGCGCCGGCAATGTTCCGGCGTACGTCCACCCGTCGGCCGACGTGGTCCGGGCCGCTCACGACATCGTGGTCTCGAAGACCTTCGACAACGGCATGATCTGTGCCTCCGAGCAGGCCGTCATCCTCGACCGGTCGATCGCCGAGCGTGCGCTGAAGGAGTTCGTCCGGCTGCACGCCTACGTGGTCCGGCCGGAGGAGAAGAAGCTCCTGCAGGATTTCATCTTCCCGCCGGACGGTGAAGGCACCGACTGCGTCGGCGAGAAGCTGAACGCCTCGGTCGTCGGCCGGTCGCCGGTGTGGATCGCGGAACAGGCCGGGTTCAGCGTGCCCGAGGACACCTCGATCCTGCTGGCCGAGATCTCCGAGGTCGGCCCGGCCGAGCCGCTGAGCCGGGAGAAGCTCTGCCCGGTGCTGGCCGTGCTCCGGGCCGAGGACGAGGAGCAGGGCATCTGGTACGCCGAGCAGATGGTGGAGTTCCACGGTCTCGGTCACAGCGCGGTCGTGCACGCCAAGGACGCCGAGCTGTCCGAGCGGTTCGGCAAGCGGATGAAGGCGGTCCGGATCATCTGGAACGCGCCCGCCTCGCAGGGCGGCATCGGCGACATCTACAACGGCTTCCGGCCGTCCCTGACCCTGGGCTGCGGCAGTTACGGGCACACCTCGGTGTCCGACAACGTGTCCGCCCTGAACCTGCTCAACATCAAGCGCATCGGCCGTAGGACGAACAACATGCAGTGGTTCAAGGTGCCCGCGAAGATGTATTTCGAGCCGCACGCCATCCGTTACTTCCGGGACATGCCGGGCGTCAGGCGGGTCACCATCGTCACCGACCACACCATGACGAAGCTCGGGTACGTGGACCGGATCAGCAACGTGCTGCGGGAACGCCCGGAGCCGGTGACGATCCAGATCATCGACGGGGTGGAGCCGGAGCCGAGCATCGACACGGTACGCGGCGGCGCCGAGCTCATGCGCTCGTTCGGCCCGGACACCATCATCGCGCTCGGCGGTGGTTCGCCGATGGACGCGGCGAAGGTGATGTGGCTGCTCTACGAGCACCCGGACGTCGACTTCGCGGACATGAAGGAGAAGTTCTTCGACGTACGCAAGCGGGCTTTCAAGTTTCCGACCCTGGGCAGCCTGGCGCAGCTGGTCTGTGTGCCGACGACGTCCGGCACCGGCGCCGAGGTGACCCCGTTCGCGGTCATCACCGACACGGCGACCGGGCAGAAGTACCCGCTGGCCGACTACGCGCTGACCCCGAGCGTGGCGATCATCGACCCGCACCTGACGAAGGACCTGCCGCCGGTGGTGACCGCGGACAGCGGCTTCGACGCGCTGACCCATGCGACCGAGGCGTACGTCTCGGTCTATGCGAGCGACTTCACCGACGGCCTGGCACTGCACGCGATCAAGCTGATCTTCGAGAACCTGGAACGGGCGGTGAAGCAGGGCAGCGACGACCCGATCGCCCGGGAGAAGATGCACAACGCCGGGACGATCGCCGGCATGTCGTTCGGCAACGCGTTCCTCGGCATCGTGCACGCCATGGCGCACACGCTGGGCGCCACCTTCCACGTGGCGCACGGCCGGACCAACGCGATCCTGCTGCCGCACGTGATCCGGCACAACGGCACCGTGCCGGCGAAGCTGAACAGCTGGCCCAAGTACGAGCGGTACATCGCCCCGGAGCGGTTCCAGGAGATCGCCCGGCACCTGGGCCTGCCCGCCGAGACCCCCGCGCAGGGCGTCGAATCGTACGCCCGCGCCGTGGAGAAGTTGCGGGACGCGGTGGGCATCCCGTCGTCGTTCAAGGGCGCCGGCGTCGACGAGCAGGAGTTCGTCGAGGCGCTGCCGCAGCAGGCGATGAACGCCTACCTCGACCAGTGCGCGCCGGCCAACCCGCGGATGCCGATGCTCGACGACATGGAGCGGATCATGAAGAACGCCTACTACGGGTCGTAACCAGAAGACGGCCCGGCTCGTTGACGAAGCGGGAGGCCTTGTCCCGGGCCTCCCCGCTTCGTGGTGCCGCTCAGATGTCGCGCAGCCGCTGGGCCGCGGCCTCCGGGACGATGTCGTTGACGAAGGCGCCCATCGCCGACTCGGATCCGGCCAGGTACTTCAGCTTGTCCGCGGCGCGGCGGATGCTGAACAGCTGCAGGTGCAGATAGCCCAGCTCACGGCCCTCGCCGACGACCGCCTGGTGCCACGCCGAGATGTAGGGCATCGGCTTGCCGAACAGCCCGTCGAAGCGGCGCAGCAGATCGAGGTAGATCGGGCCGAACGCGTCGCGTTCCGCGTCGGTCAGCGCGGGCAGGTCGGGAACGTGCCGGTGCGGGGCCAGGTGGACCTCGAACGGCCAGCGAGCAGCGGCCGGCACGTACGCCGTCCAGTGCTCGTTGGCGGCGATCACCCGTACCTTCGCCTCCTGTTCGGCGGCGAGGACGTCGGCGTAGAGATTGCGCCCGCCGGTCCTCTCCGCGTGCCGCGCGGCGGCACGCAGGTAGGCCGCCGTCTTCGGCGTCACCGTCGGGTAGGCGTAGATCTGCCCGTGCGGGTGGTGCAGCGTCACGCCGATCTCGACGCCCCGGTTCTCGAACGGGAAGACCTGCGCGACACCGGGCAGGCCGGAGAGCTCGGCGGTGCGGTCGGCAAGTGCATCGACGACGGTACGGACACGCGCCGGCGGAAGTGAGCCGAAGGCCGCGTCATGATCGCTGGTGAAGCAGACCACCTCGCAGCGGCCGAGGCCCGGCCGCACCGGCACCAGATCGGTGACCTGGGTGATCTCGTCCGGCACGATCCGGTCGCTGAACGACGGGAACTGGTTCTCGAAGACGACGACGTCGTAGTCGGGTGCCGGGATCTCGCTGGCGAACCGGTCGCTGCTCGGGCAGAGCGGGCACGCGTCCGACGGCGGCAGGAACGTGCGGGTGTTGCGGTGTGCGGCGACCGCGATCCACTCGTCGGTCAGCGGGTCGTGGCGCAGCTGGGAGGCCGGCGGCGGGGGCGGAAGCTGCCGGGTGTCGGGGAAGCCCGCACGCCCGCTGTCCGGGGATTCGTCGAAGTAGATCAGCTCACGGCCGTCGGAGAGACGGACAGCCGACCGGGTCGGGGTCACTGGGGGTTCACCACCACGAGTTCAGGAACGGTTTCCGAGAGCAGTTCGCGCGCGTCCTCGTCCAGCCCGTCGTCGGTGATCAGGACGTGGGCGCGGGCCAGCGGCACGATCGAGGAGATACCGACGGTGCCCCACTTGGTGTGGTCGGCGAGCACGACCAGGCGCTCGGCTGCCTCCACCAGGGCCCGGTTGACGTCGGCCTCCATCAGGTTGGGCGTGGTGTATCCGGCCCGCTCGCTCATCCCGTGCACGCCGAGGAACAGCATGTCCAGGTGCAGCGTGCCGATGGCGGCGACCGCGACCGGGCCGACGAGGGCATCCGAGGGCGTACGGGTACCGCCGGTGAGCACCACGGTCTGGTCCGCCCGCCCGCCCCGGTAGAACACGTCAGCGACCGGGATCGAGTTGGTCACCACGGTCAGCGACGGGACGTCGACGAGGCGCTGGGCCAGCTCGGCGGTGGTGGTGCCGGCCGAGAGGGCGATGGCGTCACCGGGGGAGACCAGGGCCGCGGCGCGCATTGCGATGGCGGCCTTCTCGCCGCGCTCGCGTACCGACTTGGCGGTGAAACCCGGCTCGTGCGCCGATCCGGGACTGACGGTGGTCGCGCCGCCATGTACCTTCGCCAGCAGGCCGCGTTCGGCAAGCGCTTCCAGGTCGCGGCGGATGGTCATGTCGGAGACGGCGAACTCGGTGGCGAGCTCGGTGACCCGGACACCGCCCGAGGCACGGACCCGGTCGAGGATCGCGGCCTGTCTCTGCTGTGCCAGCATCAGTGGTGCCGGCCACAGTCGTGACGCTGGCCCAGGTCGTTATACCGCACTAATTCGAACACATCCGAACGGTACCCTGTGATCGGGTCGGTTTGAAAGGGTGAGTTCAGATACCCCGGCCCCGCTTGTGCAGCGCTGAAAGGACGTTCTCCACCTTCACCGCACCCGTCATCGCCGCGAGCGCGATCGCGGTGCGCGGTTCGCGCCAGTTCGCCCGGACCGCCTCACGGGTGTAACGCCAGGCCGCGGTCCGGTTGCCGGACGCCGCCGACCAGCACGCCAGCTGACCGTAGACCCGGGCCGCGCCCGGCCGGCAGCCGCTGATCTCCGGGTGCCGCTGCATCATCCAGCGCAGCGACGAGATCTTGGTGGCGTACTCGTACGCGTAATGCGAGGTCCGTCCCCACAGCACCCGGACCAGCGGCTCGTCCAGATGAACGATCGGCGCGCGGCGGGCCGCCCTGAGAAGAAGATCCCAATCCTCGTTCTGGCTGCCCGGTGCGTCCTCGGCGACCAGCCCGATCCGCTCCGGGTCCAGAGCCTCCCGGCGGATCAGGAACGAGGACGAGTGCAGCATCGACATCCGGGAACGGGCCAGATCGCCGACGGTCACCCGGGAGTGGCCGGCCAGCCGCGGGGTGCAGCGGCCCTCGTACTCCACCTCGATCGCGCACGTGGCGAACTCCGCCTCGGGTTCGGCAAGCAGCGCGGCCACCTGACGGCGCAGCTTGTCCGGCAGCCACTGGTCGTCGTCGTCGCAGAACGCCATCAGCTCGGTGTCCAGCGCCAGCAGGCCGGTGTTGCGCGCGCCCGCCAGGCCGGAGGCCCGCCAGTTGGTGAGCACCAGAACCGGCACACCGTCGGTCGAGGCGAGCAGATAGTCCGGCTCGGTCTGGTCGTAGACGACCACGACCTTCAGCTCACCCGGGTAACGCTGCCCTCGTACCGCGGCGATCGCGCGGCGGACCAGCTCGGGGCGGTTCCGGGTGGGGATCACGACCCCGACGGACGGCCAGTTCATCACGCCTCCGATGTGATGTTGAGCGGATACCCGTACGCCCGGAGCAGTGGCCCGCAGACCGCGCCGACCAGCCGGCGCTGCCCGCTCGGCAGGGCGCGCACCCACGCGTCGTCGCGGCGCAGAGGCAGCCGGCCGACCGTGAAACGCATCGGATTGCCGGCGGCACTGTGCCCGACCCGCAGGTCGGCGTGCCCGTTGCGGAGGAACTCGAGGTCCTCGGGGTGCAGCTTGACGCCGGCGAAGTCGGCCAGGTGGATCAAGCCGGCCCGCGGGTCGGTGAGGAACTCCTCGTAGCGGATCCGCCGGACCGGTACGCCGCGGCGGGCGAGCAGGCCGAAAGCGGCGTTGTGGGCGTTCCAGAGCAGCGCCGAACGGCCGGGGGAGTAGCGGGTCATCTCGTCGGCGCCGTCGGTCTCCGGGCGGGTCACCTTCTTGGTCCACGAGTACGCGACACCGCGGGCGTCCCGGACCACGTGCACCACCCGCAGGTCGACGTCGTCGGCCCAGCGCAGCACGTGAGCGAGCGACGAGTGCTTGGAGGAGTCGATCACTACGCGGGCGCCGGCCACCTCGGCAGCCGCGGCGTAGACCCGGGCGTAGTAGGAGGCGTACTCGCGTACCTCTGGGGAGGCGGCGCCGGCGGTGGCCAGGCGCGGGATGTGCCGGGTCCGTTCCACCGCGTCGCGGAGGGCGTGCACCCGGGCCACGTCGACGTTCGTCCAGCCGTTGAAGGCCAGGTCACCGACTCGCCGCCAGAAGGTGCAGCCGGAGAAGCGGGAGCCGCAGCCGCACCGCTCGTCGTCGCGGAGGTCGCGTTGCCACAGGTGGACGACCTCGCCCAGCGCGCACATCCCGGGAAGCTCACCGAGCAGGCGTTCGACGAGGGTTGTACCGCTTCGTCCTAATCCGCCCAGAAAAAGCACTTCTGCCACTTTGGCTCGCCTTCGCTCGTTTCGCTCTGGTAACGAGTGAAGCAGGCAGAAGGAGGCGTTAGGTGACTATCGAGGCTTTCGACCGTGTGGACCTGGATGGGACGGGTATCGACCGCATCACCGAAGACGAGGTCGTAGCCGTTGTCCGGGAGTCGCTCGCCTACGGTCGCGGCGGCCGGATCATCACCCCCAACGTCGACATTCTGCGCCGTGCGTCCGCCGATCCGTCGGTTCGCCGGCACCTTCACGACGCCGATCTGATCGTTGCCGACGGCATGCCGCTGATCTGGGCCAGCCGCCTGGGCGGTGCGCCGCTGCCCGAGCGGGTGGCCGGCAGCAGCCTGATCTGGTCGCTCTCCGAGGGCCTCGGCCGCGACTCCCGCTCGATCTTCGTGATCGGTGGAACCCCGGCCGCCGCCGGCGCGGCGAAGAGCGACCCAGCCCGAAACCGCCCGGCCGGAGACGACGCGGCTGCAAACGGCGAGGTGGAGGGCGAGCCAGCCGGAAACGGCGCGGCAAGCGGCCCGGCTCGAAGCGGCGCGGCGAAGAAGAACCTGCTGGGAAGTGGCGTGGCGAAGAGGAGCGCGGCGAAGAGCGTGCGGGACGGTGCCGCCCGAGCCGCCGCCCGGCTGGCCCGCGAGTGTCCGGGCCTGCGGATTGCGGGGACCGTCAGTCCGCCGTTCGGGTTCGAGGAGGACGAGGCCACCTACGCCGATGTCTGTGCCAAGGTCGTGGCCGCCGAGCCGGACATGGTGTTCGTGGGGCTCGGCTTCCCCAAGCAGGAGCTGGTCATCGAACGACTGCGCCCCCAGCTGCCCCGCGCCTGGTTCGTCGGGTGCGGTGCTGCCGTCAATTTCGTCGCCGGGGACGTCGAGCGGGCTCCCCGCTGGATGCAGCGCAGCGGCCTGGAGTGGGCGCACCGGCTGGGCATCGAGCCCCGGCGCCTGGCCGGCCGCTATCTGCGGCACGACGCCCCCTACGCTCTGCGCCTGCTGGCCCGGGCCCGCCGCCGCTGAACAACCGGCCCCGAACGCCGCCGGCTCTCACGGCTGACCGCCCTCACCGCCGGGGAAGCCGGCCCGTCTTCTGGCCCGCTGGGCTCGGGTGCCGGGGATGCCGCGGAACGTCCGGCATCGCTGCCCGGCCCGCACGAGCAGCGCACCGATGGTCGGCTGGGGATGGCCGGCCGAGTCGTAACCGCTCTGCCAGGGGAACCGATCACCGGGATCGGGCCAGACGAGCTGCAGCAGCCGCACCCGCCCGTCCCCGTAGCGCATCAGCGCCGCACCGGGGAACAGCACCTCGCCGATCTCGCCGGCCACCACCCGGACGTCCTGCCCGTCGAGCAGCCCGAGGATGCGGTGCCCGTGCCGCAGCAGCAGGCCCTCGTCGCACACCCGCCCGGCCATCTCGTTGAGCAGCACGTGTCCCGACTCCGGTGGCAGTCCGGCGATGATCAGCTCGGGGAAGCCGTAGCCGGTCAGGCCGACCGTGTAGGCGAACGGAACCGTGTCGGGGGGATCATCTTCGGTCGGGACCACGTGCACGACGGCCCAGCCGAACTTCTCGATGATCTCGCTCTGTTCGTCGAAGAAGTCGTCGAGGTAGGACACCGTGACACCCCCGTCGGGCTCGGCCTGGCTGACTGAGCCAACTATGGAACACACGTACGACACTTTTTGGCGGCTGGCTAACCGTACGCGCGTACTGTTAAGGTCGGGGTATGGGTTTCCGTATCGATGACCTGCACCATGTGCAGCTTCTGATCCCACCGGGCGGCGAGGGCGAGGCCCGTGCGTTCTACAGCGGCGTCCTCGGCATGGCCGAGGTCGTCAAGCCGCCGGTGCTCGCGGCCCGTGGTGGCTGCTGGTTCCGCGCGGGTGGCTGGGAGGTGCACCTGTCCCCGGTCCCGGACTTCGTCCCGGCCCGCAAGTCGCACCCCGGCGTGCTGATCAGCGACCTCGACGCTCTGGCGGGCACGCTCGAGGCCGCCGGCCACCCGGTCGAGTGGGATCCCCACTTCCCGGGTCACCGGCGGCTCTACTCGGCCGACGGTCATGGCAACCGCCTGGAGTTCCTCGAGCGGATCAGCGGTTGAAGTACGGGTCCTGCACCAGCCGCTGGAAGGCCCGGAAGGCACGTTTGTCCCCGGTCAGCTGGAACTGCTGATTGGGGCCGTTCCCCTCCGGGTCGGACTCGAAGTAGGCGATCGCCTTGATCTGCTTGTTCGCCTTGAAGGTCCGCTCGGCGTCCTTGAGCCAGGCGGCCCGGGAGTCCGAGCCCCACGCCTTGGCCACCCCGAACTCGCCGATCACGATCGGTTTCGGTCGCTGGGCGGCCCACTCGAGGAACGGTCCCATCAGCTGCCCGATCGGCCGGAACTCGAATCCGGCGTAAACGTCCACGCAGGTCCAGTCGACCTGGTCGTCGCCGGGGTAGAAGGCGGGGGCGTCACCGCGGATGAAGCCCTCGGCGGTGGGGCACCACACCCAGGACACGTTCTCGGTCTTCTCCTGCTGGAAGATCTTGCGGACGTACCGCCAGGCGGCGATGTAGTCCTCGCCGGACCACATGGTGGCCTGCAGGTTGGGCCGGTCCATCTCCCAGCGCATCCGCAGCAGCACCGGCTTCTTGATCTTCCGGATCGCGACTGCCTGCTTCCGGATCAGGTCGTCGTGCTCACCGGCCAGGATGGACCGGTTGTCACCGGTCGCCCAGCTGATCATCAGGGAGGCGCCGTCGGCGAGGAACGCCTCGTCCGAGGGGGTGCCCATCATCTGTTCGAACCGCCGGTACGTGTTGATGAAGTCCAGCCGCCGCCCCATCGACTTCTCCAGCGCCGCCACCGCGGTGAGCCGGCCCACATGGGTCAGTTCCTCGGGCTTGATCCAGGCCCCGAACAGCGCGCCGCGACGGGGTGGCTTGTACGGCCCCGCCTCGAACGGCCCTGGGTTGACCGCCACCGCGCGCGGCGGTGCGGACAGGTCGGGCGACGGTTGCGGGGCCGGCTCCTCGCGATCGTCCGACCAGCACCCACCCAGCAGGAGCACTGCCAGGAGCGCCGGCAGGAACCTACGCATGGACGCGCCGGGCGGTGTAGAGGACGTTGACCGCGTACCCGTCGCTGCCGGGCAGTTTGCGAGCAGCCGCGTCGGCGATCCGCGCCATCCGGCTGTCGTGCAGTGACGGGGTGAGCATCGAGAACCCGCGCCGCTCCACGATCTCGAACCCGTGCCGGGCCAGCAGCTCTTCGACCTGCTCGTGGGAGAGTTCGGCGAACCATCGCTCGCCGTCGTGCCGCCGGGCGCGCAGATGCCGTACCGAACCGGCGTTGCCGTGGTTCTCCACCACGAGCACCCCGGACCCGCGGTGCGGCAGCACCTTGGCGGCGAAGGCGAGAGCCCGGTCGCGGATGCTGTCGTCCACGTTGAGCAGCAGCCGGAAGATCGTGACGATCGCCGGGAAGCCGGCCGCCACCGGCTGCGGCACGGGACCTTCGCCGTCCACCCGGTGCCAGTACGCCCGGGATCCGACCTCGGCCGCCTTCGCCATCATCTCGGCCGACGTGTCGTACCCGTGGGCCTCCCGGACCAGGCCGTGCAGCGCGCGGATCGCCCGGCCGGTGCCGCAGGCGAAGTCGTGGTGCACCGGCGGGTTCTCGGTGAACTCGCGGCGGACCAGGGACCGCAGGTAGTCCCGTTGCCGATCGTTGATCCGTGACGCGTAGCTGTCCGGGGCGTACGTCACGGTCTCGTACTTCTCGACCGCCTCGGTGTCCTGGAACACCTCGGTGTAATCGCTGGTCAAGATTTCCTCCTAAATGCGCCGAGCGTCAACGGTCCGCGCAGCAGCCAGACCCCCGCGGCGTACGCCGGGACGGCAATGACCAGCGCAGCCGGAAAAACAACGACAAATCCGAAACAAACCACGGCGAGCGACGCCCCGAGAAGGGTGCCGCGCCCGAACGGGTGCAGACGGGTGCTGCGGTAGACCTGCGCCAGTGGCAGCAGGTTGTTCACCACCATGGCCCCGGCCAGCCCGATCGCTGCGCCGAGCGCGCCCCAGCGCGGGATCAGCAGCACGTCCAGGCCGACGGTGACGGCCAGGGCGATCAGCACGTTGGCCAGGTTCGCCGAGGTGCGGCCGGCCATGGCGAGCACCATGTCGACCATTCCGCAGCCGGTCGCCAGCAGCATCGCGGCGGCCAGCACCAGCACCACGGGCGCCCCGGCGGCGTACCCGGCACCGAACAGGCTCAGATAGTGCGGCGCGAACGCGATCACCAGCAGGCAGATCGGCCACGTCACCAGTACGAGCCAGCCGGTCGCGGTCTGGTACAGGCGCTTGGCGGCCGCGTGATCGCCGGTGCTGAGCGCCTCGGCGAGCCGCGGCTGCACCGACTGTGACAGCCCTTGGTTGGCGAATTGGATCAGCACCACGAACCGCCCGGCCACCGCGTAGACCGCCGCCGGTGCCAGCCCGCCCAGCGCCGCCACCAGCAGCACGTCCACCCGCTGCAACGCCAGCTGGGCGACCGCGGCCACCGCCCGGGGACCGGTGAAGACCCAGAAATCCCGGCTCACCCGCCGTCGCTCGCTCCGGCTGGTCTCGGAGAGATCCAGACCTGTGCGGTACGCCCGGCGCGCCGCGAAGGCCGCGAGAACCGCAACCGGCAGGTACGGGGCGGCCCAGGCCAGCGCGAACACCGGCAGGGAGGCCGACGCCCACATCGCGGCGACCCCGGCCGCGCCGACCGCCAGCAGCTGCAACCCGCTGCGCAGCAGCCGGTCCAGCAGCACGGTCGGCCGCATGCTCCGGTAGCCGCGGGTCACGGTGAGCAGCACGTCGGTGAGAGCCTGCAGCGGGACGAAGACGGCCAGGACCCGAAGCCCCGTGGTGTGCCGGCCGATCACGTCCGGCGAGCCGCCCGCCGTGAGCTGGGCGATCCACGGCGCGGCCAGCCACATCGCCACCGCCAGGAGCAGTGAGAACACCACCACCGGCGGGATTCCCGCGCGCAGGCAGGCCCCCAGCAGGCGGTCCTGTCCGGTGGCCCGCAGCCGGGCCGGCCAGTACACCAGGCCGGTGTTGGTACCGAGCTTCGCCAGGCCGCCGACAAGCACGAACGCGGCCGTCGCGGCGAAGAACGCACCGGCTTCCTCGGGTCCGAGCGCCCGCGCCACGATCCAGGTGACCGCAACCCCGGTGCCGCCGGCCAGCACCGAACCGGCCATGTTGGCCAGTCCGCCACGGGCCGCGCCCCGGGTCTCGCGGGCCCGGTCGAGCGGTTCAGCGGTCGCCGTCACCCGCGGCGCCACACGGGGGTGTGTCCCAGCCATCCGGCCAGCGCCTCGTCGTGCGGCCGGTAGTACTCGCTCAGGTCACGGCGCAGACCCGGGTCCATCTCGGCCTGCCGCGGCCGGGCGTTGTGCCGGTCGAAAGCCGGGTACGGAAGCCCCACCGGCAGCCCGAGGAACCCGCACACCTCGTCGTACACGGCCTCCGGCTCGGTGAAGAACCGCTCGCTCTCCACCACGTGGATGCGTTCCCGGCCGACGTGCTGGGCCATCACGCTCAGGTAGCGGGCGTACTCGCCGCGGGCCCGGTAGGCGTGATGCTGGTGAGCGAAGCTGTAGTAGCCGGGATCGAGCGTGAGCCGTTCCTCCTGGCGGTGCAGCCGGGCCGGCTCCAGGGTCAGCGCGGACCCGAAGTCCTGCTCCGACTCGTAGGCGCGGGCCACCTCGTGGTGGTGCTGCGAGTAGGCACGTTCCACCGGGTCCCGGACCAGGACCACGAGCTTGGCGTACGGCAGGTCGCGCGCGATCCGGGCGGCCGCCTGCGGGTGGTACATGTAGTACGGGCTGGACTCGAACGTCTGCGCCCGGACCCCGTACTTCTCGCCGATCCGTTCCGCGCTGCGCAACGTCGGGAAGTGGCCGCGGTACCAGCCCGCCCCCCGGTCGTACGACGTGTCGAAGTAGTGCACGCCCTTGTGCAGCACCGCCTTGAGCACCACCGGGTGGGCGGCCAGCGCGCGGTACAGCGACGTGGTGCCGCAGCGCTGCCCGCCGCAGATCAGGAACGACGGCAGCATCCGGCTCTCGGCGGTGAGCCGGCCGTACGAGCGGGAGCCCAGATGCACGACCCGTTTCACCGGGGCCGGCAGATTGCGTACATGCATGGCTACAGCTCCTCCACACGCCGGATCAGCACCGGCAGCAGCCAGGTCCCCAGCACACCGAGCCGGGCACCGGCCTCGGCCTGTTTGTCGGTCAGGTAACGGACCGCGAGGTCGACCAGGTAGAGCAGAGCGGTGATCTCGCGGGCCACCGGCGCCACCCCGAAGGGGGCGAGCAACTCGTCGGCCCGCTGTACGGTCGCCTCGACCGCGGCCCGGGCGTCGCCGGTGGATTGAATACGTTTCTGCAGCTCGTGGTGGATGGCGTCGAAACCGAGCGGCACACCGGTGGCGAACCGCTCCCAGTCCCAGACGAGCAGCGTGTCGGCGAGGTTCGCCATGTTCCACGGAGCCCAGTCGCCGTGCCACGCGCCGTACCGCAACGCGGTCTCCCCGCTGTGCGCGGCCAGCACGTCCACCGCGGCGGCCAGGCCGGAGCCCTCCGGCCGGTCAGCGACCGCGGCCAGCCGGGACTTCAGCTCGTGCCAGTACCCGCTGCCGGTCAGCGGCCCGGTCGTGTGCCCGCAGCAGCCGGCGATGTCGAGCATCGCGGCGGTCAGCCGGCGCTGGGTCAGCGGCGCCCGGGGCAGCCACACCGGCAGCGCCGACTGGACCAGCACCTGCATGCCCCGCCACTGCCCGGCGTGCAGCAACCGTGGCACGGTCAGCTTGCTCAGTCCGCTGCCGCCAAGCGTGGTCAGGGCCGCGGTCTCGGCCTTGACCAGGGTCCGGGTCAGCGGGCCGGTGCCGATCTTGCCGAAGGCGAAGGTGTCGCCGTCCGGGCTGAGCAGCTGGAGCACCGGTTTGCGGTTGGCCCGCGCCGGCCCGATGTGGATGCTCACCGCCAGGTCGCGGCGCAGAGCCTCGCTGAGGTACCCGTCGATGCCGGCCGAGACCGGGCCGGTCACCCGGATCCGGTCGCGGAACAGCAATCCGGTGGCGCGGGCGTGCACGGCCGCCACCACGGCGTCGCGCTTGAGCCGGGCCATCCGGGACTGCGGTTCGGCGTATCTGCGTACCGCGGCCGCGGCGACCGCGGGGGAGAGGGTCGGCACCAGCAGGCGTGGCCGGTGTGCGTTCGGGACCACCAGATACTCGGTCACGAGCGGGCCGGGCGTGCCATCCGTCCGGCACGGCCGTGGATAGAGCAGTCCGAGCACCTCGGTCAGGTACTGGGTCCGGAGAGCAGCGTCTCCGGCGGTCAGTGCCGCGGGGGCGGTCTTAACCGGGCTCAAGTGTTCTCCCCATCTGTCCAGTTGCGCCAGAGCAGCGCATATGCCAGAACCATGAAGGCCAGGGGGGTGACCAGCGAGTTGTACCAGAGCATCGCGGAGAACGACGTCACGAGCGCAGCGCTGCCGGCGATGCCGATCGGGCTGCGGTCCCGGCGGAACCGCCACAGGCCGTACGCGAAGAAGCCCAGATAGCCCACGGTGCCGGCCGCACCGTGCGCATAGATCAACTGCCAGAGCTGCCCGTTGCCACCGACCGTGAAGTTGCCGCAGCGCTCACAACCCGCGCTCTCACCCACGGTGATCGAGTTGCGCCCGCCGAGGGTGTTACGGGTGCCGCCGTACCCGATGACCGGCGAGCCGAAGAATCCGTCGACGGCCTTGTCGATGAGGAACGAGCGGACGCCGTTGGACTTGCCGTTGTCCAGCCGGGCCTGCACCGTGTCGCCGAGCGGTGTGGCGATCATGGCCAGCGCCAGGCCGGCCGTCACCACCGGCAGCAGCGCCAGGATCCACAGCCGGCCGGCCAGCACGTAGCGGAACGCCACGTAGAGGAGCAGCAGGCCGACACCGATCCACAGGCCCCGGTTCAGCGAGGCGACCGCCGGCACCACCGAGACGGCCAGGCAGAGCACGGCCAGGAACTTCTTGCCGGAGCTGCGGCTCCACCAGGCGGCCACCACCAGCCACGGCGCGAGCAGGCAGAAGTTGTTGCCCCAGGTGTTGGTGTAGCCCCACGGTGCGGCCGGGCGCGGCTTGGCGTCACCGACGATGTCCATGATCTGTGCGGCGTACGGATGGACGAGCGACCGTACGAAACCCTTGTTGCGCACCCCGGACGGCAGCAGCCACTCGATCGGCGAGGTGAACTCGAAGTTCCCGGCCACCATGCCGAGCAGCCCGCCCGCCACGGTCAGCACGAACATGCCGCCGAGCAGCCGCACGAGCCGCCGCCGGGACAGCTCCGCCTCGGTCAGGTTGCCGGCGTAGATCAGCAGAACGGTCAGCGAGAGGTACATCGAAAGCTTGTAGACGACGGCGACCAGCCGCTCGCTGGCGCGTTCCGCGACCGTGCCCGGCGGATCCGCACCCAGTGCGGCGATGCTCACCACCACCGCGAGCAGGAAGATCGCCCACCAGGCGAAGCCCGGCGGCAGCCGCAGCGTCCGGCCGGCCGCGCGTCGGCGGATCAGCAGGAAGAGCATGACCACGGCCGTCATCGGGAAGATCAGCACGCCCAGGCCGAGCGCCCACCAGAGCGGGTAGAACATCAGGACGCCGGCGACCGGCCAGGACGGCAGCGTCCGGTTCTTGGTGGTTCGCGGTGCGGGCCCGGCGTGCGCTTCCGCCGCGACCGCGATCATTTGTCGTCGCCGTCCGCGGCGCCCGTGCTGGTGAGGTCGATGACCGCGGTGGCGTCGCCGCCGTCCGGACCGCCGGGCCGCTGCAGGCCGGCGAACGAGAGCTGCTGGGTCGGACCCTCGGCCGTGGCGTCGGCGTCGGCGTCGGCCTCACCGGATACCGGCAGGGCGACCGCGGGCGCGATCGGTTCGGTCGGGCGCATCGCGGCGAGCCGCGGCATCACCACCGCACCGAGCAGGCGCGTGCCCACCCGCTGCAGCTGCTCGGTGGCGTCCACCAGGGCGGGGCGCCGGGACCGGCGCAGCTCGACCGCGAGGATCGCCGCGTCGGCCAGGCTGGCCAGACTCTGGGCATCCGCGCTGCTGCTTGTCGACGGCGCCTCGATGACCACGTATCCGCCCTGCTCGCGCAACGTCTGCAGGGTGTCCTTGAGCCGCTGCGACTGCATCAGCCCGGCCGCGGTTGCCGCGCCGCCGGTGGTGACCACCCGGAGCGACGGGATGCGCGGGGTGCGCTGCAGCGCGCTGGACAGGCTCACCCGGCCGGCCAGCAGGTCGGAGAGGCCGGGCATCGCGGACACGCCGAACATCCGGGCCAGCGGCGCGGCGTCGATCACGCTGTCCGGCAGGTGGGCACCGATCAGAACGACTTCACTTCCGGTACGGGCGAGCGCCGCGGCCAGGTTCGCGGCGACCAGGGTGCTCGCCGATCCACGGCTCGTCCCGGTGACCACGATGATCCGGTCGTCGTCGTGCAGGGCCGCCAGCACCTCGTTGCGCAGCCTGTTGAATACCCGGCCGCCCGGTCCGTACGGCTGGAGCACGTCGTCGAAGTGCGGGGTGCTGCGTTCGTCGAGCGCGGCAAGTACCGGGACCCGGCCCCGGTCACGGACGTCGTTGGGGGTGACGAGCCGCCGGTCGAAGCGTTCCCGCAGGTAGGCCAGGCCGAGCCCGAGCAGCAGGCCGAGCATGCCGCCGGTGCCGATGTTGAGCCACGCGTTCGGGCTGGTCGGTTCCTCGGGCAGGCGGGAGTCGCTGATGATGCTGCCGCCGCCGACCATCGTGGTGGTCAGCTCGTTGAGCCGTCCGGTCAGCGAGTTGAGCTGGTTCTGCGAGTTGTTGCGCAGGCTCTGCAGGTTGCTCTCGGTCGAGCTGCCCTTGGGCGCGACGGCGAGTTTCGCGTTGATCCCGGTCAGAACCGTGGTCAACTGCCGGACCTTGAGGTTCAGCGAGCGGATCCGCTTGTCCAGCTGGGCCCGGGCGGTCTCCTCCCGGTTGCGCAGGTAAGCCTCCGCGAACGCGTGCGAACCGGCCTGCGCTGCCCGCGGGTCGTCCGCCTTGAAGGTGATCACCAGAACCGTGGTGTTCGCCGGCACCTGCACCGACACCGACTTGGCCAGCTCGATCGGCGACACGTCGCTGCGCAGCAGTCCGGCTGCCTTCACCGCGACCGCCCCGGAGCCGACCAGCTGGGCCTCGGTGTCGAGGTTGACGGTGCCCTTGGTCCGGCCGCCTTCGGCGTTGGTGTCCTGGCCGACCGACTCCACGAGGACCGATGCGGACGATTCGTAGACCTTGGGCATGGCCTGGGTCAGGACCGCGCCGCCACCCAGGCCGGCACCCGTGGCCACCAGGGCGATCCACCAGTGCCGGCGGAACGCACCGAGGTAGTGCGAGAGATCGGACGAGGGGCGGGACGGTTCCATCAGTCTTCGGCGACCTTCCGGGAAAGGTGTGTCGGTTTGGGCGTTTCGCCCCAGAGGGCTAACGTCCCAATCCCGCCGCCGGTGATGGGTTCAGCTCAGTTTGGGCTCCACCCACCCGTTCTCGACCAGGTAGCCGAGCACCATCTCGACCGCCTCGGGGACGGACATGGTCGTGGTGTCGAGCGTCAGCTCGGCGTCGGCCGGCTCCTCGTACGGGTCGTCGATCCCGGTCATGCCGCGCAGCTGGCCGGCGCGTGCCCGGGCGTACAGGCCCTTGCGGTCCCGGCTCTCGCACACCTCCAGCGGCGTCGCCACGTGCACGAGGACGAAACCGGCGCCGGCCTCCACCGCCATCCGCCGCGCCGCCCGCCGGGCCGCGTCATAGGGCGCGATCGGGCAGGCCACTGCCATGCCCCGATGGCGGCCCACCTCGGCGGCCACCCAGCCGATCCGGCGTACGTTGCGGTCCCGGTCGGCCTTGCTGAACCCGAGCCCGGCGGTCAGCTCGCGGCGCACCACGTCGCCGTCGAGCAGGGTGATCGTGCGGTCCCCGTTCTCCCGCATGGCGTCGGCCAGGTTGCGGGCGACCGTCGACTTGCCGGAGCCGGACAGCCCGGTGAAGAACACCACGAGGCCGCGGTGCCGGCGCGGCGGGCGGACCCGGGACAGCTCCTTGGCGACGGCCGGCGGGGTGTGCCACTCGGGCAGCGGGAAACCCCGGTCCAGCAGGTCGTCGATCTCGGCCGGGGGCATCGCCAGGCGGCGGTTGCGCGGCGGGATGTCGTCGCGCCAGCGCCACTGGCCGTCCCGGTTGTCGTAGGCCAGCTCGCGCGGGACCAGCACGCGCAGACCCGCCCCGGACAGCGTGTCGCCGGTGGACAGCACGTGGGTCACGCCGTACGCGCCGGCGACCCGGGCGCGCAGCAGCGCGTCCCGCATCTCGTCGCCACGGGTGAGCAGCGGCACGGCCACCACGGTCGCCGGCGGCATCCGGTCGCGGGCCGCGAAGATCGAGCGGACCAGCGCCTCCGGAGGCAGGCCGTCCGGTCCCGGCCCGCTGACCGGGATCAGAATCAGGAGATGAGCCGCGAGGGTACGGGCGGCGTGCGCGATCTGCGCCAGTTGTGGCCGGTGCAGCGGCCGGTCGGCGATCACACCGAGCACCCGGCCCGGCGGCATGAGTGCCCGGACCTCCTCCGGAGTGCGGCGCAACCGCTGGAACGGGCCGTGCCCGCCGTCGCCCATCCGGCGCACCGGGCCCCCGATGCCGAACCGGTTCTGCCCGGTCTGCCAGACATCGGTCACGTCGATGGCGGCGACCGGGGCGCCCTCCAGGTCGGTCAGGACCAGGGCGCGGCGGGCCGGGTCGGACGGGTCCAGCGCGGACGCCACCTCGCCGGGGACCTCGCACGTCACCGGGACCGGCCACGGCGTGCCGTCGGCGAGGCGGCCGTTGCGGGCCAGGGAGACCAGATCGGCGCGGCCGAGGAACCCGGTCAGCGGAGCGTAGGCACCGGAGAGCAGCAGCTCGAGATCTGCCAGCTCATAGGGGCGCGGCGTGAAGGACGGAGCGTCACGGAGAACGTCCTCGGGAAGTACCGAACCATTCACTTCGAATCCCCCTGCTGCTGTTTGGGGGACAGTTTTCCAGGCGCGTCCAAGTGGGTCGAGCCGGGCCGTCGATCGAATCGTGATCTTTCCCCGATCAGGATGAAACCTATAAAATACCTATTTGTGTTTAAATCATGGTGTTACTGGACATTTGGGCATGATCCTTTGATACTCGGCCATTGTGAGAAAGAGCCTGCGCATCGCCGCGCTGACCACGGCCTTCGCCATGTCCGTGACGGCCACGCTTTCCTGGGCGTGGACCGGAGGCGTCGACCAGCTCGGGGTTCCGTACGGCCCTCCCGCGTTCGTCGACCCGACCATGACAACCGCAACGCCGCCTGACGGCACGTTCGCCATCCCCGCCGAGCCCGGCGGGACATTCGGCCCACCCGCTGCGCCCGGCGGCACGTTCGCCCCGGCCCCGCTCCGCGACCGGCTCGCTCCCGATCCCGCGGGGGCCCCGGCCTGGAACCCGCTGCCCATGGCCACCGGCGCCGGGGTGGACCGGCTGATCAGTCACCACCAGGAGTCCGGGGAGCGGCGCTGCCGTACCGGCTCCAATCTCGTGCCCACCTGCGGCGTGCTCTGGGGCGTCGCGCCGGGCGCGCGCACCGAGGCCCGCGGCGTACAGGCGCTCGCCGAGTTCGAGCGCAAGACCGGCCGCCACCAGGCCGTCTTCCACGCCTACCACCGCGGCATCCGGCAACTCTTCCCGACCGAGCAGGAGATCGCCATCTCCCGCGAACCCGGCCGCAAGCGGATCCTGCTGCTCAACTGGAAGCCGGAGAGCGCCACCTGGGCCCAGATCGCCCGCGGCGACCGGCGTACCGACGAGTTCCTGGACCGCCTCGCCACCCACATCCGGCACAACTACCGGGAGAAGTTCTTCTTCGCGATCCACCACGAAGCCGAGGACCAGGTACGCGAGCGGACCGGCTCCGGTTACACGGCCCGCGACTACGCGGCGATGTTCCGGCACGTGGTGAAGCGGCTGCGGGCCAAGGGCGCCAGCAACGTGGTGACCGTCCTCGTCCACATGGCGTACGTGCCGCACACCACCAAGAGCTGGTTCCAGCACATGTACCCGGGCAACGACGTGGTCGACTGGATCGGCTTCGACACGTACTCCTACAGCGATCCCGGGTACGGCCACGGCGACTTCGACGAGCTGCTCAACCGCCGGTCGGCCAGCAAACCGCACTGGCCCGGCTTCTACAACTGGGTCACCCGGCGCCATCCGGACAAGCCGCTCATGGTCGCCGAATGGGGCGTCTGGTTCTCCAAGCGGAACCCGGGACACATGGCCGAGTTCTACCGGGAGGTCGGCGACCAGATCGGCCGGTTCCCGCGGATCAAGGCGATGGTGCACTTCGAGACCCCGGCCAACCACAAGGGCCAGGACTCGTCGGTGGACAGTACGCCCGCCGCGCTGCGCGAATATCGCCGGCTCGGCAAGCTGCCGGTGTTCCAGGTGAGCGTCAGCTGAGAGCAGGCTGAGAAACCCTGAGAGAGCCTCAGGGGATTTCCCGATCCGCGTGGGTGCGGTGGCTTTCTAGGCTGAGCCCGTGACCATCATCGTTACGGACGGGCTGACCAAGACGTACGGCGGCGGGGTGACCGCCCTCGCGGACCTGACCGTCGCCGTCGATGCCGGCGTCATCGGCCTGGTCGGCGCCAACGGCGCCGGCAAGAGCACCTTCATCAAGATCATGCTCGGACTGCTGTCGCCCAGCGGCGGCAGCGTCCGGGTCTTCAACCTCGACCCCGTCACCCAGACCGACCAGGTCCGTGCCCGTGTCGGCTACATGCCGGAGAACGACTGCCTGCCGCCGGACGTCTCGGCCGCCGAGTTCGTGACCCACCTGGGCCGGATGAGCGGGCTGCCGAAGACCGCCGCCCGCGAACGCGCCTCCGAGGCGCTGCGGCACGTCGGCCTCTACGAGGAGCGGTATCGGCAGATCGGTGGCTACTCCACCGGCATGAAGCAGCGGGTCAAGCTGGCCCAGGCGCTCGTGCACGACCCCGACCTGCTGCTGCTCGACGAGCCCACCAACGGCCTCGACCCGGCCGGCCGCGACGCGATGCTCCAGCTCGTTCACCGGATCGGCAACGAGTTCGGCATCTCCGTGGTGGTCTGCTCCCATCTGCTCGGCGAGGTCGAACGGATCTGCGACTCGCTGATCGCCATCGAGGGTGGCCGGCTGCTGCGCGCCGACCGGATCTCCTCCATGACCGAGGCATCCGACATCCTGGCGGTCGAGGTCGCCGACGGCACCGACGAACTCGCCACCGCCCTCGCCCAGCGCGGCCTGCCGGTCACCCGGGAAGGCCGGGTGCTGCTCGTGCCGCTGGAGTCGGACGAGGCGTACGACCGGATCCTGCACGCGGTCACCGAACTCGACCTCAACCTGCACCGCCTGGACCAGCGTCGGCACCGCGTCGCCGAGCTCTTCACCACGAAGGAGACCGTCGATGTCTGAGGCCGGCGTCATCCATGACATCGGATACCAGCGATACGACGGCCCGCGTCTGGGCCGGTTCGCGATGCAGCAGGCGCTCTATGTGCACGGGCTGCGCGCGGCGTACGGGCTGGGCCGTTCCGCCAAGGCGAAGATCTTCCCCTGGCTGGTCTTCGGCATCATGCTGCTCGTCGCGGTGATCGTGGCCGCGATCCGCTCCATCGCCGGCGAGTCGGTTCTCAGCTACCTCGAGTTCGCCGGCCAGATGAGCTTCCTGATCATCTTCTTCACCGCGATCGTGGCGCCCCAGCTGGTCTCCCGCGACCTGCGGTCCGGCACCCTGCCGCTGTACTTCAGCCGGCCACTGCGCGCCGCCGACTACGTGAGCGCGAAGTTCGCCGCCATGGTCACCGCGATCTGGCTGCTGCTCGGCGTGCCGCAGTTCATCATGTTCCTCGGCGCCGCGTTCACCACGACGGACGGCGTCAAGGGCGTGTTCAACGAGCTCGGCGACCTGCTGCCCGGCTGGGGTTACAGCCTGCTCTGGGCGCTCATGTTCGCCGCCATCGGACTGCTGGTCGCCTCCTTCACCGGCAAGCAGGCGTTCGCGGCCGGCGGCATCGTGGCGGTCTTCCTGGTGACCACCCCGATCGTCGGGGTGCTGTCCTCCCTGCCCTCCACCACCGCCAACCAGCTGGCCCTGCTGGCCAGCCCGATGACCCTGCTCGCCGGGGTGGGGCAGTGGTTCGGTGGAAACTTCGAACTGGAACTGGGCCGGTTCGGTCCGATCTACGGCATCGAGACGGTCTCCCTGATCGCCGCCTGCCTCCTCATCCTGCTGGCCCGCTACCGGAAGGTGGCCTCGCTGTGACCACCCAGACGCTCCCGGCCGAGACGCCCACCACGACCGGCGTGGTCGAGTTGTCCACCGTCTCCCGGTGGTACGGCAACGTGGTCGCGGTCAACGACATCTCCATGTCCCTGCACCCCGGCGTGACCGGCCTGCTCGGGCCGAACGGTGCCGGCAAGACCACCGTGCTGCACATGATGGCCGGATTCCTGGCGCCCTCCAAGGGCACCGTCACCATCGACGGCAAGCCCACCTGGCGCAACCCGGCCGCCTACCGCGACCTCGGGCTCGTCACCGAACGCGAAGCGGTCCACGGCTACCTGACCGCGCGCCAGTTCGTGACCGCCTGCGCCAAGATGCAGAAACTGCCGGACCCGGCCGCCGCCGCCCAGCGCGCACTCGAACTCGTCGAGATGACCGACGCCGCCGAACGCCGCATCGAAACCTTCTCCAAGGGCATGCGCCAGCGCACCCGGGTCGCCGCAGCGCTCGTGCACGAGCCGCGCGTACTGCTGCTCGACGAGCCGTTCAACGGCATGGACCCGCGCCAGCGGATGCACATGATGGAGCTGCTGCACTCGCTCGGCGACCGCGGCCACACCATCCTGTTCAGCTCGCACATCCTCGAAGAGGTCGAGCAGGTCGCCGGACTGGTGCAGGTCATCGTGGCCGGCCGCCTGGCCGCGTCCGGCGACTACCGCAAGATCCGCCGCCTGATGACCACCCGGCCGCACGTCTTCGCCGTGCGCAGCTCCGACGACCGCCGGCTGGCCGTCGCGCTGATCGCCGAGAAGTCGGTGGCCGGCATCGAGATCGAGGCCACCGGCATGACCGTGCGGGCCTCCGACTACGGCAGCTTCACCAGGGTGCTGCCCCGCATCGCTCTCGACCAGGGGATCCGGCTGCGCCAGGTGGTGCCGTCCGACGAGTCCCTGGAGAGCGTCTTCTCATACCTGCTGGAGGGCTGATGTCCACGGTCGCTTTCATCACCGCGCGCGGCCTCTTCGGCCGCCGCCGGGCCCTGCTGCTCCTGCCGCTGCCACTGCTGCTGATCGGTCTGGCGGCACTCTGCCGGGCGTACGGTGTGTCGCCCGACATGTGGGGTCAGGCGGTCATCGTCGGCCTGGGACTCGTCGTGGTGCTGCCCGTGGTCGCCCTGATCGTCGGCACCGGCGTCCTCGGCTCCGAAATCGACGACGGCACGATCGTCCACATCCTCACCAAGCCGCTGCCCCGCCGCGAGATCATCCTGGCGAAGTACGCGGTGGCCGCCTCAGTGACCGCCGTGGTGTCAGCCGTGCCGCTGTTCGTCACCGGCATACTGGCCGGCTCCGCCAAGCTGGGCGCCGCCCTGGCCGTCGCCGCCGTGGTGGGCGCCCTGGCGTACACCGCGTTGTTCCTGCTCTTCAGCCTGGTCAGCCGTCGCCCGGTGCTCGTCGGCCTGGTCTACATCCTGGTCTGGGAGGGCCTGCTGGGAAACTTCGTCAGCGGCACGAAGAACCTGGCCATCGGCCAGTACGTCATCACCATCGCCGACAAGATCGCCCCGACCGCCATCCTGCAGTCCACGATCGGCTTGACCACCGCCATCGTCATGAGCGCCATCTTCACAGTCCTCGGCACCGTGGCCGCCATCAACCGGCTGTCCTCCTTCAGCCTGGCCGGCGAGACCAGCTGACCCAAGCCCTGAACCACCCAGCTGACTCGGTCTTGCCACATCCAGCTGGCCCAGTCCTGAATCACCCGGCCCGCCGCCCCCGCCCCCACAACCCGGCGGACGGGCGCAAAGATGCGAACAGGGGCCGGGGGAAAGGGGAAAAAGGAAAACAACTC
>NZ_JBFAAI010000007.1:0-308219 GCF_040639655.1 Actinoplanes sp. NPDC023801 | reverse complement strand
CGCCCCCGGCGGCCCCCCCCTATAATTTCTCACCCCCCCCTCCCGCGGGGGCCCCCCACCGCGCCCCCCCCGCGTCTCTACCCGGACCCTGCAGGACGGCGTCAAGAAGACCGTCCTGCCCAGTGGCCTGCGCATCATCACCGAGGCCATCCCGACCACCCGGAGCGCCGCCCTCGGCATCTGGGTCGGGATCGGCTCACGGGACGAGACGCCGGCCCTGCACGGTGCGTCGCACTTCCTGGAGCATCTGCTCTTCAAGGGCACCCGCAAACGCACCGCCCTCGAGATCTCCTCGCAGATCGAGGCGGTCGGCGGCGAGACGAACGCCTTCACCACGAAGGAGTACACCTGCTACTACGCGCGGGTGCTCGACACCGATCTGCCGCTGGCGGTGGACGTGCTGGTCGACGCGGTGGCCGACTCGATCCTCGACCCGGCGGACGTGGAGACCGAACGTGGCGTGATCCTCGAGGAGATCGCCATGCACGAGGACGAGCCCGGTGACGAGGTGCACGACGTCTTCGCCGAGGCGATCTACGGCGACCACCCGCTCGGACGGCTGATCTCCGGTACGCCCGACTCGATCACCCCGATGACCCGGGACCAGATCAACCGGTTCTACCGGCGCCGGTACACCGCGCCGGAGATCGTCGTCGCGGCGGCCGGCAACCTGGACCACGCGACGGTGGTGCGGCTGGTCCGCAAGGCGCTGGCCGGCACCCCGCTGGACACCGGACAGGCGGATCCGGCACCGCCGCGTGCCGGCAACGCGAAGGTACGGGTCCGCAAGGCACACGACGTCGTCCTGCACCGGGACACCGAGCAGGCGCACATCGTCCTGGGCGGCCCCGGGCTGGGCCGCCACGACCAGCGGCGCTTCGCGCTCGGTGTGCTGAACAACGTGCTCGGCGGCGGCATGTCGAGCCGGTTGTTCCAGGAGATCCGGGAGAAGCGCGGTCTCGCCTACTCGGTGTACTCCTACGCCAGTCAGTACGCCGACAGCGGCCTGATCGGCGTCTACGCCGGCTGCGCCCCGGCCAAGGCGCGTGAGGTGCTCGACCTGATCCGGCTCGAGCTGGGCCGGATCTCGGCCGACGGCATCACGGCCGAGGAACTGGTCCGCGGCCGGGGCATGGCCAAGGGGTCGTACGTGCTCGGACTTGAGGACAGCGGTTCCCGGATGAGCCGGCTGGCCAAGTCGGAGCTGCTGCACGGCGATCTGATGGGTGTGGACGAGTTGCTCGCCCGGGTGGACGCGGTCACCGCCGAGGAGGTCCACGCGGTCGCGGCGGAACTGCTGTCCAAACCGTTGTCGCTGGCCGTCGTGGGCCCGTTCGACGAGGGTGAATTACCTTCCTAGCAACCTGCGGTTCTACCCTTGTTCACCGTGACATCAGTGGAGACACCGCCCGAGACATCAGCCACCCCGCTGCCGCCGGACATCCGGAAACGGCGGATCGTGGGGATGCTCGTCTGGGCGGTGGTCTTCTCGGTCGGCGTCTACTTCGTGGGTGTCCCGACCAGTGACCCGCTGATCGCCTTCGGCTGGCTGTGGCTGGCCACCATCGCGTGGCGCAACCACGAGCCGTGGCGGACGCATCTGCGCTTCCTGCGTGACTGGTTGCCGATCTGCCTGCTCCTGGTGCTGTACAACGTTTCCCGCGGCTACGCCGACCGGCTGTTCGAGCCGCATGTCACCGAGCTGATCGCCTTCGACGAGTGGGCGTTCGGCGGGCTCACCGGCGGCGTCACACCGACCGAGTGGCTGCAGGACCACCTCTGGCAACCGGGCGTGGTCCAGTGGTGGGAGGTGGTCGTCTCGATCGTCTACTTCTCACACTTCCTGACGCTCCCGACGATCGCCGTGGTGCTGTGGATGCGGTCCCGGCCGCAGTGGGCGCGGTTCATGCGGCGCTGGTTCCTGCTCTGCGTGTTCGGCCTCATCACGTACTTCCTCTATCCGGCCGCCCCGCCGTGGTGGGCGGCCCTGCCGGAGCACGGTTCGCTGGTCGACGCCGAGCGCATCTCGACCAACGGCTGGAACGCGATCGGCCTGCACAGTGCCGGCAACACGTTGAACGCCCTGCAGGTGGAGGCGTCGAACCCGGTGGCCGCGATGCCGTCGCTGCACACCGCGTTCGCGTTCATGGCGGTGGTGTTCTTCCTGCCCGGGGTACGGCGGAGGTGGTGGCCGCTGCTGCTCGCCTACCCGCTGTCGATGACCTTCACGCTGGTCTACACGGCCGAGCACTGGGTGATCGACGTGCTCGTCGGATGGGCGTACGTGGGGCTGGTCTTCCTGGTCGTGGGCGCCGCCGAGCGATGGTGGGAGCGACGTGGGCGTACGTTAAGTTGACGGTGTGAGCGATCTGCCTGAACCCATCCGTGTCGGTGTTCTCGGCGCCCGGGGCCGCATGGGCCTCGAGGTGTGCAAGGCGGTCGACGCCGCCGACGATCTCGCCCTGGTGTCGATGATCGACCAGGGTGAGGAGTTGTTCCAGGCGTCCGACGCCGGAGCCCAGGTGCTCGTCGACTTCACCAACCCCGACGTGGTGATGGACAACCTGCGGTGGGCGATCGAGCAGGGCATCCACGTGGTGGTCGGCACGTCCGGGTTCACCGAGGACCGGCTCGACACTGTGCGTGGCTGGCTGGCCGCCAAGCCCGGCGTCGGCGTGCTGATCGCACCGAACTTCGGCATCGGCGCGGTGCTGATGATGCAGTTCGCCGCCCGCGCGGCCCGCTACTTCGAGTCGGTCGAGATCATCGAGCAGCACCACCCGCGCAAGCTGGACGCGCCGAGCGGCACGTCGATGCACACCGCGAAGGTGATCGCCGAGGCACGCGCCGCGGCGAAGTGCCCGCCGATGCCGGACGCCACCAAGGAGGAGCAACTCGGCGCCCGCGGCACCGAGATCGACGGCGTGCGGATCCATTCGGTACGCGCCTCGGGTCTCGTGGCGCACCAGGAGGTGTTGTTCGGCACCCCCGGCGAGACGCTGACCATCCGGCACGACTCGCTGGACCGGTCGTCGTTCATGCCGGGCGTGCTGCTCGCCGTCCGCAACGTGGTCGCCCGGCCGGGCCTGACCATCGGCCTCGACCCGCTCCTGGAGGGCTAGGCCGGGCCGGCGCCGGCGGTCGTCTCGTTGATCGCGACGTGCAGGCGGAGCTGCGGCACCAGGAGGTCGTCGACGTCCAGTGCCCGGCCCGCCCCGTCCGGTTCCCAGCCGGTCGAGCCGAGGAACTTGCGCATCGCGTCGTCGGCCTCGTACACCCAGGCCACCGCGGTCCGGAAGCCGTCGTCGCGCCAGTTGTCGACCGCGGCGGCCAGCAGCCGGCTGCCGTGGCCGCGCCGGCCCCACCGGGGTTCGATGAGCAGATCGGTGACGGCCGCGACGTCGTCCGGCAGCGGTTTCTCCTCGGGCGCCAGCGCCTGCTCGTCGGCCGGCCCGGAGGCGGCGAACCCGACCACGTGGGCGTTGCTCTCGCCCTGCTCGACGGCGATCAGGACCCGGTGCCGGGCGGACGGCGGCGCGGTGATCGCCTCGGTCCAGCCGCGTGCCAGGTAACCCTCGTCGAGACTGGCCAGTACGTGCGCCGGGAACATCCGGCGGTACGCGGTGCGCCAGGTGGAGAGCTGGATACGAGCGATCTCCGCGGCGTCCTCGGGACGGGCGGGACGGACGAAGCCGAGAGCCATGGCCGCAACTTTGTCATACCCGTCACCTAGTCTTCCCCGGTGGCTGTGTCCGAATCGCTCTCCGTCGCCCAGGCCCGCCGGATCACCCTGGCGGCCCAGGGTTTCCTGGACCCCCGGCCGGGCGGTGTCACCGACCTGCGCCACCTGCGCCGGGTGCTGCGCCGCCTGCACCTGATCCAGATGGATTCGGTCAACGTGCTGCAGCGTGCCCACTTCATGCCGCTCTACAGCCGCCTCGGACCCTATGACCCCGGGCTGCTGGAGCGGGCCGCCTATCGCCGGCCGCGAGAGCTCTTCGAGTTCTGGGGCCACGAGGCGTCGCTGATCCGCGCCGACCTGCAGCCGTTGTTCCGCTGGCGGATGGCGCGGGCACACGAGTTCGCCTGGGGCAACATGCGGCGCATCGCCGAGGAACAGCCCGGCCTGGTGGCCTGGGTCCTCGCCGAGGTGCGCGAGCGGGGCCCGATCACCGCGGCCGAGATCGAGCACGACGCCCCGCGCACCAAGGAGCACTGGGGGTGGAACTGGTCGGTCGTCAAGCAGGCCCTGGAGTGGCTCTTCTACACCGGTCAGGTGACCGCCGCCGAGCGCACCACCTCGTTCGCCCGCCGCTACGACCTGCCCGAGCGGGTGCTGCCGGCGGCGGTGCTTGCTGCGCCGACGCCCGAGCCGGCCGAGGCCTTCCGTGCCCTGGTGGAGCTCTCCGCCCGGGCTCTGGGGGTGGCCGGCGAGGCGGAGCTGCGCGACTACTTCCGCCTCCCGGTGCAGCCGTGCCGCACGGCGATCGCCGAGCTGGCCGAGGCCGGGGTGCTGCGGCCGGTGACGGTCCCGGGATGGAAGTCCGCGTGGCTGCATCACGAGGCACGGCTGCCCCGCCGGGTGAGCGCCGCGACGCTGATCAGCCCGTTCGACCCGCTCATCTGGGAGCGGGCCCGCACCGAGCGGCTGTTCGGCATGACGTACCGCATCGAGATCTACGTGCCGAAACCGCAGCGGCTGTTCGGGTATTACGTCCTGCCGTTCCTGCTCGGTGACCGGTTCGCGGCCCGGGTCGACCTGAAGGCCGATCGGCGCACCGGTGAGCTGCAGATCCCGGCCGCCTGGCTGGAGCCGGGCGCCGACCTGGAGGAGACCGCCGTGGCGCTCGCCGCCGAGCTGCGGCGCCTGGCCGGCTGGCTGGGGCTGCACACGGTCGCGGTGCCCGAGCGTGGTGACTTCGCCGGCCCGCTGTCGAGCGCGCTGGCGCACGGCACCGCGGGTGTACCGTGACGGCCATGAGCGCTGTCGAGCTGCCGGCCTGGTTGGCCGACCAGCCGGTTCAGGGCCCGCCGGTGCCTCCTGAGTGGTTCGACCACTACCGGCCGCCCGAGCCCGACCGGCTGACCCGCCTGGTCAACCGGCTCGCGGCCCGTTCGCCGATCTGGCTGGCCCCGTTCGCGGTGCTGGCCTGCACGGGTGCCGCGGTGGGTTACACGCTGATCAGCGACCCGGCCACCGCCGGTGCCGGCGAGGCGCCGTCCTGCCTGCTGAAATATCTGACGGGATTCGTCTGCCCGGGCTGCGGCGGTACCCGTGCCGCCTGGTTCCTGCTGCACGGCGATGTGCCGGCTGCGGCCCGGCATCACCTGCTGTTCGTCTTCGCGGTGCCGTTCCTGATCTATCTGTACGTGGCGTGGGCCGGCCGCAGGGTGTTCCGCTGGAAGCTGCCGGAGTTCTCGATCAGTCCGGCCGCCATGATCACGTTCATGGCGGTCTGGGGTGTGTGGAGCATCCTGCGCAACCTCCCATGGGCGCCGTTCACCGCTTTCTACGTGTGACCGGAGCGTCCGATAGGTTGTCAGGTATGACGCACGACCCGCGGCCCTTCGGACGGCTGCTGACCGCCATGGTGACCCCGTTCACCCCGGACGGTTCCCTGGACCTGGACGGAGCGGCCCGTCTCGCCGCCCACCTGGTCGACGAGCAGCGCAACGACGCTCTCGTGATCAGCGGCACCACCGGTGAATCCCCCACCACCACCGACGCGGAGAAGGAGTCACTGCTCCGCGCCGTGATCGAGGCCGTCGGGGACCGGGCGCAGGTGCTCGCGGGCGTGGGCACCAACAACACGGCCCACACCATCGAGCTGGCCCACGCCGCGGAGAAGGCGGGGGCGCACGGCCTGCTGGTCGTCACGCCGTACTACAGCAAGCCGCCGCAGGCGGGCATCGAGCGGCACTTCCGCACGGTCGCCGACGCCACCGGCCTGCCGATCATGGTGTATGACATCCCTCACCGTGCCGGCACGGCGATCACCACCGAGACCATGGTGCGGATCGCCGAGCACGACCGGATCATCGCGGTGAAGGACGCCAAGGGCGACCTGGTCGCCAGCTCCCAGGTGCTGGCCCGGACGGACCTGGCGTATTACTCCGGCGACGACGCGGCCACCCTGCCGCTGCTCGCGATCGGCGGGGTCGGCCTGGTGGGCACGTCGACGCACTTCACCGGCAAGCTCGCCAAGCAGATGATCGAGGCGTGGGAGCGGGGCGACGCGGCGGCCGCGCTGACCCTGCACCGCACCGCTCTGCCCCTGTTCACCGGCATCTTCCGGACGCAGGGGGTAATGCTGGTCAAGGCCGGTCTGGGCGCGCTCGGGCTGCCCGCCGGGCAGGTCCGCTCGCCGCTCGTCGACGCGACCACCGAGGAACTGAACCAACTGCGCCAGGACGCCGCCGCGGCCGGCATCGTGCTCTGACAGGAAGAGGCGAATGACTAACGCTCACATCGAGCTGGGTCCGCCGCCGCCGCTGCCGGAGGGCGCCCTGCGCGTCGTCCCGCTCGGTGGGCTCGGCGCCATCGGCCGCAACATGACCTATTTCGAGTACGACGGGAAGATCCTGATCGTCGACTGCGGGGTGCTCTTCCCCGACGTCGAGCAACCGGGTGTCGACCTGATCCTGCCCGACTTCGCGCCGATACTGGACCGGCTCGAGGACGTGCAGGCGATCGTCCTCACCCACGGGCACGAGGACCACATCGGCGCGGTGCCCTATCTGCTCGCCCACAAGCCGGACATCCCGCTGGTCGGCTCGGAGTTCACGCTCGCCCTGGTCGAGGCGAAACTCGCCGAGCGCCGGCTCGACCCGTACACCCTGACCGTCCGGGAGGGCGGCGTGGAGCGGCTCGGGCCGTTCGAGTGCGAGTTCTTCGCCGTGAACCACTCGATCCCGGACGCGCTTGCGGTCGCCATCCGGACCCCCGCGGGTCTGGTGCTGCACACCGGTGACTTCAAGATGGACCAGGTGCCGCTGGACGGCCGGATCACCGACCTGGCCGGCTTCGCCCGGCTCGGCGCCGAGGGCGTCGACCTGCTGCTCTCCGACTCGACGAACGCCGAGGTCCCGGGCTTCGTCACCCCGGAGCGCGACATCGGCCCGGTGCTCAGCTCGATCTTCGGCAAGGCGCGTGGCCGGATCATCGTGGCCAGCTTCGCCTCCCATGTGCACCGCGTGCAGCAGGTGATGGACGCCGCCTGGGAGTACGAACGGAAGGTCGCCCTGATCGGCCGGTCCATGGTCCGCAACATGGGCATCGCCCGGGACCTGGGTCTGCTGCGCATCCCCGAGGGACTGCTGGTCGGCCTGGACGAGGCCACCCACCTGCCGCCCGACGAGATCGTCTTCATGTCGACCGGTTCCCAGGGCGAGCCGATGAGCGCCCTCGGCCGGATGTCCACCGGCGACCACCGGCACATCACCATCGCGCCGGGAGACACGGTCGTGCTCGCCAGCTCCCTGGTGCCGGGCAACGAGACCTCGGTCTACCGGGTGATCAACCAGCTGTCCCGGGCCGGTGCGACCGTCGTCCACAAGGAGACGGCCAAGGTGCACGTCTCCGGGCACGCCCCGGCCGGCGAGCTGCGCTATCTGCTGAACGTGACCAGGCCCAGCAACCTGATGCCGGTGCACGGCGAGTGGCGGCACCTGCGCGCCCACGCGCAGCTCGGCATCGAGACCGGTGTGGCGCCGGACCGTGTGGTGCTGTGCGAGGACGGCGACGTGGTCGACCTGGTCGAGGGGCACGCCCGCGTGGTCGGCCGGGTCCGGAGCCGGTACGTCTACGTGGACGGTCTCGCGGTCGGCGACGTCAGCGAGTCGCTGCTCACCGAGCGCCGGATACTCGGTGACGGCGGGTTCATCGCGGCGACCGTGGTCATCGACTCGGTGACCGGGAAGGTGGTCGGCGAGCCGGTCATCTCGGCGAAGGGTTTCTCCGAGGACCCGGAGGCGTTCAACCCGGTCGTCCCGCTGCTGACCGCAGCCCTGCACCGCTCGGCCGAGGACGGCATCACCGACACCCACCAGCTGCAACAGGTGGTCCGCCGCACGGTGGGCCGCTGGGTGAACGACGCGTATCGCCGGCGGCCGATGATCGTACCGACGGTTGTCGAGGTCTGATATTCCTGTGAATCCATAAGCTCCGCGCGTCGATTTTCAACCATCTGCGCCTCAGCTGCGTACTCCCTGGCACCGGTGCCGCCCCCACGGCACCCGTGGCGGAGGGAGTTCTCCAGATGCAGCGCAGTGCGATCGCCGTAGGGGCGGTTGTTGCGGTGGCGGGTGCGGCGGCGGTCGCCTTCACCCTGCCATCGCTCGCCGGCACCGAAGACACCGGTGCGTCGAAGGCCAAGAGCAGCACTCCGGGGGGTCTGTCCCCGGATCTGCTCGCGGCGATGAAACGCGACCTCGGTCTCGACGGTGAACAGGCAGCCACCCGGCTGGCCCGCTCGGAGTGGGCGGGCGGCGTCTCGGCGACGCTGGCCGCACAGACAGGTGAGGACTTCGGCGGCGCCTGGCTGGCGTCCGACGGCACCACGCTCAAGGTCGCGGTGACCGATTCCGCAGCGGCGTCGGCGGTGAAGGCCGCGGGTGCCGTGCCGGTCCTGGTCAAGCGCAGCGAGGCCGAGCTGGACGCGGCGAAGACGAAGCTCGACGCGGCGGCCGCGAAGGCCTCCGGCCTGACCGGCTGGTATGTCGACGTCGCCACCAACAAGGTGGTCGTCGTGGCCCGGCCGGGTGAGAAGCCGGAGGCGCTCGCGCTCGCGAAGCGGGCCGGCCTCTCCTCGGACGCGGTGACCGTGAAGATCAGCGACGCCAGGCCGAAGCCGTTGTTCGACGTGCGCGGCGCCGACCCGTACTTCATCAACGTCGGTGGTGGCCAGGCCCGCTGCTCGATCGGCTTCTCGGTGACGACCGGCTTCGTCACCGCCGGTCACTGCGGCGCGGAGGGCGCCGCGACCACGGGCTTCAACAACCAGGCTCAGGGCACCGTGGAGTTCTCGGTCTTCCCCGGCGAGGCCGACATGGGCTTCGTCGCGGTGAACGGTGACTGGACGCCGCGTCCGGTGGTCAACGACTTCAAGGGCAACGAGCTGCCGGTGGCCGGCAACACCGAGGCCCCGGTCGGTGCGGCGATCTGCCGCTCCGGCTCCACCACCGGCACGTTCTGCGGCACGATCCTCGCCAAGAACCAGACGGTTCGCTACCCGGAGGGCGCGGTCACCGGCCTGACCCGGACCGATGTCTGCGCCGAGGGCGGCGACTCGGGTGGTCCGTGGCTCTCCGGCGACCAGGCCCAGGGTGTCACCTCGGGCGGGTCCGGCGACTGCACGGTCGGCGGCGAGACGTTCTTCCAGCCGCTGAACGAGATCCTCGCGGCGCAGAACCTGACCCTGGTCACCACCGAGGGTGCGGGTGGCGAGGCGCCACCGGCGACCACTCCGCCCGCTGAGGAGGGTGAGGAGGCGTCCGCGTGTGACGCGCTCCCGGTGCAGCGGACCGGCACGATCAACCGGACCGGTCAGGCACAGGCGCAGCCGAACGGCGGGGCCTACCGCGCCCGGGCCGGTACGCACACCGCCTGCCTCGACGCCCCGGAGGGCGCCGACTTCGACCTGGTGCTCCAGCGGGCGAACAACCGCGGTCAGTTCCGGACCGTGGCGCAATCGGCCGGTAACGGCGACAAGACGCTGAGCTTCACCGGCAACTCCGGCACCTACCGGTACGTCGTCGTGGCCAGTTCGGGCACCGGCGCGTACAGCCTGGGCTTCAACGTCCAGTAACCCGACGAGCATCGGGCCGGACCGGGTGGGGTAGCCACCCGTCTCCGGTCCGGCAGCCGGGTCCGGACGCCTCCGCCCGGCCGGGCATCCGTGACCCGGTATCGGATCGGGGTCCTCACGCCGTGCGTGGGGGCCCCGATTTCAGTTCGCCGAGGGCCTCTCCGAGCCGGCAGCCGGTCGCGACTCCGCAGAGGATGACCTGGTCGAGTTGCTGGACTGTGGCGCCGTGTTCCCAGTCGGTGGTGACCTCGCCCACCACGATCGCCTGGCCGTCGTCGGTGACCTGAACGTAGGCCTTCGGCCAGAGCTGATCCCGGTTCCAGGTGTTGCAGAACTCGTAGAGCCTCGGCACGTCCTCGACCGCGAAGACGTGCTGCATCATGGCCCGCACCTGGAGGATCTCCTGCCGCTGACCGAGGCGGAAGAAGTAGATGAGGTTGCCCTGGAAGTTGCCGGCTATGTCACCGTCGGCATCGACGAAGTACGAGAAGCCGCGCCCGTCCAGCGCGGCTTTGATCAAGTCGTTGCTGAGAGGTTGCACCGTACGATGGTAAATGCCGGGAAAGTGAAAAGCAGTCGCGGTGCGCCTTCTCGGCGGATCGGCCCCGCACCGCTACGGTGACATCCATGGCGGGCCGAACTCCTCCGGCGGGCCGGAGCCGCGCCGCGTCCACAACTCGGGGCGCGGCGGTCAACCGTGCCCGGCAACCGGCACGAAAGGCCACCGGCAAGGCGGCCGCGCGCAAACCCGCGGCCAAGCGCCCCGCGGTCCGCAAACAACCGCCGGTCGTCGGCCCCAGCATCGCACGCGGCGTCGGGTCGCTCTGGCTGGGCATGGCGGGCGGCGTCGGCTGGCTGGCCCGTGGCGCCGGCCGTCAGGCCGCCTCCGCCAAGTCGATCGGCCCGGAGCACCGCCGCGACGGCGCCGGCCTGTTCATGCTCGGCATCGCCATCCTGATCGCGGTCGCGGTCTGGGCGGGCAGCGCGGGCCCGGTCGGCGTCTGGGTGGCCGACATGGTCCGGCTCTTCCTCGGCAACCTTTCCGTGCTGCTGCCGCTGCTGCTGTTCTTCGGCGCGATCCGGCTGATGCGGGAGCCGGCCGACCCCGAGCATCGCGGGCGCTCCCTGGTCGGCTGGACGGCGATCATCGTGGCGACCGCGGCCCTCCTGCACATCTCCGGCCCGGCCTCGGACAACCCGCGGGTCGACCAGGCGGGCGGTCTGCTCGGCTTCGGGATCGGCGGGCTGCTGGAGCGCGCGGTGACCGCCTGGGTGGCCGTACCGCTGTTGCTGCTCCTCTTCGTCTTCGGTTTTCTGGTGATCACCGCGACGCCGATCGCGAAGATCCCGGAGCGGGTGACCCTGCTGATCGACATGGTGTCCGGTCGTTCCGGCCAGCACCTGCCCGCCGTGCCGCCCCCGCCGGTCGGCGAGGAGGACGAGCCGGAGGACGAGGACGCGACCGCCAAGCCGCGGCGCCCGGCCCGGCGCCGGCAGGCGACGATGGCCGAGCCGGTCCCCTTCGAGCCGGATGTGCCGGACGACTTCGACGAAGAGCTGATCCTGCACGACACGGTGGCGTTGCCCAAGCTGCCGAAGACGCGCAAGAAGCCGCCGCCCGAGCACTCGCCGATGCCGCCGGTCCGCGCCGAGCAGCTGGAGATCCCGGCGTCGATGGACGGCTACCGCCTGCCGCCGCCGAACCTGCTCGCCCTCGGTGCCCCGGCGAAGGCCCGCAGTCGTGCCAACGACGAGATCATGGCCGCGCTGACCGGGGTCTTCGAGCAGTTCAACGTGGACGCGGTGGTCACCGGCTTCACCCGTGGCCCCACCGTCACCCGCTACGAGGTGGAGATCGGCCCGGGCACCAAGGTCGAGCGGATCACCCAACTCTCCCGCAACATCGCCTACGCCGTGAAGTCCCCGGACGTTCGCATCCTCAGCCCGATCCCGGGCAAGAGCGCGGTCGGCGTGGAGATCCCCAACACCGATCCGGAGAACGTGGCCCTCGGTGACGTGCTGCGCTCCCCGATAGCCGCCGGCGACCGGCATCCGATGGTGGTGGCGCTCGGCAAGGACATCGAGGGCGGCTTTGTCATCGCCAACCTGGCGAAGATGCCGCACATCCTGATCGCCGGAGCCACCGGCGCGGGCAAGAGCTCCTGCCTCAACTCACTGCTGGTGTCGCTGCTGACCAGGGCCACCCCCGATCAGGTACGCCTGCTGCTCGTCGACCCGAAGCGGGTGGAGATGACCGCGTACGAGGGCATCCCGCACCTCGTCACGCCGATCATCACGAACCCGAAGAAGGCGGCGGACGCCCTGGAGTGGGTGGTCCGCGAGATGGACATGCGTTACGACGACCTCGCCGCCAACGGGGTACGCCACATCGACGACTTCAACCGCAAGGTCCGCAGCGGCGAGATCACGGCGCCGCCGGGCAGCGAGCGGGAGATGAAGCCGTACCCGTACCTGCTGGTGATCATCGACGAGCTCGCCGACCTGATGATGGTCGCCCCGCGTGACGTGGAGGACTCGGTCGTCCGGATCACCCAGCTGGCCCGGGCCGCCGGCATCCATCTGGTGCTGGCCACCCAGCGGCCGTCGGTCGACGTGGTCACCGGCCTGATCAAGGCCAACGTGCCGTCCCGCCTGGCGTTCGCCACCAGCTCGCTGGCCGACTCGCGGGTCATCCTGGACCAGCCGGGCGCGGAGAAGCTGCTCGGCCGGGGTGACGGCCTCTTCCTGCCGATGGGCGCGTCGAAACCGGTCCGGATCCAGGGCGCGTGGGTCGACGAGAAGGAGATCGCGGCGGTCGTCAAGTTCTGCAAGGACCAGCGCGAGCCGGAGTTCCGTCCGGATGTCACCGAGGTCCCGCAGAGCAAGAAGAAGGAGATCGACGAGGAGATCGGCGATGACCTGGCGCTCCTTATCCAGGCCATCGAGCTCGTGGTGACCAGCCAGTTCGGCTCGACCTCGATGCTTCAGCGCAAGCTGCGTGTCGGCTTCGCGAAGGCGGGCCGCCTGATGGACCTGATGGAGACCCGCGGCATCGTCGGCCCGTCCGAGGGCTCGAAGGCCCGCGACGTGCTGATCAAGCCGGACGAGCTGGAGGAGACGCTCGCCGCCCTCAGGGTCGACTGAGCACCGGGGCGGGGAACGTCTGGCGGAACGTGAACGCCTGCGGCCCCGGTCCCTGGGCGCCGAGCAGTGCCAGGCGCTGGAGGCCGTCGCGGAGCGTCGGGATCCGGCCGGCCTCCACCCACCACAGGACCATGGCGGACCCGCCGGCCACGAACCATTCCCGGCGGCGGCGCAGGTAGTCCAGGTGCGCGGACTGGTAGACGTACCCCCGGAGGGCCTCCAGGGACTCCCAGACCGACATCGTGGCGATCATGTCGGGAGCTGCCGGCTGGATACCGAGCGCTTCGAGATCGACATCCTCCTCCTTGAGCCGCCAGATGAAGCCGGGGGACCGGTCGGCCAGCTCGTTCATCAGGTCGACGCCGGCGGTGAACTCGGCGACCAGCGGATCTCCCTCCGGGGCTCGGAGCTTGGCGACGTTCATCTGGGCGAGGTGGAAGGTCATGCCTCCACTTCACCAGCCCGGTTTTCTAAAGTCAATCAGATTGTTTTTTAGAAACCGTGACGCAGCAGCGGCCCGGCGCCGGCTCCATCCGCGCGCACCACTCGCCGGCCAGCCCGGCGCCGTCGAGCAGGCCGCCGAGCATCGCCAGGTTCATCCCGCAGATCAGCGGCGGGAACTCCTCGGCGAGACGGTGGTACGGGCAGTTGCGCAACTCGATCCGCCCGTCCTCGTCCGCCGCCGGGGCGTAGCCGTTCTCGGCGAGCAGCGTCGTGACGTCCGGTGCCGGCCCGGCCTGTCTTCCGTGGGCCTCGGCCACCCGGTACAGCGCCTCCTCGCCGCCGGTGCGCTCCAGGGCCTCGGCGAGCAGTTCGGCGGCGCTGCGGTAGGCGCGCGGCGGCACACTGACGGCATGCTCCGCGGCGGAGAGCCGGTACAGCTTGGCGGGACGCCCGGCGCCCGGCCCACTCCGGCCGGACCTTCGCGCGTACGAGACCTCCAGCAACCCGGCGTCGACGAGTTTGTCCAGGTGGAATGCGGCAAGCGTGCGGCCCACGCCGAGCGTCTCGGCCACCTCGTCGCGTCCCAGCGGTCCGGGTGCCGCGTCGGCCACCGCGCGGTACGCCGCCCGTCGTACCCGGTCGGTGAGCGCCGCCACGGCGTCTAGGTCGTCCAGGTGCTCGGGTGTCGTCACCCGGCAATCGTATTGCCAACCCGGCTTGTCGCTAGAGTCCGACCGTGCGGAGGAAGGACCCGCCCCGGCCGCCCGGTAACCTTGTCGGGTGTCTGGAACTCCTCCCACCCGCCGTGTCGCCCTGCTGACCCTGGGCTGCGCCCGCAACGAGGTCGACTCGGAAGAGCTCGCCGCCCGCCTCGACGCCGGCGGCTGGGAAGTCGGTACCGACGCCGAGGGTGCCGACGTGGTCGTCGTCAACACCTGCGGCTTCGTCGAGAAGGCCAAGCAGGACTCGATCGACACCCTGCTCGCCGCCGCCGACACCGGTGCCAAGGTGGTGGCCGCCGGCTGCATGGCCGAGCGGTACGGCAAGGAGCTCGCCGACAACCTGCCCGAGGCGAACGCGGTGCTCGGCTTCGACGACTACACCGACATCACCGACCGCCTGGAAAGCGTGCTGCGCGGCGAGAGCCACGTCTCGCACGTTCCCCGCGACCGCCGCGAGCTGCTCCCGATCACGCCGGTCGAACGGCACGCCGCCAAGGTGGTCGTGCCCGGCCACGCCACGGTCGACGAGCACACCCCGGCCCACCTGCGCACCGTGCTGCGCCGCCGGCTCGACACCGGCCCGGTCGCCTCGCTCAAACTCGCCAGCGGCTGCGACCGGCGCTGCGCGTTCTGTGCGATCCCGGCGTTCCGCGGCGCCTTCGTCTCCCGCGACCCGCAGGAGCTCCTCGCCGAGGCCGAGTGGCTGGCCAAGACCGGCGTGCGCGAGCTGGTGCTGGTCAGTGAGAACAGCACGTCGTACGGCAAGGATCTGGGCGACCCGCGCCTGCTGGAGAAACTGCTGCCCCAGCTGGCCGCGGTCGACGGCATCGTGCGGGTCCGGGCCAGCTACCTGCAGCCCGCCGAGACCCGTCCCGGCCTGGTCGAGGCGATCGCCACCACGCCCGGTGTCGCCGCCTACTTCGACCTGTCATTCCAGCACTCCAGCGAGCCGGTGCTGCGCAGGATGCGCCGGTTCGGCTCGACCGACCGCTTCCTGGACCTGCTCGACTCGGCGCGCAAGCTGGCCCCCATGGCGGGCGCCCGGAGCAACTTCATCGTCGGTTTCCCCGGCGAGACGAAGCAGGACGTGGAGGAGCTGATCCGCTTCCTCACCGAGGCGCGCCTGGACGCCATCGGTGTCTTCGACTACAGCGACGAGGACGGCACCGAGGCCGCCGGCCTCGACGGCAAGGTCAGCGAGAACACCATCAAGCGGCGGTACGAGAAAGTCGTCGCCCTCGCCGAGGAGCTCTGCGCGCAGCGCGCCGAGGACCGTGTCGGCAGCACCGTCGAGGTGCTCGTCGACTCGATCGACGACGGTGAGATCGAGGGCCGCGCCGAGCACCAGGCGCCCGAGGTGGACGGGTCCACCACCCTGGTCAGCGGTGACCAGGGCGTCGATCTGGCCGCGCTGCGCCCCGGCGACCTGGTGCGCGCCCGCGTCACCGGCACCGAGGGCGTGGACCTGATCGCGGTGCCGATGGAGATGATCTCAGCCGCCTCGGTGACCCGGTGACCGACGAGCCGGTGCCCGCGCCCCGCGTGGTCTCGCTCTACAACGCCGCCAACGCGCTGACCGTGGTCCGGATCGTGCTGATCCCGGTCTTCCTGGCACTGGTCGTCGTCTCCGAGATGAACGACCCGGACTGGCGGATCGGGGCCTGCCTGGCCTTCTGCATCGCGTCGGCGACCGACTTCGCGGACGGCTGGATCGCGCGCAGATGGCACCTGGTCACCTCGTTCGGCAAGGTCGCCGACCCGATCGCGGACAAGGCGCTGACCGGGACGGCTCTCGTCCTGCTCTCCCTCTACGGCCCGCTGGCCTGGTGGGTGACCGCCGTGATCCTGATCCGTGAGTGGGGTGTGACGGCGCTCCGGTTCTGGGTCATCCGGTACGGCATCATCCCGGCGTCCCGGGGTGGCAAGCTCAAGACCGGGCTCCAGACCGCCGCCATCGCGTGGTACCTGTGGCCCGTACCCGAACCGTTCCATCTCGTCGGCGTCGTGCTGATGGGCGCCGCGCTGGTGGTCACCGTGGTCACCGGCGCCGACTACGTCGTGCAGGCCCTGAAGCTGCGACGGGATGCCCGCGAGAACTCCTAGGAGGTCCGATGGAGATGTCCGTGGCGGCCGCTGCGGCCGTGCATGCCCTCGTCGAGCGCCGGGAGACCCTGGCGGTCGCCGAGTCGCTCACCGGCGGCCTTCTGGCGGCGACCATCGTCGAGATCCCGGGCGTGAGCTCCGTCTTCCGCGGTGGGCTGGTGGTCTACGCCACCGACCTCAAGGCGCGTCTCGCCGGCGTACCGCAGGAACTGCTCGACGAGCGGGGCCCGGTCGACGGTGACGTGGCCGCCGCCCTGGCCCGTGGAGTCCGGGAACGCTGCGGCGCGGACTGGGGCCTGGCCACCACGGGCGTCGCGGGTCCCGAGCCGCAGGACGGCAAGCCGGTCGGGCTCGTCTATGTCGCGGTCTCCGGCCCGACCGGGACCTCGGTGAGTGAACTGAAACTGGACGGAAACCGGGAAGCCGTCCGCACCGAAAGTGTGACGGCCGTCCTGCAATTGCTGACCGACTCTCTCCGCTCCTTGCCGGAGCGGCTCTGAGCTGGGAATGTTTCCGCTCCTGCGCTAGTTGTCCGGTTCGATGGCGAGCCGGCCGGTCCGGGAATTCGGCGGGGCGGGATGTCGGCGCGGCTCGCGCCAGGTACGGTTGCGGGAAGCCTCCGGCGTCAGCCGGCGGCGAGCCCGCAGGAGGAGGTGCCATGGTCCTGCTACGCCGCGTTATCGGCGACGCTCTTCGTGCGCGCCGGCAGGGGCAGCACCGCACGCTGCGCGAGGTGTCGACCGCCGCGAACGTCAGCCTGGGTTATCTGTCCGAGATCGAGCGTGGGCAGAAGGAGGCGTCCAGCGAGCTCCTCGCGGCCATCTGCGACGCTCTCGGCGCCCGCCTGTCCGAGTTGCTCAGTGAGGTCAGCAACACGCTGGCTCTCGCCGAGAACATGGAGGGCGTGCTCGTCCCCATCGAGGAGAAGGCGTCCGCCGACGGAGATGTCTCCGTCAAGGTGCGCCACGATTCACCGCTGAAGGCGACGTTGCACGCGACCCGCAAACCGAAGCGGGACATCGTCTACGCCGCCTGATCATGACGAACTCGAGAGCCGGGCTGTTCCATGGGGAAAGCCCGGCCTTCTTCGTGCCTCGCCCATGGGCCTCAGGGCAGCGTAGCCTCGATGCCAGGGGAGACCCTGAGATCCCCCGGAGGACCCGTGACGCGGCTGGCGTCCGGCTGTCACGATGGGTTTCGCGTCACCGGCAGATCCAGCGGTGACGCGTCCGACGGAGCGACATTTGAGGGGACACCACGAGATGGCGAATCCGTTCGTCAAGGGCTGGCACTACGTGATGGCGCTCTTCGGCGCGAAGATCGACGAATACGCCGACCCGAAGGTCCAGATCCAGCAGGCCATCGAGGACGCTCAGCGCCAGCATCAGGCGCTCGTGCAGCAGGCCGCTGCCGTCATCGGCAACCAGCGGCAGCTCGAGATGAAGCTGTCCCGGCAGATGACCGAGGTCGAGAAGCTGCAGGGCATGGCTCGCCAGGCCCTGGTGCTCGCCGACCGGGCCCGCGCCGCCGGTGACGAGTCCGAGGCGCAGAAGTACGAGCAGACCGCTCAGACGCTTGCCACCCAGCTGGTCGCCGGCGAGCAGTCGATGGAGGACCTGAAGACCCTCCACGACCAGGCTCTCGGCGCCGCCGGTCAGGCCCGCAAGGCGGTCGAGAACAACGCGATGCTGCTGCAGCAGCGCATCGCCGAGCGTTCCCGTCTGCTCAGCCAGCTCGAGCAGGCCAAAATGCAGGAGACCGTGGCGAAGTCGCTGGAGTCGATGTCGCAGCTTGCCGCGCCGGGCAACACCCCGTCGCTGGACCAGGTGCGCGACAAGATCGAGCAGCGCTACGCGAACGCCATGGGCCGCGCGGAGCTGGCATCCAACTCGGTCGAGGGCCGCATGCTGGAGGTGCAGAAGTCCAGTCTGGACCTGGCCGGTGCGTCCCGGCTGGAGCAGATCCGGTCCAGCATGGCGGGCGACAAACTCGGCGGAGCCACGGCGCAGCCGGCCGTCGAGAAGCCCGCCACCCCGGCCGCCGACCCGGCGAGCGTCGCCCGGCTCGACGAGATCCGGGCCAGCCTGAACCAGAAGCGCGGCGACACCAGCGCGGCCGGCTGAGCGGCACCCTGACGGGAGAGGAGCGACGGTGGACGAGCGGGCCAGGTACTTCCGGCGGCTCAAGCGGCTGCGCGGAGCCGCGCGGCGGTGGAGCGTGCTGGGTGGTGGCCTGACCGCCGCCACGGCCGTTCTCGTACCGTACGCGGGCGTCGGCATCGGTGATGCGGCCTGGGCCGCCGGAGCCGGCGCGTCGGCGGTGTTCGCCTGGTGGCGCTGGAAAGACCACCGCGAGCTGGCCGCCACCCCGGCGCCGCCGCCGTCCCTCCCGGAGGACAAGTTCAGCGCAGCCCTGCAGCGGGTCCCCGGCGGACGTGCCGTGCTGCGGGAGGTCCGTCGCCAGCGCAACCGTTACGCGTTGCGCGGCTCCGTGATCGCCGACGCGTGGGACCGGCTCGAGCGGGCCTCGCAGACCATGGCAGGGCTGGCCGGCCTCCTCACGGGCCCCGGCGAGACCGCCGTGCTCGAGGCGGCGACGGCCGAGCACTGGCTTCGTGACCTCGGGCAGCGGGCGGCCAGCGTCGAGCGGGCCATCCCCCTGGGACAGCCGGGGCAACACGACGGCCTCGCCGAGTCGCACGCCGGGCTCACCGAGCAGTTCAGCGAAGGCGTCGCGGCGTTCGAGCAGCTGGTCGCCGCGGCCGCCAGTTATGTGGCCGAGGACGGCCATCCGCTCGCCGAGCCCCGCCACCCGGCGTACTTCAGCCTTGTCGACGCCGCCGAGCATCTGCGCGGCATCGCCGAGGGCCTTGCGGAGCTGCGGACCGGCGAGATCCGGATACCACCGGCTGCCCGGCCCGCCTCCGACCCGCTGAGCCCGCCGGACGAGCTACGGGAGACCCGGTCCGGTGAGTCGCATCGGCCGCCCGGCTCCCGGTCCGCCACGGCCGGCTGATCACGATTCCGGCCGGCAGCGCGGGCACCGGTGTGTGATTCGCTCGCGCTGGTCTGTCACGCCGGCTGATCATGGCTCTGGCCGACTGCGCGGATAGTCGGTGTGATCCGCTCGGGCTGGTCTGTCACGGCCGGCTGATCATGACTCCGGTTGGCAGCGCGGGCACCAGTATGTGATCCGCTCGCCCTGGTCCGCCTTGCGGATCGCCGTGCCGCACCGGCGGCACGGCTGGGCGCGACGGCCGTACACATAACTGGTCTCGCCCTTGCGTAAGGAACCGGTGGTGGTCTGCGTCCAGCGGCCGCGGTTGGACGCGACCAGCTTCTGAGCCAACTCGACCGTGCCGGTGAGATCGGCGACGGCGGCGACCGGTGTCCACGGCCACAGGCCGCGCAGGAACAGGGTCTCCGCCTTGTAGAGGTTGCCCACCCCGGCGAGGTTCCGCTGGTCCAGCAGTGCCTCGGCAATCGTGGTGGACGGCCCGGCGGAGATCCGGCGGACCACCTCGACCGGATCCCAGTCGGCGCCCAGCAGGTCCGGCCCCAGGTGGCCGACCAGGCTCTCCTCCTCGGCGGTCGGTACCAGGGCGATCTCGTGCAGGTGGTAACCGACCGCCACCGACCGGCCCGCGCGCAGCACCACCCGGATCAGATGGGCGGGGCGGCCGGTCCAGCGTTCCCCGGGGGCGTAGGCACGCCACGCGCCGTCCATCCGCAGATGCGAGTGAAGGGTGTGCGGCGGACGGCCGTCTCGGGCCAGGCGCAGCAGCAGGTGCTTGCCGCGGCTGGCCGACTCGGCGACCGTCCAGCCGGACAGGTCCGTCGTCGCCAGCCGGGGGACGCGGAAGTCCGAACCGGTCAGGGTTTCCCCGGTCAGGGCCTTCTCCAGCACCCGTGCGGTGTTCCAGACGGTGTCCCCTTCCGGCATGCCCCCATTCTGCCCGCGGCCGCCGTGCCGAAACCGGATGCCGGACCGGCGTGCGGCTGACATCCCGCCGCGACGGACCCGGGCTGTGTCACACCGCTGTCTCGACGGGCTTGAGACAGCGGTGCGGCACAGCCGGGACGCCGAGTCTCAGCGGGCCGTGATGCGGACGATGTCGCCGGGGACCACCGAGAGCAGGACGACAGCGCGGCCGTTGTTGACAGCGATCGCCACCCGGTCGGCGGAGTCGGCGAAGACGAGCAGTTCGCCCACGTTCACGTCGGCGAACGTGGTGCCGCGCCGGGCCCGTACCCCGCCGTTGACGAGCAGCTCGGAGCCGAGGCCGGACAGCGCGGAGCCCTCCGCGGCGAGTTGAACGTTGCCGAACCGGTCGACGGTGAGGACCTCGGCCTCGATCCAGCCGTCCCCGACGGTCACGACCGGATCCGGGAGACGGGTCAGACCGGCCGGGTCGATCTCCGGGCCGGCGTCCTCCGGTGCCGCTCCGGCCGCCAGCCGGGCCGCAGCCGGAGCGAACAGGTCCCGGCCGTGGAAGGTGCGGGACACGTCGCCGAGCGTCCAGTCCTTGTTGGCCAGCTCACGGGCGGCGGTGATGCCGCCCAGTGCGTCTGCCGCCCAGATCAGCAGCCCGTTGTCGGGGCCGACCAGGAGCCCGTTCGGCGTGGTCAGCACGATGCCGCGACGGGCCGTGCCGACACCCGGGTCGACCACCGCCAGGTGCACGGATGCAGGCAGGTGCGGTGCGGTCTGCGCCAGGACGGCCGCACCGCGGGCGACGTCGGCCGGCGGCACATGGTGAGTGACATCGATCACTTTGATGTCAGGTGCGATCCGGGCGATCGAGCCATGGCAGGCGGCGACGAAGCCGTCAAAAGTGCCGTAATCGGTAGTGAAGCTGATCCATCCATAACCGGCCATGGTGGTCAACGTTACTGCCTGTTGTTGTTCGATGTGGTACGGGCACGCCGGGGTGTCGTGGCAGTGTTGGGCCATGCGTCTCGTGATCTTCACCGAACCCCAGCAGGGCGCCAGCCACGACGATCTCCTGCGCGTCGCCAAGGCCGCCGAGGACGGCGGATACGACGGATTCTTCCGCTCCGACCACTACCTCAAGATGGGCGACGTCTCCGGCCTGCCCGGACCCAGCGACGCGTGGATCACCCTGGCAGCGCTGGCCGTGCAGACCTCCCGCATCCGGCTCGGCACCCTCGTCAGCTCCGCCACGTTCCGCCTGCCCGGCCCGCTCGCGATCGCGGTGGCCCAGGTCGACGCGATGAGCGGCGGACGCGTCGAGTTCGGCCTCGGCGGCGGCTGGTTCGAGGACGAGCACACCGCCTACGGCATCCCGTTCCCGCCGCTCGGCGAGCGCTTCGACCGCCTCGAGGAGCAGCTCGAGATCATCACCGGCCTGTGGGAGACCCCCGAAGGGTCCACCTACGACTTCAAGGGCAAGCACTACCAGATCGGCAACTCGCCGGCGCTGCCCAAGCCGGTGCAGGCCCCGCGCCCGCCGGTCATCATCGGCGGACACGGGAAGAAGCGCACGCCGTACCTGGCCGCACGCTACGCCACCGAATTCAACGTCCCGTTCGCCAAGATCGAAGACATTCCGGCCCAGTACGACCGGGTCCGCGCCGCCTCCGACACCCTCGGCCGCACGGAACCGCCCGCCTTCTCCGCCGCCGCGGTCCTCTGCGTCGGCCGTGACGACGCCGAGATCAACCGTCGCGCCGCAGCGATCGGCCGGGAGGCCGGCGAGATGCGCGCCAACGGCGGCGTGGTCGGAACGCCGGCCGAGGCCGTGGACACCATCCGCCGCTACGCCGAGGCGGGTGCCTCTCGCCTCTTCCTGCAGGTCCTCGACCTGTCCGACCTCGACCACATCGACCTGGTCGCCGCCGAGGTGGCCCCGCAGCTCTGACGTCGTGCAGCGCCGGCTTCCGCACAGCGCCGGCCTTCGTGCGGTGCCGGCGTTCGTGCGGTGCCGGCGTTCGTGCGGTGCCGGCGTTCGTGCAACGCCGGCGTTCGTGCGCTGACAGCCTTCGCGCAGCGCCGGCGTTCGTGCGCTGCAGGCGTTCGCGCAGCGCCCGCGTTCGGGCGGTGCCGCCCTCCGGGCGGTGCCGCCCTCCGGGCGGTGCCGCGCTTAGCGGGCGCGTCTGCAGCATCGATGCAACGCTGGAACGGCCCGCCGCACGGGCCGCTCCAGCGTCCCGCGATGGCCCGGAGCGGTGGCCGGTCGAGGGCGTCAGGCTCGGAGCCGGAGGCCTCGCGGTGTGGTTCGGAAACCGGCCGCGGTGAGGGCGTCTCGCAGAGGTGACGCGTGTACCGATTCGCCGTCGGCGCGTTCCACCGACATCGGGCCCAGCGCGCCCGACCGGACCGCGCCGGCCAGACCGTGCGCGGCGCGGATGAGCAGTTCCGTGTCGTCCGAGAAGGACAGCAGGGTGCGTCCGCCGCGTTCGACGTAGAGCACCAGATCACCGCCGGCCAGCACCACCAGGGCACCGGCTTTGCGGCCGGCCCGATGACCGGCCTTGGCGACCGGTTCGCCGCTGCCGCTGTCGATGATCCGCTCCGGCCACGGGAGCGCCGCCCCATAAGGATTGGCCGGGTCGGTCGAGGCCAGCACCACCGCCGGTGATCCGTCGCGCCGTTCGTCGTCGGGTTCGGTCAGCGCGCGCAGCCGGTCCACCGCGCCGGGAACCGCGAACTGCGCCGCCCCGAGCCCTTCGACGAAATATCCACGCCGGGCCGCTCCGCGCTCCTCCAGGGCCGCCAGCACCGGGTAGACGGCCGCGAAGCCGCCGCTCACCCCCTCGGCCACGGCCGCGCCGCGGGTCACCACACCGTGCCTTTCCAGCAGCAGGTCGGCGACCGCGGCAGCCCGCCGGGTGGGGTCGAGGTCACGGTCCGGCAGCCGGGACCAGCGGCCCGCCATGTTCGGCGGACCACCGCGGGCGGGCATGGACGGTCGTCCGGGACGGCGGTACCGAGCGCGGGCCGGGGCCGCTTTCGCCTTGTGCGCGCCGCTGCCACCGAGCAGAGCCCGCAGCGGCGCAAACGTGTCATTGGTCAGGTACCCGGCCCACACCAGGTCCCATACCGCTGCGGACAAGGCGGTGTCGTCGGTCGACCCGGCCCGATCCGAGAGCGACCGGAAGAACAGGGCCTGCCCGCCGTCGAGCGCGTCCAGGACCGCCTGGTGCAGCGGGGTCGCCGCGAATTCGTCGTCGGGCGGTGGCAGCAGCAGCGGTGCGCTCTCCGCGTAGGCCAGGGTCACCCAGCCGTCCCCGCCGGCGATCGACCCTGACCCGGCCCACAACACCTCGCCGGAGGCACACAGCTCGTCCAGCTGTGGTGCCGCGTAGTCGGCGACCCGGGCCGGGAGCACCAGCCGCTCCCAGGCCGACGCCGGCACCGCCACACCTTGTACCTGCTCCAGCGCGGCGGCGAGCGCGTCCACCCCGCGGTTGTTACCGCCCACCTGCTGCCAGCGGGGCAGGAAGGTGGCCAGTACCCGGGGTGGCACCGGCTCGATCTCGCGGCGCAGCGCGGCCAGTGAACGGCGGCGCAGCATCCGCAGCACCTCGGCGTCGCACCACTCGGTCCCGGCGCCGCCGGGGGAGAACTCGCCGGAGGTGACCCTCCCGGTGGCGCTGAGCCGTTTGAGAGCCTGCTCGACGACGAAGACGCCGAGCCCGAACCGCGCCGCGCAGGTCGCCGCCGCAAACGGCGCATGTGTCCGGGCCCAGCGTGCGACCAGGTCACCGAGCGGGTCGGCGACCGGCTCGAGATAGGCCTCCGCAATGCCGACCGGCAGCGCCACACCGAGCGCGTCGCGGTAGCGTCCGGCGTCGTCGATGCCGATCCACCGGTCCTCGCCGGCCACCCGCACCCGGATCGCCCGGCGGGCCGCGGCGAGAGCCTCGACCCACTCCTCGGGAACACCCCGCACGGCGAGCTCGGCCGCGGACAGATCACCGAGGAGCCGGAGGAGCTCGGCCGCGTCCTCGGCGTCGCGCGGGGTGCGCTGTGCGGTGAGCCACTGCAGCTGGGCCTCGGTCTCGGCGACGACCTCGGGGTCAAGCAGCTCCCGCAGGTCGACCCGGCCCAGCAACTCGCCGAGCAGGGTCGAGTCGAGGGTGAGCGCGGCAGCGCGGCGCTCGGCCAGTGGCGCGTCACCCTCGTAGAGGAAGGCGCCCACATAGCCGAACAGCAGTGACCGGGCGAACGGCGACGGCCGGGAGGTCTCGGCCTCGACCAACCGGACCTTGCGCCCGGAGATCTCCCGCATCAACCCGATCAGTCCCGGCAGGTCGAAGACGTCCTGGAGACACTCGCGGGCCGCCTCCAGCGTCACCGGGAAGTCGGCGAACTCCCGGGCCACGTCGAGCAGCTGCGCCGACCGCTGCCGCTGCTGCCAGAGGGGCTGCCGGCGCCGCGGGTCACGACGGGGAAGCAGCAGGGACCGGGCGGCGCACTCCCGGAACCGGGAAGCGAACAGTGCCGACGTGCCGACCGACTCCTCGACCAGCTGGCCGATCTCCTCCGGGTCGAAGGCGATCAGTTCGCTCCCGGGCGGCTCGTCCGCGGTGTCCGGCAGGCGCACCACGATGCCGTCGTCGGAGGGCATGACCTGCCCGTCCACACCGTATCGCTCGGACAGCCGGCGGGCGATCGCGAGCGCCCACGGCGCGTTGACCCGGGCGCCGAGCACACAGTGCACGGTCATCCGCCAGTCGCCGAGCTCGTCGCGGAACCTCTCGACCACGACGGTCCGGTCGTCGGGCAGGTGCCGGGTCGACTCGCGTTGCTCGCGGAGATAGGCCACCAGATTGTCGGCCGCCCACTCGTCCAGCCCCGACTCGCGCAGCGCGGTCGTGGCGGCTTCGTCACCGGCCCGCGTCAGCCCGCGCAGCCGTGCACCGATCGCACGGCCCAGCTCGATCGGGCGGCCGGGTGAGTCGCCCTTCCAGAACGGCATCCGGGCCGGCGCTCCCGGAGCGGGGGAGACCAGCACCCGGTCAGGGGTGATGTCCTCGATCCGCCAGGACGTCGACCCGAGCAGGAAGACGTCACCGACGCGTGACTCGTACACCATCTCCTCGTCGAGCTCACCGACCCTCGAGGCACGCTCCGACCCGGCCAGGAAGACCCCGAAGGTGCCGCGGTCCGGAATGGTGCCGCCGCTGGTCACGGCGAGGCGTTGCGCGCCCGGCCGGCCGCTGAGCTGATCGGTGGACCGATCCCAGACCAGGCGGGGGCGCAGCTCGGCGAACGCGGTGGACGGATAGCGCCCGGACAGCATGTCGAGCACGGCGTGCAACGCCGACGACGGCAGTTCGGCGAACGGCGCCGCCCGCCGGACCAGCGCCGCCAGATCGTCGACCTGCCACTCGTCGAGTGCCACCATCGCGACGATCTGCTGAGCCAGCACGTCCAGTGGATTGCGTGGGCAGCGCAGCTCCTCGATCGCGCCGTCGCCCATCCGCTCGGCCACGACGGCACAGGACAGCAGATCACCGCGATGCTTCGGGAAGACCACGCCTCGCGAGACGGCGCCCACCTGGTGCCCGGCCCGGCCGATGCGCTGCAGGCCGGCCGCGACCGACGGCGGGGCCTCGATCTGGACCACCAGGTCGACCGCCCCCATGTCGATGCCCAGCTCCAGGCTGGACGTCGCCACCACTGCCGGCAACTGCCCTGACTTGAGCGCCTCCTCGATCTGTTTGCGTTCCTCCCGGGAGACGCTGCCGTGGTGGGCGCGGGCCACCACGGCGGGCGCGCCGCGGGTGCCGCCGGCCTGCGCCATGATCTCCGCGGGCAGCCGGGAGCCGACGGGGATCTGCGCGGATTCCGGATCGGCGCGTTCGGCGGCCAGCTCGTTGAGGCGGGCGCAGAGCCGCTCGGATCCGCGTCGCGAGTTCGTGAACACGATCGTCGACCGGTGCGCCTGGATCAGGTCGAGAACCCGCTCCTCGACGGCCGGCCAGATCGACGGCGTGTGCCGCCCGGAACCGGGACCCTCCTGATCGGGATCGGGCACCTCGTCGAGGCGGGTCATGTCCTCCACCGGGACCTCGACGGTCACCTCGATCGTCTTGGCACTGCGTGGCTGCACTATCTCGACGTCGTGCGCCCCGCCGAGGAACCGCGCGGTCTCGTCGATCGGCCGGACGGTCGCGGACAGGCCGATCCGCTGGGCGGGGCGCTCCAGCAGCGCGTCCAGCCGTTCCAGCGAGAGCGCCAGATGCGCGCCGCGCTTCGTCGCCGCGACCGCGTGCACCTCATCGATGATCACTGTCTGGACTCCGCGCAGCGACTCCCGCGCGGCCGACGTGAGCAGCAGGAACAACGACTCCGGAGTGGTGATCAGGATGTCCGGCGGGGTGCGGGCGAAGCCGCGTCGCTCCTCGGCCGGGGTGTCGCCGGTGCGCATCCCGACGGTGATCTCCGGTGGTGGCAGGCCGAGACGCCCGGCCGCCTGCCGGATCCCGGTCAGCGGTGCCCGCAGATTGCGCTCCACATCGACCGCCAGTGCCTTCAGCGGGCTCACGTAGAGCACCCGGCATCGCTGCCGGACCTGCTCCGGAACCGGCTCACGGGACAGTCGGTCGAGCGACCAGAGGAAGGCCGCAAGCGTCTTGCCGGAACCGGTTGGCGCGACCACCAGGGCGTTGCGCCCCGCGCCGATCGCCCGCCACGCTCCGGTCTGAGCGGCGGTGGGCGCGGCGAAGGCGGCCGCGAACCACTCACGTGTGGCTGGACCGAACTTCTCGAGCACCTCTCGCACGTCCCTCATCCTGCCCCGGGGGTATGACAGAAAACCGGCGCGGACGCGACGCCGGACCGAAGACCCCCATTTCCTCAGCCGGTACGGGGCGAGCGCGCGCCTGGCCGGCAGGCGGCGGCACGCGTGGCCCGTACCGGAGAGGGTCGTGAAGGGTTTTCGGATCCTGCGGGCCCTGAGCGGTGGGCGGGTGATCGTCGTTCCTTGGGCGGTCTGTGCGTGATTATCCTGATACCCGACGTGATGGGTGGGTGCCGATGGCGGTCAGGCAGATGCTCGTCGCAGACCGGTACCGCCTCCTGGAACCGGTCGGCGCCGGCGGGATGGGCCGGGTCTGGCTGGCCCGGGACGAGATGCTGCACCGCGACGTGGCCGTCAAGGAGATCGTGCCGCCCTCGTGGATGTCCGATGCTGAACAGGACAGGATGCGCGACCGAACCCTTCGGGAAGCTCGCAGCGCCGCCCGCCTCAACCATCCTCACGTGGTCCGGATCTATGACGTGGTGCACGCCGAAGGCCTGTCCTGGATCGTCATGGAGTACGTCCCGTCCCGTTCCCTGCACCAGGTCCTGAACGAGGAAGGGCCCTACGATCCGGCGGCGGCCGCACGGATCGGCCTGGCTTTGCTCGACGCGCTCGCCGCCGCGCACCGGGCCGGTGTGCTGCACCGCGACGTGAAGCCCCACAACGTGCTGATCGGCACCGACGGCCGCGTTGTTCTGACCGATTTCGGTCTGGCCACCTTTGTGGGTGACGGCTCCGTGACCGCTCCCGGGCTGATCGTCGGCTCGCCGCAGTACGTCTCCCCGGAACGGGCCCGCACCGGTGCGTCCACCGTCGAATCGGACCTGTGGTCTCTTGGCGCGACCCTTTACGCCGCGGTCGAAGGGCACTCCCCGTACGCGCGGGAGACCGCGATGGCGACCCTCTCCGCCCTCGCCACCGAACCCCCCGATCCGCCTGTCCGGGCCGGGCCGCTCGCTGCGGTCCTCGACGGGCTGCTGCGGTACGAACCAGCCACCCGTCTGACCGTGCCGGAGATCGAACGACGGCTTCGCATGATCGTGTCCAGCGACCCGCGCGAGATACCGTTCCTGTCCCGCCGGGACCGCCCGGGGACCCGGCGACGGTCTTCCGGCGAGGGGGTGGTTCCCGCGGCATCGGGACGTGCCGGGGCCGGGGCATCCGGGCCCTCCGGACCGCTGCGGGGTACGGCCACCGTCCCCGGCCGGCATGCTCAGCCACCGTCACCGTCACCGTCACCGCCGCCGGCCTGGCCGCCGAGGCCGGCCGATTCCCCGGCTCGGCAGACCGGCCCTGAGCGGCCGTCGCCCCGCCAACTGCGGCGGCCGGCTGGCCCCGGCGCTTCGACTGCCTCCCCGGCTCCGGCAGTCCCAACTCCCGCGGTCCCGGCAAACCCAACTGCCGCCGTCCCGGCAACCCCAACTCCCGCGGTCCCGGCAAACCCAACTGCCGCCGTCCCGGCAACCCCAACTGCCGCCGTCCCGGCAACCCCAACTGCCGGCGGCCCGGCGGCCCCGGCCGTTCCGGCGGCCCCGGCGGTTCGGAGAGCACCTAACGCCCCCAACGTCCTGCCGGTTCCCAACGCCGCCCCCGTCCCGCCTGCCCCGTCTGCCGCCATCGTCCCGGCAGCCCCCGATGCCCGTCCGGCGCCGCGTCCCGCTCAGGGGCGTTCCGTGCCCGCCGCAGCCACGCCGGAGCAGGGGAATGTCCCGTCCGGGGCACACCCGGAGGACGCCAGTCCGGTGTCGGCTGACACCGATGCTGAATTCCCCGGGCAGTTGAATCCGGTCACCCCCGTGGCGCTACCGCTCTCCCCGAGCACTGATCTGGCCGTTCCGGACACCTCGTCCGAACGGGACTCCGGTGCGGCCTCTCCCGATGCCGATCGCCCTCTGCCGCATGTCGACCACCACTCGCCCGACGACGACCCGCGGGCGCCTGGACATGTCGCTCATCGCCCGGCGGATGCCGGGCTGCCGGCCCCGGACAACGTTGATCATCAGCCGGAAGACGGCGCGTCACCGGACTCCGGGACGCATGCCGACCCCGGACCCCCTGGAGTGAAGGACCCCGGACGCCCCGGAGTGAAGGACCCCGGGCCCCCCGGAGTGAAGGACCTCGACGATCCCCCGGCGTCCGGCTCGGACGAATCGGAGAACAGGCGAACCCCTGGTGCTCCCAGCCAGGCCCTGGTCCCGATCGGAACCGGACCCGCCACGGGTACCACCGGGCGGCGATCACGCCGGCGCTGGTTCGGGGCTCCGACGCCGATCCGCCTGACCCCGGCGCGTCTCGCCGCGACCGGTCTCGTGGTACTGCTGCTCGGCGGCAGCCTGGTAGCCGGTTACGTGGCGGAGCTGACCGGTGCGCGGCCACAGGTCTTCGTACCGTCCCCTCTGCCTTCGGCACCGTCATTCCGGCCGACCGATCCGTCCGGGCAGCATCCGGGAGCCACCGGGCCCGGACCTGTCCCGGCCCCCTCGTCGTTCGTTCCCGGCCCGGCGTCCTCGTCGTTCGTGCCGGGACCGGCCTCCTCGCCGTCCGTCGTGGGTCCTGCCGCGGGCCCGTCGGGTACCCCCGCCGCTCCGGCGGAGTCCGGGCCGGCGTCCGTCGCTCCGCCCGTACGCCCGTTCTCGCCCGTTGCGTGCGACTCACCGTCGCTCCGGGGTCTGCCCCTGACGCCGCTGCCGGGGGCCACCCGGGGCGTCAACGGCTGGAGCCTGCAAGCCGGCTGGTCCTACTTCTCCGACGGCTCCGGCTTCCACATCGCCGTGCCCGACGGGTGGACCTACCAGCGGATCGGTACGACGCACTGCTTCCGTAGCCCGCGCAACACCCGCGTGATGACCGTCGACACGAGCCGGGACCCGGCCGTCGACCCGTTGACGGCGTCCCGTGCCACGGAACGCCGCCTCGCCGCCTCCGGTGATCTGCCCGGATACGAACTGATCGGTCTCGCCGCGGTGCCGTTGCTGCACAGAGCCGCCGACTGGGAGTACCGGTACCGCCCACCGAGCGGTGCGGCCCGGCACACCGCCGTCCGCTGGTTCGGCATCGGCGGCAAGACCTACGTGCTCGGGTGGAGCACGACGGAGAAGACCTGGAAGGCCGACCTGAGCAGGATCCAGATGATTCGGAGCACGTTCTACTCCAGCGTGCCCCGATGAGGGTCGCGCCCCGGCTGCCGGAGCGGCTCGGAAACCAGCCGGCGCCCGCCGTGGCCGGCTTGAATCAGCCGGCGCCGGCGGTGGCCAGCTTGATGCCGAAGCCCACGAAGAGGGCGCCCACCGCGGTCGCGGCCCCGGTCGCCAGGCGGCCGCGCTGCTGGAACTGCCCGGCCAGGTATCGCCCGCCGAAGATCAGTGCGGACAGGTAGAGCGCACTGAAGAACTGCACCACCGCACCGAGGATCAGGAACGACAGCTCGGGATGGGCATACCCCGGCTCCACGAACTGGATGAAGAACGAGATGAAGAACAGGATGGCCTTGGGATTGAGGAGGCTGATCACCGCGGCCCGGCGGAACGGACGCCGCACCTCCGCCGGTGGCTTCCCGGCCGTCACCGCCGGCTCGCCACGGTGCCGCCACTTGCCCCAGGCGCTGCGGATGATGTTGATACCGACCCACCCCAGATAGGCCGCGCCCGCGTACTTCAGGACGAGGAACAGGGGTGGGTGTGTGCTCAGCAGCGATGCCACACCGGTGGCGGAGAGGACCATGAGAACCGCGTCGCCGAGGAAGACGCCACCGGCCGCCCGGTAACCGGCGCGGATGCCTCGCTGGGCGGCCACCGACAGCACGAAGATCGAGTTTGGGCCGGGCAGCAGAATGATGGCCACCACACCGAGTACGTACGTCCAGAAATCGGTGATGCCCAGCATCGGTCAGCCTTCCTCGAAGAGTGGGGTGTGGTTCATCCCGCCGCCAGCCGGTCGCGGAGCCGCCGCGCGGCGGCCGGCCATTCATCGGCGGTCATCGCGAACACTACGGTGTCCCGCCAGCTGCCGTCCGGACGCCTGCGCTGGTGCCGGATCAGCCCGTCCCGGCTCGCACCGAGGCGCGCGATGGCCTGCTGGGAACGCTCGTTGCGGATGTCGGTGTACCAGAAGACACGCTCGGCGCCGAGCACGTCGAAGGCGCGCTCCAGGAGCATCAGCTTCGCCTCGGTGTTGACACCCGTCCGCCACCACTTGCGCCCCACCATGGTGTGACCGATGCCGAGAGCGCGCAGGTTCGTGTCGATGTCGTGATAGCACGTCATGCCGATCACCGCACCGCTGGCCGGGTCGATCTGGGCCCAGCCGGACCGCTGGCCCAGCCACTGACCGCGCAGTACCCCGGTGATGTCCTCGGTCAGCGCCTCCGGTGTGCGCGGGCGCGGGTACGGGATGTGCCGCCAGACCTCCTCGTCGTCGAGCGCCTCGAACAGGCCCTGTGCGTGGCCGGGCGTGAGGGGCTCGAGGCGTACGTGCCGGCCCTCCAGGACGACCGGTGTCTGCCATTGCGAGGGGGAGCCGGGCAGGTAGGACGGTGGTGCGGCGGCCACGCCGGGCTCGGTCACCGGCGGCCCCGCCACCGTCCGCAGCGGCAGCACGCCGGCCCAGTACGGCAGGTCGAGATCCTCCGGGTCGTCCCCGACCCCGCCGGACCGGGACCGGACGGACACCTCGACCAGCGGGAGCGCGAGGACGGTGGTCTGTGCGAGTTCCTGCCGGGTGGGTGGGCGGCTGTCGGCGGACCGGCCCGGACCGACCTTGTCGGTCAGCGCACGGAGCACTCGCAGCTTCTCGGCCTCGTCGGTGACCGGGCGGGCCGTCCCGAGCGCGACGACCGAGCGGTAGTTGGCGCTGTGGCTGAACTGGGACCGCGCATACACGAGAGCGTCGAGGAGGGTGACGGTCACACACACCGTGACCCCGTCGGCCCGGGCGGCCAGGCCGAGCCGTGCGCCGGTGGAACCGTGCAGGTAGAGAGTGTCGCCGATGCGGACGTGCAGGTTGGGCAGGACGCGGGGCTCACCGTCCACGACGAAGCCCACCGAACAGTCGTACGCCTCGTCGAGAATCGCGTGGGCGGTCTCGCGGTCGTAGCTCATCCGTTTGCGGGTGCGGGTGGCCGTCGTGCGGTCGGTGGGTGTGTAGAGGTCGGTCATCGTGGCCTCCCCGGCGTGTTCCGCTTGCGCGATCACCTGTACTAGTACAGGATGCTGACTGTGGCAGAACAATATCAGGTCAGCGGAACGAACGCCGCCGAGATTTCCGCCAGCATCGAGACCGGCGTCATGCGAGGGGACTGGGTGACCGGCGCGGCGCTTCCGTCGGTGCGGATCCTGGCGAGCCATCTGCACGTCAGCCCGGCCACGGTCGCCAAGGCGTACCAGGAACTGCGGCAGCGTGGCGTGCTCGAGACCGAGGGCCGGCGCGGCACCCGGGTCCGGTCCCGCCCGGCGGTGTCCACGCCTCGTTCCGGACTGCGTACGCCGGTCCCGCACGGATTGCGTGACCTCTCCGCCGGCGAACCCGACCTGCGTCTGCTTCCGCCGCTGGAACCGGCACTGGCGGCGGCGGCGGCCGTGGCCCGCCCGCCGCAGGGCTACTCGTTGGCTGTCACGATGCCCGAGCTCGCCGACGCGGCACGACCACGCCTGCTCGCCGAGGGTGTGCCGGTCGCCGGGGCCGGGATCGTGGTGACCTCGGGGGCGCTCGACTCCATCGAGCGTGTGTTCAACGCGCATCTTCGACCAGGCGACACCGTCGCGATCGAGGATCCGGGCTGGGCCGCGCTGATCGACCTGCTGGCCGCCTTGGGCCTGCGTGCGACGCCGGTCGCCATTGACGGGGAGGGTCCGGATCCGGAGTCGCTCGAGGCCGCGCTGCGGTCCGGTGCCCGGGCCGTGGTCGTCACCGTCCGGGCGCAGAACCCCACCGGCGCCGCGGTGAGCCGGGCTCGCGCCGGCAAGCTCCGTGAGCTGCTGAGCGGTCACCCCGGTGTACTGGTGATCGAGGACGACCACGCAGCCGAGCTGGCCGAGCAGGAGCCGCACTGCATCGGCCCGGTGACGGGGCGCTGGGCGTTCGTGCGGTCTGCCTCCAAACCGTTCGGCCCCGATCTGCGCATCGCTGTCCTGGCCGGTGACGAGACAACGGTCGCCCGGGTGACCGGGCGGATGCGGATCGGTATGGGCTGGGTCTCCACCGTGCTGCAGCGGATGCTTCTCTGGTTGTGGCGCGACCACGAGGTGACGGCTCTGGTGGAGCAGGCTGCGAAGACCTACGGCGTACGCCGTCGTGCCCTGCGTGACGCTCTCCGGTCGGCGGGTGTCGACTCGTCCGGCGACACCGGCATCAACGTCTGGATTCCGGTGCCGGACGAGACGCGCGCCGTGGCCGTCCTCCGCGACCAGGGCTACGCCGTGGCCGCGGGTGCGCTCTTCCGCCTGGAGTCACCGCCCGGGATTCGCATCACGATCAGCACGCTGGAGCCGGCGGAGACGGCGGATCTGGCGCGTGCGGTGGCGCTCGCCGTCCACCCGGCCGGCGTCACTTCGCCGATGAGGTGACCATCGGGAGAGTTACGCGGCGGAATGTTGTCGGGGGCTACGGGTAGAACATTGCCATGCACAGGACGGACGCGCCGGTCGGCGCGCAGCAGTGGGTGCCACCCCACCCCCGGAGCGTCGACGAGCTGAAGTCGGCGGCGGCGGAGTGTCACGGCTGTGAGCTGTACGCGAACGCGACCCAGACCGTGTTCGGCCGCGGGGCGCCGCACGCGAAGATCGTCTTCGTGGGTGAGCAGCCCGGCGATGTCGAGGACCGGCACGGCCTGCCGTTCGTCGGCCCGGCCGGCCGGCTGCTCCGGGAGGCAGTGGACGACGCCGGGATCGACCCGGGTGAGCTCTACATCACCAACGCGGTCAAACACTTCCGCTTCGAGCTGCGCGGCAGCCGGCGGATCCATCAGAACCCCGGACCGGCCCACATCACCGCCTGCCGGCCCTGGCTGGTGTCCGAGTTCTCGCTGCTCAAGCCGAAGCTCGTGGTGATTCTCGGTGCGACGGCGGGCAAGGCGCTGCTCGGTCCGTCGTTCCGGGTCACGAAGTCACGCGGGCAGCTGATGCCCTGGCCGGCCTCCGCCCAGCATCCGGAGGACTTCCCGGTGGAGGAAATCCAGGCGCTCGCCACCATCCATCCGTCCGCCGTGCTGCGGGCCGACGATCGGGAGACCGCCTACCGCGGGCTCGTCGACGATCTGCGGGTGGCGGCCGCGGCGGTCGCCTGAGTTCGGCGGGAGCCGACGTGGGTAACCTTTCCGGGTGCGGTTGACAGATTTCTGGGCACGCCTGGAGCAGAGTTTCGGCTCTGTTTACGCCCGCAGCATCGCGGCCGATCACGCCTTCACGGAGCTCGGCGGGCGGACCATAGACGAAGCAATCACTCAGGGTATCGACACCGCTACTATATGGCGCGCGGTGGTGGCGGCATACCCCGATCGAGTGCCCTCGCGACTGCGCTGAGCTGCCTTTCGTACGCATGTTCTGGCGTGTCACTCGATCGTCGTACAGGTGTTCGGCTATTGTCCACAGCGGCTCGGTCATCCACAGCACACGACAGGGCGGAGGATTTTTGTCGTACCCCTCGCCTAACGTGTCGACCGTGGTGAACAAAAGCTCGTCGACGAAGAGCACGAAGTCGAATACAGGGGTGGCAGGAATGGCGGTAGGACCTGATCGGGAGAAAGCGCTCGAGCTGGCGCTGGCACAGATCGACAAGCAGTTCGGCAAGGGCTCGGTGATGAGGCTCGGGGAGCGGCCGGTCGTGCAGACCGCCGTCATCCCCACCAGCTCCATCGCCCTCGATGTGGCGCTTGGCGTCGGCGGCCTGCCGCGCGGCCGGGTCATCGAGATCTACGGCCCGGAGTCGAGCGGTAAGACCACGGTCGCCCTGCACGCCGTGGCCAACGCGCAGAAGGCCGGCGGCATCGCGGCGTTCATCGACGCGGAGCACGCGCTCGACCCGGACTACGCACGGGCGCTCGGCGTCGACACCGACGCTCTCCTCATCTCGCAGCCGGACACCGGTGAGCAGGCACTCGAGATCGTGGACATGCTGATCCGGTCCGGCGCCCTCGACATCATCGTCATCGACTCGGTCGCCGCCCTCGTGCCGCGTGCCGAGATCGAGGGTGAAATGGGCGACAGCCACGTCGGTCTCCAGGCCCGCCTGATGAGTCAGGCGCTCCGGAAGATCACCGGCATCCTGAGCAACGCGGGCACGACCGCGATCTTCATCAACCAGCTGCGCGAGAAGATCGGCGTGATGTTCGGCTCGCCCGAGACCACGACCGGTGGCCGCGCGCTGAAGTTCTACTCGTCGGTGCGCCTTGACGTCCGGCGGATCGAGAGCCTGAAGGACGGCACCGACGTCGTCGGCAACCGGACCCGGGTCAAGGTCGTCAAGAACAAGGTGGCCGCGCCGTTCAAGCAGGCCGAGTTCGACATCATGTACGGCAAGGGCATCTCGCGGGAGGGTTCGCTCATCGACGTCGGCGTCGAGCAGAGCATCATCCGCAAGTCCGGCGCCTGGTACACGTATGACGGCGACCAGCTCGGTCAGGGCAAGGAGAAGGCTCGGGAGTTCCTCAAGGAGAACCCCGACGTGGCCGCCGAGATCGAGAAGAAAATCCTGGAGAAGCTCGGTGTCGGTCAGGCCGGCACGAGCGACGCCGCCGGCGGCCCCGAGCTGCCGCCGGTCGACTTCTGATCCGGTAGACCGCAATGGCTGGACGGCGCGGCGCACGGTCCGGGCGAGGATGGGATGCCATCCCGCCCAGGGCCGGCGCCGGCATGGCATCGGACGACGCTGCCGCGGAGCCACGGCGTTCCTCCGGGCGCCGCGGCCGCCCCGGTGGTGAAGAGCCACCGAGCGGTGAAGGTCCGCCGAGCGGTGGAGAGCCGCAGCGCGACCAGGACGGCCGGATCCGCGGCCGGAGTGAGCCACCGCGGAGCGAGGCCGAGGTCGCCCGGGAGATCTGTCTGCGCCAGCTGGCGGTCCGTCCACGGACCCGTGCCGAGCTCGCCAAGGCATTGCTCCGCAAGGAGATCTCCGAGGAGGTCATCGCCGAGGTTCTCGACCGCTATGACGAGGTCGGGATCATCGACGATGCGGCCTTCGCCAGGGCCTGGGTGTCCAGCCGGCATCATGGCCGAGGGCTTGCCCGGCGGGCACTGGCCAACGAGCTGCGCCAGCGTGGTGTCGACCCGGAAGTAGCCGGCGAGGCACTGGAGGCTGTCGACGACGAGGCGGAGGCCGAGGCCGCGCGGGCGTTGGTCGACCGCAAGCTGCGCACCGCTTCGGGCACCCCGGATGCGATCTTCCGTCGCCTCGTCGGGATGCTCGCCCGCAAGGGTTACCCGGCCGGGGTGGCCATCCGCGCTGTGAAGGACGCGCTGGCCGCCCGTGACGCCGAGGCCGCCGAGTTCGCCGAGGCGCTCGATGCCGACGCCCTTGCTGACGAGGCTGGCGGCCCCGAGTCCTGAGCAGTCAGCGTCCGACGGCTGCAATCGTCGGCAGCCGTGAGTCCGCTTCACCGTGCTCGGCCCGCTGAGATCCCCTTGGATCTCGGTGGTCGCGGGCCGGGCCGTGAGTGCCTGAGTTGCGGGCCGGGCCGTGAGTGCCTGAGTTGCGGGCCGGGCCGTGAGTGCCTGAGTTGCGGGCCGGCCGTCGTGTCGGCGAGGCCGAGGCTTGCGAGGCCGGATGCCGTGATGCCGGACCGGCCTTCTTTGCCGGCCGTTGGTTTGTCGAAAGCCTGCCGCAGCCCATGCTGCAATGCCCGGAGGGCCGTCAAGGCGCCGGATTGCCTGCAGGATGCCGGATCGCCCGCAGCATGCCGGATCGCCTACAAGATGCCGGACGGGTGTCGAGATGCCGGCGGACTGAGATTCAGCAGTCCGATTGAGGCGGAACCCGCGTGTGAACGGGTTGCCACCCGTCAGGCCGCCCGTGGGTAGCCCCTCGACGGTCTGTCGCCGGTGACAGCGGCCGAGTCTGACGCCGCAGAGCTGTGGACGGGAGGAGGAGAAGGCCACCGATAGCCATCAGGGGTGTAGGCGGCAGCAGACGTGGTCGTAAGCAGCGCCGTTGCAGCCGGTGGCCAGGGTGCAGGCCGATATAGTCATGATGTGAGGAAAGTTCTTCTGGGCGCTGTTCGGCCCGATTCCCGCGACGGCGTAGGGGACGTGGCGGCTGACACGCTGCGTAACCTTCAAGTGATGTCACGCTTCGTGTCACGCGTTCGGTGGTGAGGGTGGCGGCAATAATGGGAGATCACTCGATCGGCTGGGTGTGATCGCATGGAACGTCAGGATATGTCCCGTGGGATCGTGAGCTGGGCGTAAGCAACTCTGTGCCGTACGTCCTATCCGCTGCCGAATCATGAGTCCTTGACCGAAGCGGTCCTTGCGACCTAGCCTCGCGTTACACAAGGTTTGTTCGACCATCGCATGCAACAGGCACAACATAGATCGCATTACATTACGGCATCACTTGGGCAGATTTGGTCCAGGTGAGGTCTCCGTCAGCCGCTGACCGCGTGGCTGACGGCGCGACATACCTGCGGTTAACCCCACAACTCCACATACTCCTGATTCGAGCGGCCGACGGGTGGCTCGCTGGCGGGGCATCCGTGACCGGCCGGGAGATCAGATGGGGTCTCGGGCGACATCGTTCGCTCGAGACATCGTCATATCCCACGGACTGTGACGAGCTTCCGTCCAGTGAGACGACCGCGGTGGCAAGGCTTCGCAGGGCAGCGCCGCACCCATGGGCACATAGTGATCATGGGGGGCGTGGCCCATCGGCACCTTCGGCTGGAGCATCTCGAGACCCTTCGAGGTCGGTAGAAACGCGGAACTCACGCGCGACTGCTGATTCCGGATGCACGGTGACAGCCGAGCCGACGACCGGTCCGGCCCATGCCGAGCCAGGCGACAGCCCAGCCGGACGACAGCCGAGCCGGTGAAAGCTGATCCTGGCGACAGCCGAGCCGGGCAACAGCCGAAACCCGGGCCCGGTCCACCGCTGAGGCGGCTGGTCCGGCGACGAGGCACACCATCAGGTGAGCCGACCGCCGGGACGAGCCCGTACCCAGGCGGACCGACCAGGCCGGCGGGCCGGGCCTCCGGAGGGCACGCCGTCCGGGCGGACCTGGCAGGCGGGCAGGTAGCCGCGGAAGGCGAAGCGGACCGGACCATCCGGCCCCGCGGAGCCGGACCGGGTGGCACGGCCGAAGGTGGCATCCCCGCCGGCGGCCGCCGCACGCGTGAGCGTCGAACCGGGCGCCACGGGCGCCGGCGGGCGTAAGCGGGGCGGCGGAAGCCGTTCGGACGGAGACTGGAGGCTCGGGGTGGCCGGAGGCGGAGCGCGTGATACCCGGGCCCGGTGCCGCCCGCGGTCAGCTGCCTTGGTCGGGCATCCCGCAGACAGCCCGTGCGTGTGCTTCGCGCCGGCGGCGAAGGGAGACGCGGCGAGATGACCTCCGTGACCTGGGTACTCGTGGTTGCGATCATCGTGCTTGCCGTGTTGGTGATAGCCGGGCTTCTTCTCGGGGCGCGTGCGTTGCGTCAGTTGCACTCCGACCGGCAGGTTGCCCAGGAGAAGCAGGAGCAGGCGGTCGGCGACGCCCAGGCCAAGGTCGAGGACGCGAATGCGAAGGCGGCTTCGGTACGGGCGGAGACAGCCGCCGCGAAGGCGGAGGCGAATGCGGCCCGCGCCGAGGCTCGCCGGGTTCTGGAGGCGGCGCACAGCGAGGCCGACACGATTCTCGAGCATGCCCATCGTCAGGCGGAGGCGGATGCCGAGCAATTGCGTTCGGCGGCCCGCAGGTCGGGGGAGCGGGAGATCGCGCTGCTCAACGCCACGGTGAAGGAGCAGGCGGCGGAGGTGGAGCGCCGGGCGGCCCGGATCGACGAACGGGAGCGGCTGCACGGCGAGGAGGTGGAGCGCCTGGTAGAGCGGGAGCGCCGGCTCGCCGCTCTGGAGTCGGATCTGTCGCGGCGGGAGGCGGCGCTGGCCGAGCGTGAGTCGGAGCTGGCCCGGTCCGAGGAGGTGAGGCGCCGTGAGCTGGAGCGGATCGCCGGGCTGACTGCGGACACGGCGCGCGGCGAGCTGATCGAGGCGATCGAGGGGCAGGCGAAGCGGGAGGCCGCGATCCTGGTCCGGGACATCGAGACCGAGGCGAAGAACACCGCCGACAACCGGGCCCGGCACATCGTGGTCGACGCCATCCAGCGGATCGCCAGTGAGCAGACCGCGGAGAGCGTGGTCAGTGTGCTGCATCTGCCGAGTGACGAGATGAAGGGCCGGATCATCGGCCGTGAGGGCCGGAACATCCGGGCGTTCGAGTCGACCACCGGCGTCAACCTGATCATCGATGACACTCCGGAAGCGGTGCTGCTGTCCTGTTTTGATCCGGTACGCCGGGAGGTGGGCCGTCTGACGCTGGAGAAGCTGGTGCTTGACGGCCGGATCCATCCGCACCGGATCGAGGAGGTCTTCGACAGTGCCAAGAACGAGGTGGAGCGGCTCTGTGACCGGGCGGCCGAGGAGGCCCTGGTCGACGTCGGGATCACGAACATCCACCCCGAGCTGGTGAAGCTGCTGGGCCGCTTGCGATACCGGACGAGCTACGGCCAGAACGTGCTGAAGCATCTGGTGGAGACCGCGCACATCGCCGGCATCATGGCGGCCGAGCTGGGCCTGGACGTGCCGACGATGAAGCGGGCGGCGTTCCTGCACGACATCGGCAAGGCGCTCACCCACGAGGTGGAGGGCAGCCACGCGCTGATCGGCGCCGACATGGCCCGCAAGTACGGCGAGCACGAGGACATCGTCCACGCCATCGAAGCGCACCACAACGAGGTGCCGCCGCAGACCATCGAGGCGGTGCTGACACAGGCCGCGGACGCCTGTTCGGGCGGGCGGCCGGGGGCGCGGCGGGAGAGCCTGGAGGCGTACGTCAAAAGGCTGGAACGCATCGAGGAGATCGCCGGCGGGAAGGCCGGCGTGGAGAAGGTGTTCGCGATGCAGGCGGGTCGCGAGATCCGGGTGATGGTGCGACCCGACGACATCGACGACATCGGTGCCGCCGTGCTGGCCCGTGACGTTGCGAAGCAGATCGAGGAGGAGCTGACCTACCCGGGCCAGATCCGCGTCACCGTGGTCCGTGAGTCCCGGGTGACCGAACTGGCCCGCTGACGGCCGTGAACTGACGAAGGGCTGCCACCCGTGCGGGTGACAGCCCTTTCGCGTTCCGTCTCAGACGCCGCCCGCGCCCTCTGCCTGGCTCATCAGAGCGGCGGGGGGCGGGTTCTGCGCCGGGAGTGCGGCGGTCTTGCGGCCGCGGGCGAGCCGGCGCTGGACGTACTGGGCGAGCTTCGACAGCGAGTAGTTGACCAGGATGAAGAGCACCGCGATCACGAAGTAGACCTGGATCGGGTTGCTCAGCACACCGATGATCTGCTTGCCGATGTTCAGCGTTTCCTCGTAGCTGATGATGAAGCCGAGCGAGGTGTCCTTGAGGACCACGACGAGCTGGCTGATCAGCGCCGGAAGCATGATCCGGAAGGACTGCGGCAGCAGGATCAGCGTGGTGGTCTGGAACGGGGAGAGGCCGATCGCGACGGCCGCCTCCCGCTGGCCGAACGGCAGGCCCTCCATGCCGGAGCGCAGGATCTCGGCGATGACCACACCGTTGTACACGGTCAGGCCGATCACCAGGTACCACAGCGTCTCGAGGGTGATGCCGAACTCGGGGAAGCCCCGGGCCACGAAGAAGATCGTGATGACCACGGGAAGGCCCCGGAAGACCTCGACACAGACCCGGGTGAGTACGGACAGACCGCTGCCGAGCCCGCGCAGCAGGTAGGCGACCGGGGCGGACAGGCCCGCGTACCGGCGCCCGGCCAGGCTCTTGAGCTGCAGGCGCAGGACCGCCAGCAGGGTGCCGATGACAAGCGACGCGACGATGGCCAGGGCGGCCGCGATCAGGGTGTTCTCGATGCCGACCCAGATCCGTTCCCAGACGAGCACGAAGTTCTCGTTCGAGGGGTCGATCAGCGGCCCCCACAGCTCCATCGAGAACTGCCCCTTCTCGTCCAGGGGCAGGTAGATCAGGTAGTAGGCGCCGACTGCCACCAGGACCGTGGCGACGAGGCTGAGAATCAGGGTGAGGCGCCGCTGGCGCGGCCCGGGAACGTCGTAGAGGACGCTGGTCATCGGGTCGCCACCGCCTGTCGCTGCTCGATCCGGTCCAGGAGGGCCCCCAGGGGGACGGTCATGATCAGATATCCGATCGAGATGCCGATGGCTACGGGGATGAAGGCGTAGCCCTCGGCCGAGGTGAGCTGGTCGGCGCTCTGCGACAGGTCGCCGACGACACCGAAGAAGCCGATCAGTGCGGAGTTCTTGATCATCGCGATGATGACTGAACCGAGCGGGACGATCGAGGCCTTCCAGGACTGCGGCAGCACCACGTGGCGCAGGTTCTGCCCGAAGGTCAGCCCGAGCGAGCGGGCCGCCTCGGCCTGGCCGGGCGGCACCGCGTTGATCCCGGACCGCAGCGCCTCGCAGACGAACGCGGCGGTGTACAGGGTCAGCGCGATGAGGGCGAAGCGGAAGTACGGCAGGTCCGTACCGAGCCGGGTGAAGACCACATCGAGCCCGGGGACCCGCAGGAAGTCCGCGTTGGAGCCGAGGGCCGGCAACGCGAACGCGGAGAAGAACATGACCACGGTCAGCGGCATGTTACGGAAGATCGTGACGTAGGCGGTGCCGACCGCGCGCAGCGGCGGCACCGGTGAGATGCGGAGCACCGCCACGACGGCGCCCAGGATGAGGGCGCCGATCGCGGCGAGCACGCAGATCTGGAAGGTGAGCCAGAAACCGCCCGCGAAGACGTCGAACTTGTCTACCAACACACTCACGGGCGGAAGCTCCCCGGATCAGCTGATGGATCAGTAACGGTTGACGGCCGGGGCGGTGCCCAGCTCGGCGCCGAACTTGCCGGCGGTGTCGTCCCAGGCCTTCTTCCAGCTGCCGTCGGCGTAGGCCTTCTCCAGCGTGTCGTTGATGAAGGTCCGGAAGTCCTTGTCCTCGAGCTTCACGCCGATGCCGTACGGCTCCTTGGTGAAGTTGTCGCCGGCCAGCTTGTACTTGCCCTCGTTCTTGGCGATGTAGCCGAGAAGGATGACGTTGTCGGTGGTCACGGCGTTGACCTGGCCACCCTCGAGGGCGGCGACGCACTTGTCGTAGGTGTCGAAGAGCACCACCTGAGCGGCGACGTCCTTGACCGACTCCTTGATCTTCTCGGCCGGGGTGGAGCCGGTGACCGAGCAGACCTTCTTGTCGCCGGCCTTGAACGAGTCAGGCCCGGTGATCGTCGTGTCGTCCGCCTTGACCAGGATGTTCTGGCCGGCCTCGTAGTACGGCCCGGCGAACGCGATGCGCTCCTTGCGCTTGTCGTTGATCGTGTACGTCGCCACGATGAAGTCGACGTTGTTGTTCACGATGGCGTCCTCGCGGACCTTCGAGGTGGTCTCGACCCACTCGATCTTGTCGGCGGGGATGCCGAGCTCCTTGACGATGATCTTCGCGACCTCGACGTCGAAGCCCTCGGGCTTGCCGGAGAGGCCCTTGAGGCCGAAGCCCGGCTGGTCGAACTTGGTGCCGACCTTGATCGCCTGGGCCTTGTAGAGCCGCTCCATGGTGCTGCCCGCGGCGAAGGTCTTGGCGGTGGCGGTGTCACCACCGGATCCGGCGTCCTCGCCGCCACACGCGGTCAGGCCGAAGGTCAGAGCCGCGGCGGTGGCCACAACGGCTGCACGAGTGAAACGCATACTTCATCTCCTTTTCGATCAGGGCCACCGTCGTGTGGCGGCCCTGAGGGCGCATCAGTGCGTGAGGATCTTGGAAAGGAAGTCCCGGGCCCGGTCGCTGCGCGGGTTCGCGAAGAACTCCTCCGGCGCAGCCTGCTCGACGAGCTGGCCGTCGGCCATGAAGACGACGCGATCGGCGGCGTGCCGGGCGAAACCCATTTCGTGAGTGACGACCACCATGGTCATGCCCTCGCGCGCCAGCGAGGTCATGACGTCCAGCACCTCGCCGACCATCTCCGGGTCCAGCGCGCTGGTCGGCTCGTCGAAGAGCAGCGCCTTGGGCTGCATGGCGAGCGCCCGCGCGATCGCGACGCGCTGCTGCTGGCCGCCGGAGAGCTGAGCCGGGTACTTGTCCGCCTGGTTGGCGATGCCCACCCTCTCCAGAAGCCCCATGGCGCGGTCGCGGACCACGGCGGCCTTCTCCTTGCGCACCTTGACCGGGCCCAGCATCACGTTCTGCAGGATGGTCTTGTGCGCGAAGAGGTTGAAGGACTGGAACACCATGCCGACTTCGCTGCGTAGCCGGGCCAGAGCCCGGCCTTCCGCCGGAAGGGGACGCCCGTCGAAAGTGATCGTGCCGGAGTCGATCGGCTCCAGCCGGTTGATGGCGCGGCACAGCGTGGACTTACCGGACCCGGAGGGTCCGATGACGACCACCACCTCGCCGCGCGCGACAGACAAATCCACGTCCTGTAGCACGTGCAACGGGCCGAACCACTTGTTGACGTTCTCCAGAACGATGAGAGCCTCGCCTGTCACCCCTGGTCCATCCACTCGTTCTCGGTTCACTCGAATGGACACACCCTAGGGGTCGCTCCGTATCGGAATGTGTCGAGAATGGTCACGGAGCGGTAACACAGCCAATGCGCTGAGAGAGGGGTCCAGACCATGGACTTTATGGCGGAGGGCCCGTGGAACTGGTGCGTATCCGGCCGTGTCGATGCGGACCGGGTCATGGGCGCACTGGCCGGCGCTCTGGAACGGCCCGTGCACGGCATGGTGCCCGGCGCGGAACTGCTCTGCGACGTCTATCACGTCGGTGGGGACTTCCCGACCGTGGTCGACGTCTACGTGACGCCCGCCGGCGTCGCCGAGGAGACCATCGCGAGCGCCGTCGCGGTCCGGCTGGGTGCCGCGATCCTGCTTCCCGACGACACGCTGAATCCGACGCGGTACGTGCTCGCCGAGCCCGACGGCACGCTGAGGCCGGTGCACGTCGACGAGCGGGAGACCGACGACGGCCCGGAACGGCGGCATGTCCGGCCGTGCACCGGCTACGACCCGGCCTGTGCCGCTCCGGCCGGTTGTCACCGTTCGCGCTGGCGACCGGAGCCGACTCCGGAGCGGCCCGCGGCAGCGTAAGGGGTAGCCTGGTCAATTGCCATGACTACCGAGACTGCGGGCACCCCGCGCACCTATGATGTGCGTACCTACGGCTGCCAGATGAACGTGCACGACAGCGAGCGGATCTCCGGCCTGATGGAGGACGCCGGCTACGTGCGCGCCGCCGACACGGACGCCGCTGACGTCGTGGTCTTCAACACCTGTGCGGTACGCGAGAACGCCGACAACCGTCTCTACGGAAACCTCGGCCACCTGCGCCCGACCAAGCTGAAGAACCCCGGAATGCAGATCGCGGTCGGTGGCTGTCTCGCCCAGAAGGACAAGGGCGACATCGTCAAGAAGGCGCCCTGGGTCGACGTCGTCTTCGGCACCCACAACATCGGCTCCCTGCCCGCCATGCTCGAACGCGCCCGGCACAACGAGGAGGCGCAGGTCGAGATCCTCGAGTCGCTCGAGGTCTTCCCCTCCACGCTGCCGACCAAGCGCGAGTCGACGTACGCCGGATGGGTCTCGATCTCGGTGGGTTGCAACAACACCTGCACCTTCTGCATCGTGCCGAGCCTGCGCGGCAAGGAGAAGGACCGCCGTCCCGGTGACATCCTGGCCGAGGTCCGCGCGCTGGTCGCCGAGGGTGTCCTCGAGGTGACCCTGCTCGGGCAGAACGTGAATTCCTACGGCGTCGAGTTCGGTGACCGGCTCGCCTTCGGCAAGCTGCTGCGCGCGTGCGGTGAGGTGGAGGGCCTGGAGCGGGTCCGGTTCACCAGCCCGCACCCGAAGGACTTCACCGACGACGTGATCGCCGCGATGGCCGAGACGCCGAACGTGTGCCACTCGCTGCACATGCCGCTGCAGTCCGGGTCCGACACCGTGCTCAAGGCCATGCGCCGCAGCTACCGCCAGGAGAAATACCTGGGCATCATCGAGAAGGTCCGGGCCGCCATGCCGGACGCCGCGATCACCACCGACATCATCGTCGGCTTCCCGGGCGAGACCGAGGAGGACTTCGAGCAGACTCTCGAGGTGGTCCGCCGGGCCCGGTTCTCCAGCGCGTTCACCTTCCAGTACTCCAAGCGGCCCGGCACGCCCGCCGCGACCATGGAGGAGCAGGTTCCCAAGGCGGTCGTCCAGGACCGCTACAACCGGCTGATCGCCACGCTCGAGGACATCACGTGGTCGGAGAACAAGAAGCTGGTCGGCGAGAAGGTCGAGGTCCTGGTCGCGGTCGGTGAGGGCCGCAAGGACGAGCGCACCGGCCGGATGAGCGGCCGGGCCCGGGACGGCCGCCTGGTGCACTTCGCCACCGGCGACCTGACCGGTGACCGGGCTCCGCGTCCCGGCGACATCGTCGAGACGGTGATCACTTACGCCGCCCCGCACCACCTGAACGCGGACGGCGATCCGCTGAGTCACCGCCGGACGCGTGCCGGCGACGCCTTCGAGGCCGGCCGAACCCCGAAACTGAAGGGCGTCTCGCTGGGCCTGCCCAGCATCGGCGTCCCCGCCCCGCTGCCGCCCGCCACCGACGGCTGCGCCCTCTGACCTCCGTCACCGTTGATCTGGTGAGTTTCTAGTGCGACGTCGCGCTCGTTGACGTCGTCGCTCCGGCCGCCGATCGCCTGCGCGGCAGCTCTCCGGAGGTGTGCCGCCATCGCATCCTCCACTCACGGGGTGAGCTGCGGCGCGATGTGAACCCAGGTCGCCACGCTCCCGGCGTTACGCCCCGCGTGGTGACTTGTGGCTGGCCGGCAGGCGCGCGGTGACTTACGGCGGGCGCGCCCCCGTGTGGTGATCTACGGCTTGCCGGTGGGCGTAGGTCATCACGGTGCGGGCGGAGCGTCCCCGCGTGGGGATGTGTGGGGTGGATCGGACCGCTATCACTACGCGGTTGAAGCGGGGTGACTTGCGGTTCAGGGGCTCGCGGAGGTCAGGACGGCGCAGCTCGAGCCGGCCGCGAACTCCCGAGATCGGTGTGAAGTGTCGAAGCGACCGCCGCCCTGAGCTGCGCGAGTAAGGCGGCCGTGGCCGGCGGGTCCGGCGGGTCGCCGGGCAGAGCGATCGACACCTGCCGGCCGGGGCCGGGCAGCGGGACCACCCGCACCCGTGGATCGCGGTGGGCCGCCAGCGCCAGGGCGGGCAGGGTGGTGGCGCCCATCCCGGCGGCGACCAGCGCCTGCACCGCCACGTAGTCGTCGGTGGTGAACCGGATGTCCGGCGTGAAGCCGTCCGCCGCGCAGGCGCTGACAAGCCGGTCGCGGCACTTCTCGCACCCGCCGATCCACGGCCGGTCCCGGTGGTCGGTCAGCCGGTCGCCCGGCCGGTCCGCCGGGACGACCAGGCAGGTCGGCTCCTCCAGCAGTGGCTCGTGCCGCAGGCCCGCCAGCTCCGGGAACGGTTCGCCGGGGTGGCTGAAGACGAGGGCGGCCTCCACTTCGCCACCCCGTAGCAGCCGGACCGCGTCAGGCGGCTCGGCCTCGACGAAGCGCAGATCGACGCCCGGATGGGCGGCGACGAATCCCGCCGCGGCCACCGGGACGAACGTGCCGAGCGCCGACGGGAACGCGGCCAGCCGGACCCGCCCGGCGCGCAGCCCGGTCAGCTCGGCCAGCTCCGCCTCGGCGGCCGTGAGCCGGCCCAGGATCTCCTCGGCCCGGTCGGCGAGCAGACGCCCCGCCTCGGTGAGCCGCACGCCACGACCGGCCCGCTGCAGCAGCCGTGTGCCGGTCTCGGCCTCGAGCCGGGCCAAGTGGTGGCTCACCGACGGCTGGGCGTAGTGCAGGGCCCGCGCGGCTGCCGTGACCGAACCGTGCCGGGCGAGGGCGACCAGCACGGTCAGCCGGGTGACGTCGAGCATGGCGTCAATGTATCAACGTGGTCTATGGGTTTTAGAGAACACTGACATTGGACCTATGGCCGGTCCGGGGCCGACCATCGAAGGCATGGAACTCACCCTCGACCACATCCGCGCCGCCCGCGATCTGCTCCGCGACCACCTGCCGCCCACACCGATGTGGTCCTATCCGCTGCTGGACCGAGCTGCCGGCGCCTCGGTGCTGGTCAAGCACGAGAACACCCAGCCGGTCGGAGCCTTCAAGGTGCGCGGCGGCCTGACCCTGCTGGCCGGGATGAGCCCGGCCGACCGGGAACGCGGGACGGTCACCTGGTCCACCGGTAACCACGCCCAGTCGCTCGCGTACGCCGGGCATGTCTTCGGGTCGAAGTGCACGGTCGTCATGCCGGCCGGCACACCGGAGAGCAAGGCGGCGGCGGTCGAGGGCTGGGGCGCCCGGGCGGTCCGCACCGGCGACAGCCTGGAAGCGGCCGAACGGCACGCCCGCGAGTACGCCGCCGAGACCGGGGCCCGTCTGATCAGCCCGGGGGACACGCCCGAGCTGCTGGCCGGGGTCGGCACCGTCTATCTGGAGATCCTGGAACAACGCCCCGACCTCGACGCGATCGTCGTCCCGGTCGGCAGCGGGACCGGCGCCGCCGCGGCCTGTCTCGTCGCCGCCGGACTGGCACCCCGCTGCGCGGTCATCGCCGTCCAATCGTCGGCCTCGCCGGCCGCGCACGACTCCTGGCGTTCCGGCGAGCTCGTCGAACGCCCCAACCGCACCCGCGCCGCCGGACTGGCCACCGGCCGGGGCTTCGCGCTGCCGCAGAGCCTGATGCGGGATCGTCTCGCCGACTTCCTGCTGGTGACCGACGAGCAGATCACCGGGGCGAGAAGTGTGCTGGCGACCGCGGCGCACACCCTCGCCGAAGGGGCCGGGGCGGCCGCGCTGGCCGGGGTGCTGAGCCGGCCCGACCTGTTCCACGGCAAGAGGGTGGCGGTCGTGTGCACCGGCGGCAACGCCGACCCGGCCGAGCTGGCCACCCTGTGCGGGCTGTGAAGAACCCCGGCCGCACGGATACCCGGGCACGAAGAAGCCGGGGCGGCGGGCTCGACAGCCCGCCACCCCGGCTGGAACGTCAGTCGGCCTGCTCGGCCGGAACTTCAGTCGGCTCGCTCGGCGGGAACCTCAGTTGGCCTGCTCGGCCAGAGCGAGGAACTGCTTCTTGGAGGCGAGCGCCTGCTCGGCCTCCTTGATGCGGCGGTTGTCGCCGGCCGCCTTCGCCCGCTCGAGACGCTGCTCGGCCTCGGCGACCTGCTCGCGCATCTGGCGCAGCAGCGGGTTGTCCTGCGGGCTGGTCTTGCGCCACGCCGAGTCCATCGCCACCCGGATCCGCTCCTCGGCGGCCCGCCAGCGCCGGTCCAGCGAGGCGGAGGCCTCCCGCGGCACCCGGCCGGCCTCGTGCCACGCGGCCTGGGCGTCACGCAGCTTGTTCTGCGCGGCGCGGGCGTCCGCGTCGACGTCGACCGCCTCGAGCTCGGCGAGGATGGCCTGCTTCTTCTCCAGGTTGCCCTGGTACTCCGCGTCACGGGCGGAGAAGACCTCGCTGCGCCTGGTGAAGAACGCGTCCTGGGCGGCGCGGAAGCGTTCCCAGAGGCGCTGCTCGGCCTCCTTGGCGGCGCGCGGCGCAGCCTTCCACTCCGTCATGAGGTCCTTGAGCCGGTTCGCCGTGCTCGACCACTCGGTCGATTCGGCCAGCGCCTCCGCCTCCTTGACCAGCTCCTCCTTGGCGGTCTGCGCCTGCTTGCGCTGACCGTCGAGAGTGGCGAAGTGTGCACCGCGACGGCGGGTGAAGCCGTCCCGGGCGGCGGCGAACCGCTTCCACAGCTCACCGTCGGTCTTCTTGTCGACGCCGCGGATGGTCTTCCACTCGTCGAGGATCTCCTTGAGCCGGTCGCCGGCGGTCTTCCAGCCGGTGGCGTCGGCGGCGATCGTCTCCGCCTCCTCGACCAGCGCCGTCTTGCGGGCCAGGGCCTCGGTGCGGGCGACCTCGCGGGCCGCGCGGGCCTCGCCGGCCTTCTCCTCGGCGAGCGTGGCGAGCCGGTCCAGGCGGGTGGCGAGACCGTCGATGTCACCCACCACGTGGGCCTCGTCGAGCGTCGTGCGCAGCCGCTTGACACTGCTCAGGGAGTGGGCCGCGTCCGCTGCGCCCGACTTGAGGCGAGCCTCGACGAGCTCGACCTCGGTCACCAGATCGGCGAATCGCCGGGCGAAGTGGGCCAGCCCCTCTTCAGGGGTGCCCGCCTGCCAGGAGCCGACCACCCGGTCGCCCTCAGCGGTCTTCACGTACACGGTGCCGTCGGCATCCACGCGCCCGAAGGCCGTCCAGTCGTTCATGAGCTCATCCTCGTTCTCCCGGCGTCACCGGCCCGAACCGGGCCTGCGGCCACCGCCACGGCGCAGTCTGAATGCCAACTTCTCATCGGCATTCTTTCTCGCGCATTGTCACAGGTCCAACCCGGTTAGGGGAAAGCTCCCGCTGACGACCGTGACACAACGGTGTCCTACGGTGGGTTCGTGCCGTTCCGGACAGGTCTGCGAGTCCTCACCGTCGTCGGTCCCACGGCCGCCGGCAAGTCGGCTCTGAGCATCGCGCTAGCCCACGAGCTGGGCGGCGAGGTGGTCAACGCCGACTCCATGCAGCTCTACCGGGGGATGGACATCGGCACGGCCAAGCTCACCCCGGCCGAGCGCGAGGGCGTACCGCATCATCTGCTCGACATCTGGGACGTGACCGAACCCGCCGCGGTCGCCGAATACCAGCGGCTGGCCCGCGCCGCGATCGACGACATCCACGCGCGCGGCCGGGTGCCGCTGCTCGTCGGTGGTTCCGGCCTCTACGTCCGCGCGGTGCTGGAGGACTTCGAGTTCCCCGGTACCGATCCGGCGATCCGGGCCCGCCTCGAGGAGGAACTCGCCGGGACCGGCACCGGCCCGCTGTACGCCCGGCTCGCCGAGCGCGACCCGGAGGCGGCCGCGAAGATCCTGCCGAGCAACGGCCGGCGCATCGTCCGCGCGCTCGAGGTGATCGAGCTGACCGGCCGGCCCTTCACCGCTTCGCTGCCGGACCCGCGGCCCGTCTACGAGTCGGTGCAGATCGGCGTCGACCGGGACACCGCCGAGCTCGACGAGCGGATCGCGCTGCGGGTGGATCAGATGTGGGCGGCCGGGCTGATCGACGAGGTCCGCGGCCTGCACGGCATCCGGGAGGGGCGCACCGCGTCGCGCGCGCTCGGTTACCAGCAGGCCCTCGCCCAGATCGACGGCGTGTTCACCGAGGAGCAGGCCAGAGCCGACACGGTGCAGGGCACCCGCCGGTTCGTACGCCGTCAGCGCTCCTGGTTCCGCCGGGACCCCTCGATCACCTGGCTCGACGGCGCGGCGCCGAAGCTGTTGGCGGATGCCCTGGACCTTGCGCGATGATGGGCCGCGTGCGTTTCACCAAGGGCCATGGAACCAGTAACGACTTCGTCCTGCTCCCCGATCCCGACGGCGAGCTGGAGCTGACACCCGCACTCGTCGCGGCGCTCTGCGACCGACGGCGGGGCATCGGCGGTGACGGCGTGATCCGGGTGGTGCGCAGCGCCAAGCACCCGGAGGCCGCCGGCCACGCCGGCGAGGCCGAGTGGTTCATGGACTACCACAACAGCGACGGCTCGATCGCCGAGATGTGCGGCAACGGCCTGCGGGTCTTCGTCCGCTATCTGCTGGAGAAGGGCCTGGCCACGCCCGGCCCGGCGGGCCTCGCGGTGGCGACCCGGGCCGGTGTGCTGGTCACCGTCGTCGGTGACGGCACGATCAGCGCACGGATGACGACCCCCCGGGTGTACGCGGGAAGCACCGCGACCATCGGAGCCCTGACCGTCCCCGGAGTCGCGGTCGACTGCGGGAACCCGCACCTGGTCTGCGGCCTGCACGACGGGGTGGAACTGACCGCCCTCGACCTGACCACGGCACCGCTGCACGACCGGAAGATCTTCCCCGCCGGGGTGAACGTGGAGTTCGTCGAGTCCGCCGAGCCACTCGACGGCGTGGACCTGCACGTCCGCATGCGGGTGCACGAGCGCGGCTCCGGCGAGACCCAGTCGTGCGGCACGGGTGCGCTGGCGGTCGGCGCGGTGGCGCTGCGCGATGCCGGCCTCCCGACCGGTTCGGTGGCGGTGGACGTGCTCGGCGGCCGGGTGATCGTCACCGCCGACGCGGACGGCGCCTGGTGGCTGGAGGGCCCGGCGGTGCTGGTCGCCGACGGCGAGGTCGACCCGGCGGCCGTGCTCTGATGCCGGCCGACAACCTGCTGGCCCGGGTGGCGCACCGGGGCTATTCCACCGTCGCGCCCGAGAACACGCTGCCGGCCTTCGCCGCCGCGGTCCGGGCCGGTGCCACGGTCGTCGAGTTCGACGTCCGGGTGACCCGCGACGGCGTGCCGGTGGTGATCCACGACCGCACGGTGAACCGCACCACGAACGGCAGCGGCCGGGTCTGGGACCTGACCTGGGACGAGGTGGCCGTACTCGACGCCGGGTCCTGGTTCGGTCCCGGGTTCGCCGGCCTTCGGGTGCCGTCGCTTGCCGAGACGCTCGACCTGCTCGCGCCCGAGCCGGTCGAACTGCTCGTCGAGATCAAGCCGCCGGCCACCCTCGACGAGGTGAAATCGGTCGTCGCCCAGCTCGCCGAGCGCGACCTGCTGGGCCGGGCCGTGGTGCAGAGCTTCGACGCCGACGTGGTCCGCAAGGTCCGCGACGTGGCTCCCGAGGTACGTCGTGGCCTGCTGCTGTTCCGGTTCGACGCGGAGACCGTCGAGCTCTCCCGTGAGCTGGGCGTCGTCTGGTGCAATCCGCCCGTGGACGACGTGCTGCACGGGCCGGAGACGATGGCCGCGCTCACCGCGGCCGGGGTCGGCGTGATGCCGTGGACCCCCAACGACATCGCCCAGTGGCGCCCGCTTGTGGACGCGGGCGTGGCCGGGCTGATCACCGACCTGGTGGGGGAGCTGACCGGCTGGGCCAGCGCCTGACCCCGGCCGTGTGGTGACCCGCGGCGCGCTGGGCGCCGCAGGTCACCACGATCGGGTGCGCGATGGACGTACCCGCGGAAGGTTTTCAGAAAGTCGTCTCCGGGGCCTTGTCGAGTTCGCTCTCCGGAACCGCCGCGGGGTTGGCCGGGACCGGACCGCCCCGGACGATCGCCCGGATCGCCGCCGCGACCGCCGGGGTGACCCGGGGGTCGAAGACGCTCGGGATGATGACCGTGGGGTTGAGCTTGTCCTCACCGACCACGTCGGCGATGGCCCGGGCCGCGGCCAGCGCCATCTCCTCGGTGAACTCCTCGGCGGCGGCGTCCAGCATGCCGCGGAACACACCCGGGAAGGCCAGCACGTTGTTGATCTGGTTGGGCTGGTCGGAGCGGCCGGTCGCGACGATCGCCGCGTGCCTGCGGGCCTCGCGCGGGTCGACCTCCGGATCCGGGTTGGCCATCGCGAACACGATCGACTTCTCCGCCATCTTCGCGATGTCGTCGCCGGTGAGCAGGTTCGGTGCGGAGACCCCGATGAAGACGTCCGCGCCGACGATCGCACCGGGCAGGTCGCCGGCGTAGTTCTCCTTGTTGGTGTTCTCGGCCAGCCACTGCATCGACTCGTTCAGGCCGGGCATGCCGCGGTGCAGGGCACCCTTCCGGTCGTACGCGATGATGTCGCCCACGCCCTGGCGCATGAGCAGTTTCATGATCGCGGTACCGGCCGCACCGGCCCCGGACACGACGACCTTGACGTCCTGCATCCGTTTGCCGACCACCCGCAGCGCGTTGGTCAGTGCCGCCAGCACGCAGATCGCGGTGCCGTGCTGATCGTCGTGAAAGACCGGGATGTCCAGCAGTTCCTTCAGCCGCGCCTCGATCTCGAAGCACCGCGGTGCCGCGATGTCCTCCAGATTGATGCCGCCGTAGGCCGGCGCGATCGCCTTGACGATCGCGACGATCTCGTCGGTGTCCTGGGTGTCGAGCACCACGGGCCAGGCGTCCACACCGCCGAACCGCTTGAACAGCGCGGCCTTGCCCTCCATCACCGGCATGGCCGCGGCCGGACCGATGTTGCCCAGGCCCAGGACGGCCGAACCGTCGCTGACCACGGCGACCGTGTTGCGCTTGATGGTGAGGCGCCGGGCGTCCGCCGGGTTCTCCGCGATCGCCATGCAGACCCTGGCCACCCCGGGGGTGTACGCCCGGGACAGCTCGTCACGGTTGCGGAGCGCGACCTTCGACGACACCTCGATCTTGCCGCCCAGGTGCAGCAGGAACGTGCGGTCCGACACCTTGCGGACGTCGACGCCGTCCTGTTCCTCGAGCTGCTTGACGACCTGATCGGCGTGCGCGGCGTCGGCGGTGTCGCAGGTGAGGTCGACCAGGACGTGGGTGGGGTCGGAGTCCACCACGTCCAGCGCCGTCACGATCGCGCCGGCTTCACCCACACAGGTGGTGAGTCGTCCGATGGACGAGGCGTCCGCGGTAACGGCGATTCGGATCGTGATCGAGAATCCTGCGCTCGGCAGGCGGGTGGTCACCACGGTGTTCCCTCCGACGTTGGTGGGTGAAGTCCTCAGATTGTCGCTCTTGTGGAATAACGGCTCACCGCTCGGTGGTTACTGATGGGTCAGGTGGAGTTATGCGGATGCGTTCGCTCTCGTGACGTGCCACGATCGAACGTAGGAGGTCACCTTTTGCGAAACACGTACCAGACACCCGTCCTTGACGAGCTGGATCCCACCACCGGGGACCTGGAGCTCGAGGAGCGGCACTCGCTCAGGCGGGTGGCCGGTCTTTCCACCGAGCTGACCGACGTCACCGAGGTCGAGTACCGCCAGTTGCGACTCGAACGGGTCGTGTTGGTCGGGGTGTGGACCGAGGGCAGTGTCGAAGATGCCGACAATTCACTCACCGAGCTGGCCGCTCTTGCCGAGACCGCCGGCTCCCAGGTCCTCGAGGGCCTGATCCAACGACGGAAACAGCCCGACGCCGCCACCTTCATCGGCCGCGGCAAGGTCCACGAGCTTCGCGACGTGGTCGTCATGACCGGCGCGGACACGGTCATCTGCGACGGCGAGCTGTCCCCGTCCCAACTGCGCAATCTCGAGCAGCAGATCAAGGTCAAGGTGGTCGACCGGACCGCCCTGATCCTCGACATCTTCGCTCAGCACGCGAAGAGCCGCGAAGGTAAGGCCCAGGTCGAGCTGGCCCAGCTGCAATACCTCCTGCCGCGACTGCGCGGCTGGGGTGAGTCGATGTCCCGCCAGGGTGGCGGCGCCGGCGGCGGTTCGGGCGGCGGCGTGGGCACCCGTGGTCCCGGTGAGACCAAGCTGGAGACCGACCGGCGGCGGATCAACACCCGCATCGCCAAACTGCGGCGTGAGATCAAGTCCATGAAGACGGTACGGGAGACCAAGCGCTCCCGCCGGGCCGCGAGCGGCGTGCCGGCCGTGGCCATCGCCGGTTACACCAACGCCGGCAAGTCCAGCCTGCTCAACCGCCTCACGAGCGCGGGTGTGCTGGTGGAGGACGCACTGTTCGCCACGCTCGACCCGACCACGCGGCGCACCGCCGCGGAGGACGGGCGGGTCTTCACCCTCTCCGACACGGTCGGGTTCGTCCGGCACCTTCCGCACCAGATCGTCGAGGCGTTCCGCTCGACGCTCGAGGAAGTGGCCCGCGCCGACCTGTTGGTGCACGTCGTCGACGGCGCCCACCCGGACCCCGAGGGCCAGGTCAGCGCGGTCCGCGAGGTGCTCGGCGAGGTCGGGGCCGATCAGCTCCCCGAGCTGCTGGTGATCAACAAGGTCGACGCGGCCGACGAGGAGACCGTGCTCCGGCTCAAGCGGACGTGGCCGGAGGCGCTCTTCGTGTCGGCTCGCTCCGGGGCCGGCATCGCGGAGCTCCACAAGGCGATCGCCGACCGGCTGCCCCGGCCCGCGATCGAGATGCGGGTCCTGATCCCGTACGACCGGGGTGACCTGGTGGCCCGGGTGCACCGGTCCGGTCAGGTGCTCCAGTCCCGGCATCTGGATGACGGGACCGAACTCCTGGTCCGCGTCGATGAACGCATCGCTGCGGAGCTGTCCGATTTTCGGAGCTGAGCAGGAAACGCAATCCGGACTTCATGGGTGCTGTCGCCCGTGTTGATCCACACGTAATACCGGCACGAGACGTCGCGTGCGACACTGTTCGGATGCGGCGTCTCGTGTTTCCGACCATCGTGGCCATCGGTCTGGTAATGGTCGGCTCCTCCAGCGCGTCCGCCGAGGACCCGACGCCCGCGCCCACCGTGAGCGCGAAGTCGACGCCCGGCAAGAAGCTCTGCAAGATCGCCGATCCCGAGCTGGCGGAGATCTCCGGCATCGCGACCACCAAGGCCGGCTACGCCGTCGTCAACGACGGCCGGATCGACGGTGGTGCCGCCAAGATCTACTTCCTGAACCGTGAGTGCGAGAAGGTCAAGGAAGCGTCATTCGACGGCACGCCGCTCGACGCCGAGGACATCGTGCTGTCGCCCGACGGCCAGACGCTGTGGATCGCCGACATCGGTGACAACAATGTCCGCAACGACCCGTCGAACGTCCGGCCGCACGTCGCGCTCTGGAGCATCCCGGTCAGCGGCAACGGCGAGGCGGTCATCCACCGGGTGAAGTACCCGGACAAGGACAAGCACGACGCCGAGGCACTGATCTTCGACGGTGACGGCACACCGTTGATCGTGACCAAGGAGATCGGTGCGGCCGCCGGCATCTACAAACCGTCCGCCGCGCTGAAGAAGAACAGCAACACCCCGGTCCCGCTGGAGCGGGTCGGCGAAATCAGGCTCTCCGCCACCGAGACGGCCGGCAACCCGGTCGCCCGGATCGGCAACAAGACGATCACCGGCGGCGCGGTCACCAAGGACGTGACCAAGGTGGTGCTGCGGACCTACACCGACGCCGTCGAGTGGGACGTGACCGGTGGCGACGTGATCGCAGCGCTCAAGAAGGAGCCCCGCACCACCGGCCTGCCCAACGAGCCGCTCGGTGAGGCGATCGCCTACAGCAATGACGGCAAGCTCTTCTACACGGTCTCTGACATGAGCGGAGTCAAGGACGCCGCCAACCACATCCGGGAGTACACCCCGGCCACCACCGTCGCGGCGAAGTCCGCGAAATCAGCCGACGCCGACGGTGGCGGTTCGTGGTACTCGGATCTCAGCATCGACGACGTCACCTACATCGTGGGTGGCATCGGTGTGCTCGGCCTGATCCTGGTCGGCGCCGGCGTCTTCGGCATCATGCGGTTCCGCAAGTCGCCGCAGGGCCGTACCGGCGATGACGACGACGACCTCCTGTCCGGTAGCCCGCGCAAGGGCGACCCGGAGACGGAGCTGATCGGTGTCGGCGGCGCACCGCAGCGTGGTGCCGGCTACGGCGCCGGTGGTGGGGGCGGACGGCCCGGGGGCGGTCCGGTCTACGGCGCGCAATCCGGTGGCCCGGCCGCCGGTGGCCCGCAACGCGGCAAAGGCGTCTACGGCGGTGGTGGCCAGGGCGGCGGCGGTAAGGGCGGTTCTGGTGGGGGCGGCCCGCAGTACGCCCGTCCTGCCGGTCAGCCGCCGCGTGGGCCCCAGCAGGCTCCGGCCCGTAATCCGCAGCAGGCTCCGGCTCGTAACCCCCAGCAGGCTCCGGCTCGTAACCCCCAGCAGGCTCCGGCCCGTAACCCCCAGCAGGCTCCGGCCCGTAATCCGCAGCAGGCTCCGCCTCGTAGCCCGCAGCAGGCTCCGCCTCGTAATCCGCAGCAGGCTCCGCCTCGTAATCCGCAGGCGGCTCCACGTGGTCCGCAGCAGGTGCCCGGCCGTGGCGGGGCTCAGCAGCCGCCGCGTGGTCCGCAGCAGGCCCCGGCCCGTGGACCGCAGCAGCCGCCTCGTGGTCCGCAGCAGGGCGGTGGTGGCGGCGGTGTCTACGGCGGTCAGCAGCCGCCTCGTGGGCCGCAAGGACACGCTCCCGGCACCTATGGTGGTCGTCCGCAAGGCCCCGACGGCCGTCGATAGCCGCCGTCGATAGCCGGCCCCGCCGACCCGGCGGAGCCGGCTTTTTCGTGGCCGCCTCGCCGTCTCCGGAGCGCAACGCCGTACCCGGCCGGCGCCCGGCCAGCGGCGAGAGTCGTGGCGCGTTTCAAGCCTCAGGCCACCCACGTCGCCTTCGGGTGCCGGTGAGCGTCGTGATCAGCGCCCTCACGCGAGCCGCGGGTCACCACGCGGGGGTGGGTGCCGGTGAGCGTGGTGATCAGTGCCCTCATGCGAGCCGTAGGTCACCACGCGGCAGTGGGGTGGCGGTGAGTGTGGTGAGTTGTGGTGCGCATCGAGCCGCAACTCACCACACTGCGCGGGTGGCGGTCAGATTCGCCGGAGGACCGCCACGACGCGGCCCATGATCGTCGCGTCGTCGCCGGGGATCGGGTCGAAGGCCGGGTTCGCCGGCATCAGCCAGACGTGCCCGTCCCGCTGCCGGTAACTCTTGACCGTCGCCTCGCCGTCGATCATCGCGGCGACGATGTCACCGGCCTCGGCGTTGGGCTGCTGGCGCACGACCACCCAGTCGCCGTTGCAGATCGCGGCATCGATCATCGAGTCGCCCTTGACCTCGAGCATGAACACCTCGCCCTCGCCGACCAGCTCGCGCGGCAGCGGGAAGAAGTCCTCGACGGCCTGCTCGGCGAGGATCGGGCCCCCGGCGGCGATCCGGCCGACCAGCGGCACGTAGGTGGGCTGCGGGCGGGCCGCACGCAGCGCATCGTCGTCGACCAGGTCGCCGGGCGCCCGCACGTCCACAGCGCGGGGACGGTTGGGGTCGCGGCGCAGGTATCCCTTGGATTCCAGGGCCTTCAGCTGGTAGGCCACGCTGGAGGGGGAGACCAGGCCGACGGCCTCGCCGATCTCACGAACGCTCGGCGGGTAGCCGTAGCGCTCCACCCAGTCACGGATGAACTCGAGGATCCGCCGCTGCCGGGCGGTCAGGTCGGTGGCGACCACTTCCGGGACGTGACCGACCGGCGTGACCGCGCGTAACTGCGGCGCGTCCGCTGCGCGGGAACGACTCGGTGCGCGGCGCCGGACGGTCTCGGGCTTCCTGCTCTGCTGCTGTCGGTTGGTCCGGTCTTCGGTCGACACGTCCGCCCTCCCTGTCGGCCAGGTGCCTCGCGGCACGTGGTGCGTCGCGGAGCCGGTCGCCGCCGTGGGGATGGCGGGCGTCCGGCTGACCCCTCTTCACGGAGAACCTAGTGTGCAGGTCCGACATATTCAAACATCTGTACGAGTTTTCACCGGCGTGTCGCTGTAGAAAGGCTCGACTTTCGCACCTGTGTTCTGATAGACCCTCGTACGGGCGTTCTATCGAACGCATGTCCGAGAGGAGTCAGGCATGACGGTCAGTGGTGCGCGACACGCCGAGCCGCAGCTCCGGCTCACCCGTCGTGGCCGGGTGGTGCTGCTGAGTCTGTTCTTCGCCACCGTCCTCCTGGCGAACGTGGTCCTCTTCACCACCGCCTCGCAGGGCTGATCCCCTCGATCCCCGGCGTCCCGGGTTGATCTCCGTCGGGTGTGGTGCCCGATTCTCCGGCGCGTCGCGCAACCTGATCCGGCCGCTGGGCGTGATGGTGTGATCACCCCAGGTGGTGAGGCGGAAAATACGGCGCGTCGGCACACCGGTGAACTTGCATCGGCGTCCGCCGGGGCCTAGCGTCTACCCCAACATCTAGTGGTTACACGGATGTAAGTCGTCCACAGGTTGGGTTTCCTTCTCCCTGGTTATCCACATGTCATCCACAGCGCAACCGATTGCTCCGACAATGGGTTGGCTGCGTTTCGGCATGCCCGGAAATCGGTGGGACGGGTCCGGAGGGAGATCTCAGAGTGCGCTGCCCGTACTGTCGCCACGCCGATTCGCGCGTGGTCGACTCACGAGAGGCCGACGACGGTCAGCTGATCCGTCGCCGCCGCTCGTGTCCCGAGTGCGGCAAGCGCTTCACCACGGTCGAGGAGGCGGTTCTCGCGGTGGTCAAGCGCAGCGGCGTCACGGAACCCTTCAGCCGGACGAAGATCATGAGCGGGGTGCGCAAGGCCTGCCAGGGCCGGCCCGTCGACGAGGACTCCATCGCGAAGCTGGCGCAGCGCGTGGAGGAAGCCGTCCGGGCCCGCGGTGCCGCCGAGATCCCGAGCCACGAGGTGGGCCTGGCCATCCTCACGCCGTTGCGTGAGCTCGACCAGGTGGCTTACCTCCGGTTCGCCAGCGTGTACAAGTCGTTCGACTCTCTCGACGAATTCGAGAAGGAGATCGCCGCGCTGCGCGAAGCCGGCCCCGTCCGGGAAACCGGGACGCGACACGCTGTCGCGCCACGGTCCGGGGGACGCGCACCCAAGCTGAACGGCTGAGGCACCGAGTCCGGCCGGCCTCAGCCCGAGGCACTTCATACCGACACACCTGTAGCGGTATCTACGAGGGGGAGCACATCCATATGGCCGGAGACGGCATCACTGCAGGTCGCCAGCGCAGCCGGACGAACGGCGGCGGCGGCGCGGCGGCCGGGGGGCTGCGAGTGGAGCGGGTCTGGACGAGCGAGGGCGTTCACCCGTACGACGAGGTCGAGTGGGAACGCCGCGACGTCGTCATGACCAACTGGCGCGACGGCTCGATCAACTTCGAGCAGCGCGGCGTGGAGTACCCGGCGTTCTGGAGCGTGAACGCCGCGAACATCGTCACGACCAAGTACTTCCGTGGCGCGGTCGGCACACCTGACCGGGAGTGGTCGCTCAAGCAGCTGATCGACCGGGTCGTCAAGACCTACCGCAAGGCCGGCGAGGACTACGGCTACTTCGCCACCCCCGCCGACGCTGAGATCTTCGACCACGAGCTCACCTGGATGCTGCTGCACCAGGTGTTCAGCTTCAACTCGCCGGTCTGGTTCAACGTCGGCACCAAGTCGCCGCAGCAGGTCAGCGCTTGCTTCATCCTGTCGGTCGACGACTCGATGGACTCGATCCTCGACTGGTACAAGGAAGAGGGCCTGATCTTCAAGGGCGGTTCCGGCTCGGGTGTCAACCTGTCCCGGATCCGGTCGTCCAAGGAGCTGCTGTCGTCCGGCGGAACGGCGAGCGGCCCGGTCAGCTTCATGCGCGGCGCCGACGCCAGCGCGGGCACCATCAAGTCCGGCGGCGCCACCCGGCGCGCGGCGAAGATGGTCATCCTCGACGTCGACCACCCGGACATCGAGGAGTTCGTCTCGACGAAGGCGCGCGAGGAGGACAAGATCCGCGCGCTGCGGGACGCCGGCTTCGACATGGACCTGGGCGGCGCCGACATCGTCTCCGTGCAGTACCAGAACGCCAACAACTCGGTGCGGGTCAGCGACGAGTTCATGCGGGCGTACGAGGAAGGCACCGAATTCGGTCTCCGCGGCCGCCTCGACGGCGAGGTCATCGAGACCATCGACGCCCGGAAGCTGTTCCGTGGCATCGCCCAGGCCGCCTGGGAGTGCGCCGACCCCGGCCTGCAGTACGACGACACGATCAACGACTGGCACACCAACCCCGAGACCGGCCGGATCACCGCGTCCAACCCGTGCTCGGAATACATGTCGCTGGACGACTCGTCCTGCAACCTGGCCTCACTGAACCTGATGAAGTTCCTCAAGTCCGACGGTGGCTTCGAGGTGGAGAAGTTCGTCAAGAGCGTCGAGTTCATCATCACCGCGATGGACATCTCGATCTGCTTCGCCGACTTCCCGACCGAGAAGATCGGGATCACCACCCGGGCATACCGTCAGCTCGGCATCGGATACGCGAACATCGGCGCGCTGCTCATGGCGTCCGGTCTTCCGTACGACTCCGATGGTGGCCGTAGTGTCGCCGCGGCAATCACCTCGCTGATGACCGGTACCGCCTACCGCCGCTCGGCCGAGCTGGCCGGTGTCGTCGGCGCGTACGAGGGCTACGCCCGCAACGCCGACGCGCACCAGCGGGTCATGCGTAAGCACGCCGCCGCCAACGACGAGGTCCGCCCGATCGGCGCGGTCGCCACCGAGGTGCTCCGCGAGGCGACGCGGCAGTGGCAGAACGGCAACAAGATCGGTGCCAAGAACGGCTGGCGCAACGCGCAGGCCTCGGTGCTCGCGCCGACCGGCACCATCGGCCTGATGATGGACTGTGACACCACCGGCATCGAGCCCGACCTGGCCCTGGTCAAGTTCAAGAAGCTCGTCGGCGGCGGCTCGATGCAGATCGTCAACCAGACGGTTCCGCGCGCCCTGCGCAGCATCGGGTACCCCGAGGAGCAGGTCGAGGCGATCATCGAGCACATCGCCGAGCACGGCAACGTCGTCGACGCGCCCGGTCTCAAGCCGGAGCACTACGCGATCTTCGACTGCGCCATGGGTGACCGGGTGATCTCCCCGCTCGGTCACGTCAAGATGATGGCCGCGGTGCAGCCGTTCATCTCCGGTGCCATCTCCAAGACGGTCAACATGCCGGAGACGGCGACCGTCGAGGAGATCGAGGAGATCCACTACCAGGGCTGGAAGCTGGGTCTCAAGGCGCTCGCAATCTACCGCGACAACTGCAAGGTCGGCCAGCCGCTGTCGGCCGCCAAGTCGTCGTCGAAGGCCGCCACGCCGGAGAAGGTCGTCGACGAGAAGACGGTCGAGAAGATCATCGAGAAGGTCATCGAGTACCGCCCGATCCGTAAGCGCCTGCCGAAGAAGCGGGCGTCGGAGACGGTGTCGTTCTCGGTCGCCGGCGCCAAGGGCTACCTCACCGCCTCGTCCTACCCGGACGACGGTCTCGGCGAGGTCTTCCTCAAGATGTCGAAGCAGGGTTCCACCCTGGCCGGCGTCATGGACGCCTTCTCGGTCGCGATCTCGATAGGGCTGCAGTACGGCGTCCCGCTCGAGACGTTCGTCAGCAAGTTCACCAACATGCGCTTCGAGCCGGCCGGTATGACCGACGACCCGGACGTGCGCATGGCGACCTCGGTGATGGACTACATCTTCCGTCGCCTGGCGCTGGACTTCCTGCCGTACGAGACGCGGGCCGAGCTCGGCATCTTCACCGTCAAGGAGCGGACCGCGCAGGCCGCTGCCGAGGCGGCCGCCGCCGAGGCCACCGAGGAACTGGCCACCCTGGCCGCCTCCGCGCCGGTCTCCACCCCGGCGGCCAACCCCGCCAAGGTGACGGTGGCCGAGGTCAAGGCCTCCACCACCCCGGAGAGGGAGACCCCGGCACCGGTCGGCTCCTCGACCGAGCTGCTGGAGAAGGTGACCGGCCACGCGGCCGACGCGCCGCTCTGCTTCACCTGCGGTACGAAGATGCGCCGCGCCGGCAGCTGCTACGTCTGTGAGGGCTGCGGCTCCACCTCCGGCTGCAGCTGAAAAGCTCCGCTATTGCAGTGGATGCAACATAGGGAACGGCTAGCCTGAGCGCTAGAAGTACCTGCACAAGAGCGGCATCGGGTAGTCCCGATGCCGCTCTTTCGTGTACCTGACCTGCCCCGGTGTCCCGCCCTCGCCAGGCGGATGCAAGGATGATGCGTCAGATGCAACACGTTGAGGAGTGCACGATGGCGGCTGGTGGAGAACCTGGCTCGGCATTGACGTTGCTGCCTGGGAACGTTCGGCATCTCGACGAAGAGCCAGCAGTGTTTGCCGCCATGTTGGAGGGCTGGACACGACAGCAGCAGGCACGCCACCTCAAACCGTCCACGATCAAGGGCCGCATCGACCTGGTGAAGCGGTTCCAGCGCTTCACCAACAGCTACCCCTGGCAGTGGGAGCCCGCCGACCTGGAAGCCTGGTCGGCGTCGCTCGTCTCTGGCGCCAAGCCGATTGAGCCCTCAACGCTGCGCTCTTATCAGACCGAACTCGGCTTGTTCTGCGAGTACCTGATTGACGCCCGATACGACTGGGTCAACCAGTGCAGCACCCGATTCGCCGCCGTTCCGCAGCAGATCTGCCACGAGTGGAACACTGTCGCGCACAATGCCGCCTACGAAGGCCGACCCGGCCGCCGAGCTCTCACCTACGACGAGCTGCAGGCATTGTTCGACGCCGCCGACGAACGCGTGGAACGCATCAGATCCCTCAAGCGCAAGGGCGTACTGGCCGCCCACCGCGACGCCATCACGATCAAGACGATCTACGCCTTCGGTCTTCGCCGGCGCGAGGCATGCGGGCTGGACCTGGCTGACCTGCGACGAAACCCCAACGTGCCAACCTGGGGCCGCTTCGGCGCTCTCGAAGTACGCTGGGGCAAAGGCGTTGCCGGCAGCCGTCCCCGCCGTCGAACCGTGCTACTCGTCCCAGAATTTGACTGGTGGCCGGACCTGATGCGTCTTTGGGTCGACGAATTGCGATCCGGATTCAACCCAGGAGCCCACCCTGCTTTATGGATGACGGAGAGAGCCGGACGGGTACAAGTCAGCCGGCTCGACGAGAACTTCGCCGAAATCCGCGCTGCCGCGGGCTTGCCTGACGAATTGACGTTGCACTGCCTCCGGCACTCCTACATCACCCATCTGCTGGAGTTTGGCTACCCGGAACTGTTCGTGCAACAGCAAGCTGGTCACGGCTACGCGTCCACAACCGCAATCTACAGCCACGTCGGCGACGGCTATCGCAACCGCATCCTGACCGCGTCGCTTGCCCGGCAACTCGGCGATCGTAGCCTTGACGTGCCAGCCAGCCTGACCGGGAAGGGCAAACCGTGAAACGCACCAGCGGATATGTCTGGCACCTAAGGCAGATCATGGCGGCCCGCGGAATGTTCGCCACTTCCGATTTGCACCCACTTCTGGCCGAACGAGGCATCAACCTGTCCCGGGAACAGGTTTACCGGCTTGTTGTCCAGACCCCGCAACGGCTGTCCTTGGACATCCTGGCCGCCCTGTGTCACATTCTGGACTGCGGCCCGCAGGACCTTATCGAGGTCCAGGTCATCAATGAGCAGATCCGCAAGGAAGCGACCACCGGATCGAACATCCGAGAACTGCCCACCACGCGAACTGTCGTCCGACGGCCTGACGGGTTATGACCCGAGAACTTTCGGCAGCAGTTGCCGAACGGCACGCCAGCATTCTCGGCATCGACGCCGGACGACTGCAAGACGCCGTCCGCGGTCTCAACCTTGGCCCGGCCGCACTATCACGCCTCAACGGCTTTCTAACCGAACACCGCGACGGGCTTGTCAGCGGCACCTCCGCTATGCCCGCAGAGACCATCCGTCTAGTGGCGATCCTGCGTGACAACGACGTCGAAACCGCTACACCGCCCCGCTGCGCGGACTGCGGCCGCGTTCGTCCCCTACGTCACCGCGTGCCACACGGGCGAATCTGCGGCGCTTGCTACAACCGTGCCAACACTGGTCAATGCGCCGACTGCGGCGAGTTAAAGCCGATAGCAGTGCGGCTGCCAGAAGGAAAAGTGCGCTGCTCCCGCTGCCGTGACCTCGACCAGGCGGAACCATGCATCGGCTGCCAGCGGACCCTCCCGGTCAGGGCCCGTAACGAACAAGGCCAGCCGTTCTGCCAGACCTGCCGACCCCGCACCCGGGAAACCTGCGCCGGATGCGGAAACGACCGACACGTCCACAGTCGCACCGACGCCGGCCCTCTCTGCGCGAGCTGCTACAAGGCTGTCCAACCAACCCGGCCCTGCGGCGGTTGCGACAGACAAACCTACATCGCCGTCCGCGCACGACACGGACGACCCGACCTCTGCGAACGGTGCGCCGACCGAGCGGCCGCCGCGGGCGGCGAGCAAAGAACGCCCCCAAGCGCCGATGTCGCACGGCCCCGAACCGGCGCACGGACCCCTCCACTGCCCCGACCCGTCAAACCCGTCCCCTCCTGCGCACTCTGCGGAACTCAGCGACGCGCCCAGGCTCGTTGGCCCCTCGGACCGGTCTGCGCCAGTTGCTACGAGGGCGCCCTGTCCAGCCCTGACACCTGCCTTGCCTGCGGGCAGCTCGCCGTCCTCACCGGCCTGCGCCACGACGGCCGCATCTGCGGTCCCTGCGCCGGTGACAAGCGAGACTACCGCTGCGTCAACTGCAGGGCACCCGGCCGGATGCAAGCCCGCGGAGATTGCGCCGATTGCCACCTCGAGCACGTCCTCGACGAACTGCTGCCAGCCGATGCCACCGTCGACCTCGCTCCGTTACGCGAGTCGTTGATCGGCACCGAAAATGCCCGTTCAGTCCTGGGATGGCTCGGAAAAGGCGGCTCCCGGACCCTGGCCACACTCGTCGATGCGAATCAGCCAATCACACACGACCTGCTTGACAACCTGCAGGGCGGCAAGGAACTGGACCACCTTCGCGCACTTCTCGCCAGCGCTGGAATCCTCGAAGAGCGATCGGAACACCTCGAGCGCATCGAGCGTTGGATCCAGGACCGATGCGCAGTCGTTCCACGCTCGCACAGCAACCTCGTTCGCCCGTTCGCCCAATGGACCCTTTTACGCCGCGCCCGCCAACGGGATGTGTCGGGCAAATTCACTGAAGGCAGCGCCAAGTGGCTGAGACAGCGCGTGACCGCGGCGCTACATTTCCTGCGCTTTCTTGACGAGCATTCCACGACCCTCGAGCAAGCTGACCAGAAGCTAATGGACCTATACCTCGCCGCAGGCAACACCCGGCGCTACGTCGTCCGCGACTTCATCCACTGGGCCCATCGGCGCCGGCTCTGTGCCAAGTTGACTATCCCGCTGCGGCAGCCGCAGCGTCCTGCCGAACGCATCGATGATGACGCTCGCTGGGACCTGCTGACGCGATTCCTGCACGACGACGCGATAAAGCTGCATGTTCGAGTCGCCGGCGCCTTCGCGCTGCTCTATGGCCAGCACTTGTCTCGCATCACGGCGTGGACAACCGATCGGGTCAACGTCGAAGACGGTGTCACCAAGATAAGGATGGCCCAAGTTCCTATCGACGTTCCGGAGCCGTTGGGCGCTCTCCTGGCCAAGCTGGTCTCTGCGCCCAGAGGAAAAGCTCTTGTCGGCCGCAACGACACCGCCGCTCGGTGGATCTTCCCCGGAGGCCTTCCCGGCCGGCACATCACAACCGAACGTCTCCGGCAGGATCTTGCCGAAGTCGGCCTCGTGCTGCGCCCCTCCCGCAACACCGCATTGGCCGAGTTCGCCAGTGACGTCCCATCCGCCGTCCTGGCCGGTCTGCTCGGGCTTCACATCAACACGGCGGTCGCGTGGTCCCGCAGCATGCAGCAAGACTGGAACGCCTTCGTCGCCCACACCCGGGATGCCTACCTGTCAAGCAGCTAAGTGAGTGTCACGACGGGGTGAGCCCGCGCGACAGGGCGCCCGTGCCGGTTAACGAACGCGAACTCGGGCTTGAGCTATCTCGGAATAGCACAAGACTCCGCCGGCGACGCGATGTAGTTCGCAACGAACGCGATGGGGGCCTGCAGTCCTCGATTCCCGCAGCGGCCTCACCGGCCGGTAGCCATGTCACCATCTGGGGTGACCGGCTTCTCAGCCGCTTCTGTCCGAACGAGACCTTCAGCCAGGTTTGCGGTGTGGCGGCCGAGTCCGAGTCCTGGGGTAAGTTCGAAATGTACTCGCCTCGACGCCCCACGGGGCGTCGAGGTTTCGGCGGCGGCGCCGGAACGTGAACCCTAGGGCCTCTCCCGACGGTGCCATCCCGAGCGCCAGGCGACCATCCCACCGACTCGGGTGTGTCAGATGAAGCGAGGCGTACAGGCAGTGACCGACGTAGGGACCCCGCTGGAACTGATGCTCGCTGACTTCGCCGCAAGGTACGGCGGGTACACGCCGGAACCGGTGTTCTCCCAGCTGTACGACGACCCCGAACTCGGTCCGATGTTCGCGTACTTCCACGACCAGCTGACCCGGCACTTCGAAAGTATCAACGACCGGGCCCGCAGCGGTCGGCATTACTGGGCGGACGCGAGCCGCGAACTGATCGCTTTGATCGACGACCTGCACCAAGCTCTGATGGCGTTGACAGCCTCAGGCGTCGAAGTCCGGTTCGACGACCGATACCGGCTGGTGGTGGACCGGTGCCAGCAGTGGCTATCGACCAGCGGCGGCAGCCCGATACCGGACAACTTCACCTCTATCGTAGTGGTGCGGTACGAGCCGGTGTTCGTGCGAGCGGACACGACGACCCGGCTAGCCACAGACCGGCGCCTGGTCAAACTTAAAATGGAAGGTGAAGGCTCGTACGCGATCGTGTACTCGTACACCGACCCGGAGTACGGCACCCGATTCGCGATCAAGCGGGCAAAGAAGGGGATCAGCGACCGGGACCTGGTCCGTTTTAAGAAAGAGTTCGAGACGATGAAGCGGCTCAGCTTTCCCTACATCCTTGAGGTGTACCAGTACAACGACACCCGCAACGAGTACCGAATGGAGTACTGCCAGGACACCCTGCGGTCGTTCATCAAGCGGCGCAATAGCAACCTGTCGTTCCCATCGCGCAAGCGCATCGCGCTACAGTTCCTGTACGCGATTAGCTATCTACACGGGCAGTCGCTGCTGCACCGCGACATCAGCCTGCAGAACGTACTGCTGAAGGTGTACACCAGCAACGCCGTCCTGGTGAAATTGTCGGACTTCGGGCTCGTCAAGGACCCGGCGTCGAAATTCACCCGGACGGCCACGGAGATGCGCGGCACCATCCGCGACCCGGTCCTGCATGACTTTCGGGCGTACGGCGTCACTAACGAGATCTACGCCATCGGCTGGGTGCTGTCGTACATCTTTACCGGCCGCGAAGCACTGCCGATAGCCGACTCAGCGGTCGCCCGCATCGTGCGGACGTGCACCACTCATGACCTCGCCAACCGGTACCAATCGGTCCGGGACCTAATCGTCGACGTCGAACAGCTCACCGATTAGCAGGCACAATCAGCCCGAAGCGCACAGCAGGCCCGGCGGCTGTCACCGGACCGAGCCGCCTTCAATCTGTGTCGGAGCGACCTGCAATACCGCGCCGCGATGCGCGACGCTGTGCTCAATACGACGCTTCCGCGACGTCGTCCCCGTGGACGCAACCGTGCTGTGCGAGGTCTCCCACAGGGATGCCGAGTCCGTGCGCAATTGCGTGCAGCGTGGTGATCCGCGGTGTCTTATTGGCCTGTTCGATGTCGATGAGCTGGCGGCGGGAGATGCCGCTGCGCTCGGCCAGCTGCTCAAGCGTGAGCCTTGCCGCTTGGCGGGCTTTCGCGATCGAGACGCCGAGTGCCGTCACGTCGTAGGGCGGCGGCGGATCGATCACGCGTTCAAGCGAACGTTGAGGTCATCCGCGTGTCAGTGCGCTGTAGCGCACTTTCTCGGCATACGGTGCGTGGCGACTGTTACCGAGCTTGGCTGATCCTCATGTCGCTCGGGCAGTCTCGCGGACGCTCCCTCTTTAGGGGCCGTCGTCTCCCCGGCCAGGGACATGGCATCTCCCCGGCCAGGGAATGGCAGACCGCGTAGTCGAGGCAGGGAGGTCTGGCGTTGAACGCGACCGAGGTGCAGTTCTCCGGCGTACGGTTCCCCACGCTGCTGCACGCGCAGTGGGCGTTGTTCTTCGAGGATCTGTTCATGCCGTGGCAGTTCCGGCCTGAGACATTCACGCTGGGCAGCGGTGTACGGTACGCACCCGACTTCTGGCTTCCCCGCCATGAGTTGTGGTTCCAGGTGGGCCTCGATGCGGACTTCCAGGAAGATTTCCGGCGCTGGCAGGAGTTCGCGGCAGCCGCGGACTGTGAGCCGTGCGAGGCGCATAACCAATTCGTGCCCGGGATGACGTGCGAGATCCACGAAACGCACTCGGGACGGCCGCTACCTGAGCAGTGGCGAGCCCGGGAGGTCCTGTACAGCGCCGGTGGCCTGCCGGCACCGGAGCACATGGACGCCGAGGGTCCGCGGTGGAATCGGAACAACTTCGAATCCATGCTCACCGCGCATGACAACTGGTATCAATGGACGGCCTGCCCTCAGTGCGGTTACGTCGGAGCCGAGCACGCGGGTCGGGCTGACCGTCTCGCGTGCGGCCACGGCGATCCGATCCGCGATAGCAATGAGCGATCCAACGCCCCGCAGATCCTCGCCGCCTACCGGCTGGCCCGCCAAACCGTCGCTGCACAGTTCGGTGGACTGTGCGCGGAATGCGCGACACCAATGGCCTTCGGTGACTTGGTCGGAGCAGGACGCCCTGTGGGGCGCCGTCGCTGGTATCACGCCGACTGTCTTCTCGTCAGCCGCCGCAAGCGGTACCAGCTGCACCAGTCTAAAACCAGCGCGGGCAGCCCACCGGAAAATCCGGGCGAACTACTCGCTGGCTGACCACGGCCCGAACGACCTCTCCAGCGTGGCTTTGGCATGTCAGCGCTATCGGTCCTACGGCGAGGTGACTCCCACGATGGCCAGCAGGTAGGTGCCCGCGGAAACTCGTGTTAGGGGCGCCAGCGCGTCGCTCATGTCCCCCGCATTGCGACGGGCGGCGGTGACCGCCGCGTCGGCTCCGACGATGCGTCGATCAAGGTTCGCGCGCTTGTCCTGAGCCTCCGCCTCCAGCTGTTTCTCCTGCGCGTCCATAGCTACCTGTGCCGCCCCTTCGGCGGCTCGTGCCTGTTCCACCGCGGTGCGAGCCTGCTGCTTGGCCGCATTCTCTTCGGCGTTGAGAGCGGCCTGGATCTGCTGGACCTGCACGGTCACCTCGTGGCGTTGCTGCGGGGTGAGGGTCTTGGGCGCCTGACTCTCCGCCCGGCTGATGATGTTCTGTCGCCACTGCAACAGGGCCTTGGCGCGCTTTTCTCCGACGTTCTCCACGTACGTTCCATAGTCGGTTCGGCTCCGCTTGATGAACGTCTTGTCGTAACGGCCGTGCCCGGACACGGTGCGGTAGTCGACGAAGTCGGCAGCGGTCCGGAAGCCCTGGTCGGCCAGCGCTCCGGCAATTTTGGCCTCGATGCCGCGCGGTGGGTTCTTGGCGATGACGGCGTTGCTCAGTGCGCGCTGAACGTACTCCGCGGCGATCTCGGCAAGTCGTTTCTGCTCCCGGGCCTGTGGGGTGTTGCTCCAGTCCGATCGCCGTTGCGCGATGCTGTGCAGGCTCTGCTGCAGGACCTGTTGTGCGTGCGCTATCGCGGTGTCACGCTGCCGGATGGCGGCGTCCCGCTGGCCGCGCAGCGCCTGTTGCTGGGCGGTGGTGGCGGACTCCAGCTGGGCCCGCGTTCCTCGGACGGCCTGCGCCTGGGCTTTGGCGGCGGCCAGTTCTTGCTGGGCGGCGATGTAGGCGTCGCGAGCCTTGCGGCGGGCCGCGACCAACGGATGAGTCAGGTAGCTGCCGGCGATCGCGACCATGGCGGTAAGGGCGGTGAGGATCCAGGCGAAGACGGGCATGGCGGCCAGCGCGGCCACGCCGACGCCGGCCGCGATACCCCCAGCAACGCCGAGCAGCAGACCTGCGGCGGCGAGGCGAGCGACGGCCAGATGTCTTCCGACGAATGAGTGCACCGAGGCGCTGGCCGGTGTTTCGGCGGGTGCGGCTGGGCTGACCGGTGGTGTTTTGGGTAGGTGGTCGGCCAGCCAATCGGGTGTTTCCGTCGCGGAAGCAGCGCGTGGTGCGGGCATCGACACCGTGCCCGCGGGCATGGTTTCCAGCGCGGGTATCTGCGAGGGGGTCAGGCGGGTGAAGGTGGCGAGCTGGTCGGCGAGAGCGGCTAGATGCGGCGGCCCCGCGGAGCGCAGCGTTTGAAAGGCGCCGGAGGCGGCCGGGTCGAGGTAGTCGTCGGAGGCGAACAGCAGTTTGGTGTCGTCGTCAGTGGCGCGCAGGCGTCTCCACAGGTCTGGGCGGGCGGCGAGCGCGACCAGGCTGGTGTAGATCACCCAGGCGGAGAACCGATCGAGGCCGGGCCCGTAGTCGCTGTCGCCGCGGCGGGGGTGCTGGTAGTTGACGAGGCCTTTCTCGTTCGGTGGCAGCTCGGCGATCTCCGGGACGTACATGCCGTCGTAGTCGATCAGTTTGAGTTCGTCCTGGTCGGTGATCAGCAGGTTGCCGTGTTGCAGGTCGCCGTGCGCGATACCCGCCTTCTCCAGCGTGGCGACGACGTCAGCGAATTGCTCGGCCACGGTGAGCAGCCGTTCCGGGTGTGAGATGTGCGTTTCCAGCCATGGCATGAGCCCTTGGGCCTGGACCCAGCGCATCTTCAGCAGCGGGTACCGCACGCCGGCCACCATGATCCCGTCGGCCTGGTAGTCGAAGTCCACCAGGGCCGGATGGTGCAATGCCTGCAGAGCGGTGGCGATCGCGTCGTACCGGTGGTGCCGGTCTGCGTCAGGACGGACGAAACACTTGATCGCCCACTGTTCACCCGTGGTCCCGTAGACGTGGAAGACGGAGGCGAAGTTGCCTGACACCGGCTCTGGCATGCCGAGGGCGTCGGTCTTGACCGTGCCGGCCCGCAGCTGGGGGTCAGTGAAGGCCAGGCCCGGCGCTTGCAGCGCGTCGACGTAGTCGCCGCCGGTCGGGTACCGGGTCGGTGATCTTTGCTGGGTCACGGTGGTCGTCCTCGTTCGTCAGCGGTTCACAGGTCGATGCGCAACAGCGTGGTGTCGTCGTTCTTCAGCGACCCGTTGGCGCGGCAGCCGTCGACGAGGGCGGCGAACCCGCCGATCTCGGCGTCGGTGCCGAGATCGGACAGGGTGCGCCACGGTGTTCCACCAGCCCGGGTCTGCGCCAGGAACCACTGGGCCAGGGCGTCGCTGGCCAGTAGCAGCTGATCGCCTTGCCGCCACTCGGTGGCCAGCGCCACCACGTGCTCGCCGATCTTGGCGGGGTCGAGCGGCCGGGACGGGGCCAGACCGGGCCGGGTGTCGAACTCGTCGGGGTTGTCGATCGGGAATGCGGTGATCAGCTCGTCGTCGCGTACCTGGAACAGGCAGGCGTCGCCGAGCGCGGACGCCAGCAGCGGCCCCTGATGGTCGGTGGCGCCGTCGAGCAGGTGAACGCCGACGAGAGTGGCGTAGGCGCCGCGACGCAGCCCATCCTCCTCGTACCAGGCGATCGGCTCGCCGGCCTCGTCGCGGGCATGCCGGTACTCGGCTTCAACCGCGTCCCAGCCGGCCGCCGCCGCGACGATCGTCGCGGCTAGGTCCTGCCCGGCGGGCGCCGCCGTGAACGTGGTGGTGAGGTGTCGGGCCCAGTGTCCGGCGAGCATGGCCTCGCTGGCACCGTCCGCGACCGCGGCGGCCAGCCACGGCCCGGTGACCTCCGCGTCGTCATCGGCCGCGGGTCGCACTTCGCTGGCGTCCTCGTACTCCTGATCAGTCGAGCCGGCCTTGGGTACCGCGAACGTACTGATGAATGCGCGCATGAGCAGAACCGCCTTCAGGCTCAGCGCAGGTCCGTGGCGCGGGTGCCGATGTCGAGGAACTGCACGATGGTGATCATGTCGGCGTTGTAGACGAAGCCGCGGCTGGTGTCATCGACGGCGATGCCCTGCTGTGCGGCGTAGGCGCGCATGTGCGGCGGCAGCGGGGAACTCATCGAGAACAAGGTGCGGGCGTACTCATCATTCAGCTCGGCCGACGCTCCCGGGAAGATGGTCGGCTTGCCACCCTCGCTGGACACATGCAGGTTGAACAGCAGCACGTTGCCGTCAGTGGACGCCAGCTCCCGCAACGCTTCCGCGGCCGGGCGCGGATCGCCGTCGGTGGACTGCCCGTCGGTCAGGTTCAGCACCACCGGCGGGAAGCAGTTCTCATTGGTCGCCAGGAATGTGTTGGCCAGGATGGTCGCCTGGCGCAGTGCCTCGACCATCGGGGTGCCGTGATTACCGACCGGTTCCACCCAGACCGGGAACTTGGTCGGCTGCTCGACCAGCCCACCGGCGCCGTCGGGGACCTTCTTCATTCGCTCTTCTACCCGGGCCGGGTACTTCGCGACCTGTGACAGCGGGACCAGGTCGCGCCCGCTGAGCTCGCCTTCGAACAGCGATCCGACGCGTACGCCGTAGCCGATGACCGCGACGTGGAAGTAGTCGCGGACGCCGCCTTCCTTGGCGCATTTGATCGCCAGCTCGCGCAGGAGCCGGTTCAGCGCGTCGGCGACCACGTCCGCCTTGCAGCGCACCAGCTCGCCTTCGGTGATCTCGTCGAGCATCGACGCCGATTGGTCGAGCAGGAAGATGAAGCAGCTGGGGTTCGAGCGGCTGATCTCGGCGGTGTACGCCACGGTGGTTCCTTCCGGGTTCGGATTGTGCAACGGGCAGGTGACGTTCCTGGTGGGACGTGACGACGGCTTGTTGAGGGTGAGTTCCTACCGAGGACGGTTCAGCCAGGTCAGACACTGTTTAGGTGTGGCAGCGGTGTTACGGCGCCTCGTTCCACCAATCCGTGTTGGCCGGGGCGACAACCGGCGGCGGTGCGGTGGTATTCGTCGGCACGGCGCTGGCGGGAGCAGCAGGAGACGCCGGCGGAGGACGTCCGTCCACGGGGGCGATGGGCCGCGAACGCTGTCGTGCCCGCCTTGACGACCACACCGTTCTTAAGTGGTGGAAGCGCCGGGCTGCGGGAAGCCGTGTCCACCGCGTCCCCGCGGAGGTGACCGGCTGGCCGGGGAGCGCGGCGATCGGCACCGTCAGCGAGTCCGCCCACCGGCCGAGCGCGTCGCGGTCGACGACGCTGATGTGACACCGCCGGGCCACGTCGGCGGCCTGAGCGGTGAGGTAGTTGTTCGTGACGAGCAACGCCACGTCGGCGTCGTGAATGTGCCGGGCGGTTCCGGCGAAGCGCTGCACCTCGGGGCTGCCGACTTTCGCGCTGTACCGTTTGCATTGCACGACGAGCCGCCGCCCGTCCGGGGCGTACCCCGTCACGTCGGCGCCCATGTCGCCGGAACCGCCAGACACCCGTACCCTCCGGCATCCGCTGGCCCGCATCAGCCTCGCCACCCAGTGCTCGAACTGCGAGCCGGACATGACGTCGGTGACGGCGACCGTACGTTCCTGCTGCGCCAGCTGCCGGGACCGCTGCACCCACCACCACCCGCCCCCGCACGCCGCCGCGAGCACGGCTATCGCGATCAGGGACGCTGCCACCGGGTGCTGTTGCACCGACTGCACGACGATGCTGATACCCAGCAACGTCGCGCCTGCCAGCCACCAGACCGTGTCCGAGCTGGTACGCCGGGTCGTGCGTCTGCGTCTGGCCATAATCACCTTCCTCGCGCCGTCGGCCGCAGCCCTGCGTGGGCGACTGATTGCCGACTGTAGAGGGAGGGTCTGACACTTCCGCTCAAGTTGATCTATGGCTGGGATGTCAGAAACCCGACACGACGCCCATGGTTCCGGTTAGTGCAGCGCCTACCCCGGATCGCCGTGCCGGTCAGTTCGGACCGCACCACTCGGGCGCATCCTGCCCTCGCCGGTGTGGCGAGATTGTCAGACGTGGATGCAAGGATGTCGACCGTCCGTAGTGGGCGTTCGATCGCACAGTGATCTTCGCGTGGAGGGGTCAGTCATGCCGTTCGTCAAGCCGCACCAACGCGGCGGCAAGCCGGTCAAGGGGTACTACCGGTTGAACTCGATCTGGAATTTTTGGTTCGGCTTCATCCTGATGTTGCTGTTCTTCGCCGTCGCCCGCGGCCGCTAACCGGTTCGGCCCACAAGGTCACCTTGGCGACGAATGGCATATCTGGCGTCCGCTCGACGCGGGCGAGCTGACCAGGTCGCTGAGTGCGCTGGGGCCGCGCACCGTGCTTTGGCTCGACGAGATACAGCGGTTCTTGGACGAGGCTACGGCTCTGCAGCTGCGCACTATGGCCGATGACCATCCAGCAAGACTACCGGCCCAACGGCGGCGCGCCGCCGTGGTTCGGGTCGGCCATCGCGGGAAGCTGAGGCGGAAGCGGCAGGGCGGTGTGCGGGGAGGGCGATGTCCGGGCTGGGTGGCGGTGCAGGGAACGAGGGGGGTGCGGTTCACCGTGCTGGTGTCGCAGCCTATCTGGCATGCTGCGGGCTGACCGGGCACTCGCCGTTCCCCCTCGAGGCAGGCGCACGGGGCCCGTTCCCAGTAAGAGTGGAGTTCGAGACCGATGCGCCGACCGACGATCTCGGGTGTGTGCTGAGCGACGGCTCCCGCATCGACTTCTCAGCCAAACGCCAGTGCAGCCTGGACGCCCAGTTCCGCAAGACCGTTAACCAATGGAGGACCCAGGTCGACGACTTGCGTCCGGGCGACCGACTGGGTCTGGTCGTTGCCGAACCCGCCTCGACCATCGTTGATCTCGGTGAGGCGCTGCGGCGACGCCGTGCGGGCACACTGGTGTACTCGGCCGGGCAGCAAAGCGCCTTGGAAACGTTGAAGGGCTTACTCGCCGGGCTCTCGGAGGAACAGGTCACGCGGATTCTCGACGCCGCCCACGTTCTGAAGGTTCACGCCGGGGAGGTCGGCAATCCGGAGTCGGATCTGGCAGCTGCACGGCTAGAAAACGTTCTTGTTCCGGCTGACGCCGGTCAGAAAGCCTTCGATGCGCTCTACAAGTTGATGCAGGTGGACGCGGGCAAGGCCTACGTCAGCGATGTAGAGGTCTGGCTCAACACCCTCGAAGAGGCGGGAGTAGAACTGTTCCGCGATCTGCGCGGGCCGGTTGGTGCCGTTGTGCGGGCGCAGCAGGTTGCGGTGGCAGCACATCGGCAACGGTTGCGTGACGCGGACGGTCTCGTCGAACTCGCTCTGCTCGCCGAGGATCTCCCTCCGCTGCGGGTGGCCGGTCTCGCGGACGGTTTACACGGTTACGTCGTGGGATCCGACGGGAGCCGGGAGAAGGTCAAATTGCTGCACGTGGCCAGGCGGTGGCGCAGGCTGCTGTTAGTAGGTCTACCGGGCATGGGCAAGACGACCACGGTGCGCCAGATCGCCGCGCGGTGGGCGAGCGACGACGACGCTCCGATTCCGGTGATCACACCATTACGCCGGCTCGCCGAACGGTGTCCGCAAGCGTCCATGGTGACGTTGAGCGTGCTGTGCGAGATCGCCGCTGAGGAAGCACCGGCCGACGAGCAGGAAAACCTCGCCCGGGCTCTTGAGCAACGGTGCCGCGACGGGCGTGCCGTCCTGCTCGCCGACGGCCTGGACGAGTGCGGCGCGCGGCGCGGGCTCGTAGCGCAAGGTTTAACGACCGTCATCGCGACATTGCCGGCCGAAACCGGCGTGCTGGTGACCACGCGATCGAGTGCTTTGCCCGCCGCCGAGCAGCTGGCCTTCCCGCAGGTCGAGGTCACAACACCCACCGGACTCGACGATGTGCTCGATCAAGTCCTGGAGCACGTAGCAAGCCGCCGCATCGACGCGGGGCACCTCCCGGACTGGCTGCATTCGAGGAAGCAGTGGCTGCGCACGACCAGGGCCAGTCACCGTGACTTCGGTAAGGTTCCGCTGCTGGCCACCCTTCTTGCGCTGGTCATCGCCATGGACGGCGACATGCCGCTGCCTGCTGGCCCCGCACGATTGTTGAAACAAGCGGTGATCGATAGCGTGCAGCGGTGGGAACAGCGCCGCGGCGTCGCCACCGATCCCGGCCAGCTGGAGCAGAGCAGACAGCGGCTGCTCGACGGTTTCGCAACGCTCGGGCGGCTGCTGTCGGCATCCACGGGTGCCGTCTCTATCACCGCGGCACGGGACGCCCTCGTCACGATGCTCACCTCGCCCCGGTGGCGACTCGCCGAAGGCGAGGCTGAAGAGGCCGCCGAGTCGATCCTGTGGTTCTGGGACCAGCGCGTCGGCGTGTTCGTCCAGACCGGAAGAGGGGTTGTCGCCCGGAGCCGGGTCTTCACCGAAATCGCCGCCGCGATGGGCACCTGGCTACTCGACGCCCACGCACTGACCAGATGGGTCACCGCAGCGCTGCACGATGGCGACCACCACCAGGGACTGCTGCTCGCCGCCGAGCTCGACCTCAACGTGCGCGCCCTGCTGATCAACGCGTCCGGTGATGCGGCAGCCGCATTGATCGCCGCCAAGGCGGCCCGTGCCGGAGCGGCGTTCACGCTGGAGCAGATGTCACGACTAATGGAGAACCTGGCCGTCGCCGGTGTCGGGTACACCGGCGACCAGCACACCGCCGAAGGCCCACCCCCTGCCCATCAGGAGTACCGAGACGGGGCGAACTGGCTGCCGTGGCCGTCGCTGGCCGGGCTGCGACTGCCATCCGGGTTGCGGAGCCGCCGTGACGAACTGCTGCAGGGGGCGATAGTCGGTCCCAGCCGGGCGACGCTGTTGGCCGGGTTGGCGGCGCTCTCCGACGCGGACGCCGACCAGCGGCCTCTGGCTCCCGGTGAGATCCCGGCGGTACGCGCTCTGCTTCACCTGCCCCGTTCCAGCCCCGGGATCACAACCCGCAACATCGACGGGTCTACCGAGTTCGTCCAGGGGAATTTCCTAGTTACCGGTCACGTGCAGGGCGCGTTCGAGGCCGCGAAACATCTCCCTGAGCTCGGCTCGGAGGCCGCCGACGACATCCTGGCGATCAGCGAGTGGGCCGACTGGCAGGAATCGCTGGAGCTCGACCGCAGGCTGCGCGGTTACGGCGTACCGGTCCGCCCTTCGCCGCTCGCGCAAAGCCTCGCGTCGCTGGCAATCTTGGGCGCCCCGATCATTCAGGCCGGCCGGGAACGTCCATTGCTGGAAGCGATCGCCGGGCTCTCCGACATACCGGCCACCGTGTCGCCGACCCAGCAATGGCGTTACGACCAGCTTGCTGATCTGCTGGCCTCGGCGCGTGCCCAGCACATCAGCGTGGCCGACTTTGGTAACGCCGTGGGCGTCGACAGCGACGAAACCCGGCGGGGCTGGCTCGGGGCGCTCGCGGCGGCCTCAGGCCTGGACTGGGCGGACGTCGCCGCGCAGGCCAGACGCGCGCTGACCGAACGCACGAACGAAGTGGCGATAGGTGATGTGTGGGAGCTGCTCACCACTCCGATGCCGGACGCTCCGCCAGCCGCAGATGTCAACCGGCTTACCGCTACGGACCGAACTGCCCTGGTGGCCGCTCTTGACGCCGCGTCGGAGTGGATCGCCGAGGTCGCCGCTCACACGCTGCTGGGCGTCTGCGACGAGAGCTTGAGCGCTCTGTTGATGAGCCGGTTGGCGGAGTATCCGCCCCGCCGCCGTTATCTGATCGCGCAACTCGCTGGCCGTTGTTCCGACGATCCCGCGGCCGCGGCCCCCCGCCTCCTAGCGAGCACCGACCCCGTCCAGCGAGTCGCCGGCGCTCGGGTCCTACACACACTCGATCGCGCTTTGCCCGCCGTGGCGGCATTGCAGGACGCTGCCGCTCGAGACGCAGACCTTACGGTCCGGCACGCCGTACAGCACCAGGATCTCCCGGAAGTGATAGATGCGCCCGCGTCGCACTGGTCGTGCCTCGGGTGCGCGGCTGAGCAGCCATTGTCCGCGATGCGATGCTCGGGTTGCGGTCGGCGGCAGCCGACGCTGCCATAAGGCGTCCGACCGGAGATTCACTTGCCGCGGGCATCGGTCGGCACTGTGCGTGATTGCGGTTGCGGGGACGCCCTTACGCTGGCCGTTTTCAAATCTTCCGTACCCGGTCACCGATCGAGAACACGTTGCTGCGGCGCACCGCTGAGGTCGCAGTCGGCCTGCGTCCGCATGTGGCGGTGACGCACGACACCCGATGCACCGCCTCGGCGACGGTAGCCGCTGATCACTCCGTCGGGGTTCGGGCGCCCTTGTCGGATCATTGCGGTCATCCGGGCCGAGGTGGGGTGACCGGCAGCCTCATCTAGACCTCACGGGTGGCACTATGCACTGCTGGGTGTCACGTTCGGATAACGTCAGGACCGAAGTGACTCCGAAGGGATGCGGTGGGTGGCAGCAGAATCCGAGCAGAGTGCCCCGGCCGGACCGGCTGGCGTGCCGGCCGGGATCAAGACTCGCCGTACAGCGCTCGGGACGCATCTGTTCGATCGCCGGACCGGGATGAATCTGTTCATCGACCAGCCGAGGGCCGACGAACCCGCTCCTCTCGCGCCACGGCAGGTGTCGGTAGCCCTGACCAACGCCTGCGACCTGCGCTGTTCCTACTGCTACGCGCCGAAGACGCCCGGCCGCCACGACTCTGCCATCGTGGTGTCGTGGGCGAAGGAACTTGACGCGCACGGCTGTTTCGGGGTCGGGTTCGGTGGGGGCGAGCCGACACTGCTCGCCGGCTTTCCCGAGCTGTGCCAGCTCGTCGCAGCACAGACGGGTCTCGCCGTCACCTTCACCACACACGGTCACCATCTCACGGCCTCGCTCTGTTCCCAGCTCGCCGGCGCGGTGCATTTCATCCGGATCAGCATGGACGGCGTCGGGCAGACCTACGAGCGGTTACGGGGAAGGTCGTTCGGCGCGCTGCTCGACCGCCTCGCGGTTGTCCGAGACGTGGCGCCGTTCGGCATCAATGTCGTAGTCAACGAGTGGACCGTACGCGAACTCGGCCAGGTCGCCGACGTGGCGGCGCGGGCCGGTGCGCGCGAACTCTTACTTCTTCCCCAGCAGCCCACAGCGCGCCGGCACGGCATCGACGACGTCGCACTGTCGGAAATGCGGTCGTGGCTGCACCGCTATCGGGGACCGCTGGCGGTCACCCTCGGCGCAACCGGCATCGAAGGGCTGCCGGCGATCGCGCCGGTCCCAGGCGAGCAGCCGCTCGAGGCCTACGCTCATATCACCGCCGACGGCGTTCTGAAGAGAACCTCATACCATGCCGGCGGGTTGCCGATCGGAAAGGACGGAGTCATGGCCGCGCTGTCGGTCCTGCAGGCCGCCGGAGCCACCCTGTGAGGATTTGGTGGGGTTACGGCTCCGAACACTCGATGAACCTCGTCATGGTGGGCAAGTTCGCCTCCGCGGGCGAGGCTGACGCTGTGAAGGAACTCATCGACCGGCTGGCCGCCGGCGTCCAGGACGACCTCGACGCCGGGAAGATCGAGTACGGTCAGCCGCCGTCCCGCTTCAGCGACTCGATGCTCGCCCTGCTCCAGGCACTCGAGATCCATAATCTCGGCCCGGCCGAACTCGAACAACTGGCGTACGGCGCCAACGTCGCGGCGCGTGGCGACGCGGTGGTGATCCGTACGGACGAGACGGAAGTCCAGGCCTACATCAAGATTTTCCTCACCAAGGGTGCCCGCATCGAGATGTTCTCCGCCCACGATTTCCCGGAGGAGGGAAAGCGCCTCGACGACGACGGGTTGCGACGCAATGGGTAGCGTCAACTGGGAGGCGTTCGCGCAGTTACCGGGCGCCGCCACCTACAACTTCGAAATGCTTTGCCGGCATCTGATGCACCGCCACTACGGCGGGTACGGCGACTTCAAGGCCACCGCGAATCAGGCCGGCATCGAGTTCCACCTCAAGCTTGACAAGGATTGTGCACTCGGCGAGGCGGCTCGATGGTTCGGCTGGCAGTGCCGATGGTACGAACTGCCGCCTGGACGGGCGATCGGCAGCACCCGGCGAAAGAAGATCGAGAAGGCCATCCAGGACACGGTTCAGGATCTGCCGGGTCTGACCGACTGGGTGCTGTGGACACGTAATCCCCTCACCAAAGGGGATCAGGAGTGGTTCTACGCGCTGAAGCCGATCGCCGGCAATATGCGGCTGACCCTGTGGACCAGCGCGAACGTCGAGGAGCATCTGGCCGGTCCAGGGCAGCTGTACCGGGAGACGTACTTCGGTGAACTCGTCCTGACTCCGGAAACCCTGCGACAGCTGCACGACCGAAGCGTCTCCTCGGTACGTTTCCGTTGGGTGCCCGATGCTCACCAACCAGTCAACGCCGAACGGTCCATCCAACGGATGCTCGGCGATCTCGGTGCCCGCCAGCAGCTCGACGCCGCCGCATCGGCGCTCGAGATCGCGGGTGTTGAGGTGACCGCCGGACTATCGACCGGCGTACCCGCCGCTCTGCGTGACGAGACAGGCGAGCTCGTCGCGACGCTCGCCACCGGCCGTGCCCAATGCCTCGCGATCGCCGCCGATCTCGAACGGGCGGACTGGCAGGCACTGCGCAGCCGCTACGCCACCACACCCCGGGTAAGCACGCAGCATCGTGTCCTGCTGCGTAAGCTGCGCAACGCCCGCAGCCCAGTGGCGCTGCCGGCGACGAACGCGGTAGATGACCTGAACAACGCACACGACCTCGTCGCAGCGATCGAGGACCATCTTGATGTCCGCTTGGTCGCAGTCGTCGCCGACGCGGGCAACGGCAAGACGCACCTCGCCGCCCAGCTCACCGCCGACGGCAGTGACCGCCCCGCAGGCATTTTCCTGCATGGTCGCCAACTGGGGGCGCGGGACACCCTCGACGATCTCGCGCAGACGCTGTCCATCAACGGCCGGCCCGTTCTGACGATGGAGGCTCTCCTGGCCGCGCTCGACGCCGCTGGCGAACGCGCCGAGCGACGCCTGCCGCTGGTGATCGACGGGCTGAACGAGGCGGAAGACCCCCGCAGCTGGAAGCCCCTGCTCGACGCCGTCGAACCCCTCCTGACCCGCTACCCGCACGTGCTGCTGATCGTGACGCTCCGTAAGCGGTTCGTCGCCGAGTGCCTGCCCGCCGGAGCGCGGCAACTAGTGATCGACGGTTTCGGCATCGACCGCCAGGCGGCGCTCGACCGCTACTTCACCTACTACCGGATCGACGCGACCGACGCTGACCTGCAGGAATGGATCCTCGACGACCCGCTGACACTGCGCCTGTTCTGCGAGGTGACCAATCCCGACCGGCGCAAGATGGTCGGTCCGGAGGCCATGCCCGGATCGCTCACCGCCGTCTTCGACCGTTACCTGGAACAAACGGCCGAGCGCATCTCCCAGCTGGCTCCCACACACCGCCGGATCTACCCTCCCGAGGTCCGCACAGCCCTGGAGAAGATCGGCGATCTGCTGTGGGATCGCCGCGCCCACGGCATCGAGTTCGAACGGCTCCGCCAGCTGATCGACCACGATCCGCACTGGGACACCAGCATGGTCGGCCTGCTGGAGCAGGAAGGCATTCTCCTGCGCACGCCGATACGCAGCCGGCCTGGCAGGTTCGGCATGATCATCAGCTTCGACGCCCTCGCCGGGCACATCATCGCGGACGCGCTGATCGCGACACGACACCGTCAAGCCGTTGAGCAATGGCTCGAAGACCCGTCCACCATCGACGCGCTAACCACTGGCCACGCCCAGGCGCACCCCCTGGCCGAGGACATCGTCGCCGCCCTCGCTGGCCTCCTCCCACGACGACGTCAACAGCAGCTGTGGACCCTGGTCCCGCAAGCACTGCGCAACCGTGGACTCCTCCTTGCCACAGCGCTCGAAGCCCGCTACCTCGACGCGGCCACTGTCGACGCCATGGGCAATCTGCTGCGCGACCCCAGCGTCGACGAGAGCCAGTTGTTTCCTCGCCTGCAACTGCTACGCGGTGCCCTGTCCCACCCGCTCAACGCGGCATTCCTGCACGACACGCTGAGCGCGATGGAACTGGCCGAACGAGACCTCGTGTGGACGGAATGGGCCCGACCACGATGGCAGGACTTGGCCCGCGATCTGCGCGATCTGCAGCAGCGCTGGGCCACGCCCGACGCGACCGACCCACGGGATCAGCTGCGCGCTCGGTGGGTGATGTGGCTGTTGACCAGCACCGTTCGGACGGTGCGGGAACAGGCCATCCGGACGCTGTACTGGTTCGGCCGGCGCGACCCGGACAAGCTGTTTGAACTCGCTCTCGAAGCGTTGGAACTCAACGACCCGTACATCGGTCAGGGCACCGTCGCGGCGGCCTATGGCGTGGTGCTCGCGCACCAGCGCAACGCCGGCGCTCTCACGGCATTTCCTCTACTGCTCGCCGGCCTGCGCGACGCCCTGCTCGGACCCGCCGCGACCCGGCCTACCGATGACTGGCTCATCAGGCTCTACGTCCGAGGGATCCTCTACTTCGCGCACCAGTTCCGGACGGACGCCCTGCCCGAGGACATCCCGGCACCGGAGGAAGCCGTATTCGGCGATCCCGTCGCCGCCGAGCCGCTGCCGGCCGACGACCCACGCAGCGACGAGGTGGGCGAGGCTCTGCACCTCGACTTCCAGAACTACACCATCGGCGGCCTGCTCGAGGACCGCGCTAACTACGACCGCGACCATCCTCGCTACCTGCAGTTGCTCGCTGACATCCGGGGCGCCATCTGGATGCTGGGCTGGCGGGAGAACACGTTCGGCCCCATCGACCAAAAGATTGAGAATCTCGCCTACACTCCACGGTCCACAGGCAACGGCAACGTCGAGCGCTACGGGAAGAAGTACAGCTGGATCGGCTTCTACGCCATCGCCGGGCGGTTGGAATCCAGCGGAGAACGCTCCCCCGACCAGGAACGAATCTCCGACCTGCCAGTCGATCCGTCGTTTCCCGACCGTCTGCCGCCCCTGCCGGTGACGGTGTCGGACTGGGCGCGGACCACCCCACCGCGCGTCGAGGACTGGGTGGTCTCCGGCGCCGTCGACCTAGCCTCGGAACTTATCGAAGTCCCCCGCCTCGGTGAGCATGATGGGCCGTGGATCGCCGTCGGCGGACATCTCGAAACCAGCACCCAGGCACCCGGCCGGCGGGTCTGGGGCATGCTGTTCGCGCTGCTAGCGAACGAGACAGACGCCGAAACAATCACCAGAGCAGTCGCTGAGACGGGCTACCCCGGACGCCATTGGTTCCCGGAGCCGCCGCAGGACTACTACACGTTCGCGGGAGAGATTCCGTGGCATCCCGAATTCGCGCGCAACGCTCACGAGGTGTGGCCGGGCAACCCGTACGGCAGGCTGATGAATCTCGACGGCACTGAGGTCGAGGTGGAGGTACTCGCCCACCGTGTGACCTGGGAGGGCTATGAGCCGTCCGACACCGGCATCGGAACCGTTCTCGTCCCGTCGAAGTCGCTGTCGAAGGCGATGGGGCTGTGCGCCGGGCCGCAAGTGTTCCACCAATTCGATCAGTCCGGTCTACCCGCGAGCCTCTCGTATGGTCCTCCACCACGGATGACCGGCCACCTGCTGTACCTGCGGCGCGATGTGATTCAGCAGTATGCCCAGGGACGGCATCTGGTCCTGCTGTGGTGGGGTGAGCGGCTTCCCCGCCCGTTCCCGTCCCAGCGCCCCTCATGGCTTGCAGAGACTTGGGAGTCCAACAAGCAGGTGTGGCGCGAGGTCCGGAATGTTGACCTTTCGTAGCGCGAAACGCCCCGCCGGTGCTGTTATCCAACCTGGGCTACGCCGCTGACCTCAAACCTTCGTCAGGCCATTGCGGCGGTGCCGCACCGCAAGATCAAGTAGGAACGTATCCACCGCGACGGCCCGTGACGATCGTTCAGGCGGATCGATTGCCCACACCTGCGAACAGCTAGGACGGACGGCTTCACATGAAGTAGACGTGGGCAGCGCCGATGTCATCCGGGTGTCGGCGCTGCTTGTGCCCGTCGTCAGGCTGAAAGAGCGAGAGGACACGGGAAAGCAGTCCAGAGGCTGAGGAATAGCGGACGATGGAATAAGTCATCTCCACCCCTAACCTGATCGACAGAACGTCCCCCGGACCGTGACGGTCCGGGGGACTTTCCGTCTCTACGGCATCATGGCGGTCGTGCCGATCGAATCCCTCGTGGTGACCATCGATTCCTTGCTGGACTCCGCGCTGGCGGAGGAACCGGCCGACCGGCCGTACGCCGCGACGGAACTGCTTCCCCACCTGGACCGATCCCAGCTCGAACGGGTGTGGACACTGGGGACGGAGGCCGCGACCCATCCGCAGCGCGTCCGGGTGCTCCGGGAACTGGTGGACTTTCTGGACCCCGAACGGGCGGGCGAGGTGCTGGAGATCGCCCGGAACATGCCGGACGACGGCTGGCGAACCAGTCTGTTCAGGGCTCTGGTGCCGAATCTGGCGCCGGAGGAACGACCTGCCGTCCTCGATCAGATCCTCGACGAGACCGAGCCGGCCTGGCATGCGGCGACCGGCTTCCGCGACCTGCTACCGCTCATGTCACCGCAGCAGGTCACCCGGCTGGCGGACCTCATCCTCGCCGACGCCGATCAGCGCGAGGCGGCCAGTGCCGTCGCCGGGCTTGCTGAGTTCCTGCCGTCCGGGGTTCGCGAACGCGCCTGGCGGGCGGTACTGGAGATCGCCGACGGACGGTTCCGGGCCGCCGTGCTGGTCCGCTGGGCACCGCACGCCACCGCTGCAGAGGCACGGCATCTCCTCGCCGACGCGGAACGACTGCCGGCCGGGGACGCCCGTGGTGCGGTGCTGACGGCGGTCGCGACCTCGGCCGGGCTGTCGGAGGAGGAACGGACCACGGTGGTACGGGCGGCGCTGCGCGAGGTGCACCACGGCCTCATCATGAACATGCTGCCCCGGCTCGCCGCGATTCTCGATCCTGCCGACCAGGGCGTCCTGTTGACGCGCGCCGGCCCGGGCCTGCCGGTCGACGTGGCTCGATACCTCGATGACGAACGGCTGGAGCAGGCGCTGCGGACCGTCGAGGACGACGGCGATGCCTGGTTGGTGGCCGCTGCCGAATGCCTGGATCACCTGTCCGCTGGCCGACGCGGTGCCGTCCAGGACCGCTGTGTCGAGATCATCCTCGCCCGGGGCCTGGTGGACCGGCTGCCGAAGCTGGTGGGGCGGTTGCGGGAGGAGCAGTACGCCGCACTGATACCGCTGGCGCTGACCTTGCCGGCCGGTGACGTTCAGGGTCTGATCGCCCTCGCACCGAAGCTCGATCGGGAGCAACGAGACGAGGCGCTGCGGGCGGTACGGTCACTTCCCGACGCCCGCCGGTGTGCCGACCTGGTCACCGCGCTGGCACCCCATCTCGACCAGGACCAGTTGACGGTGGCGGCGACCCGGCTGCCGCCGGCGACCGCCGGTCCGGTGGACAGGGTGGTCATGCTGGTCGCACTCGCTCGGGCGGCGACGGGCGATCTGCGGAGTGTGCTGACCGCGAAGGCCGTCGCCGGGGTCGTCGCGCTGGAGGAGCCATGGCGTGGGGCCGAGGCGCTGCTCGAATGGGCCGGTGCCGAAACGGACGACATCCTCCGGGACCGTCTGCTGGACACGCTGCTCCAGCTGTCTCCCCGGATGGATCCCGGCGACCGCACCCGTCTCCGCGTCCGGATGGCAGGGCTGCTTGGAGCGGAACGGCGAACGCATATAGCGACCGCCTGAACGGCGAATGCCCCGGCCGGAGGACGACCGGGGCATTGCCGACGTCGATCAGGTGCTGGACCAGCGGGTGACCTGACGGGTCTTGATCACATGCCGGCCGGGCACCCAGGTGCGGCCGCTGCGGCGGCTCTCGTAGTGGCCCGGCTCCCAGATCCGGACCGATTCGGTGACCACACGCCGCGTCTGCCAGCGTTCGGCGGTGATCGCCCGGTCACCCTCGCGAGACACGATGACCCGGCGCAGATGCCAGGCGCGGCAGTCCCGTTCGGTACGGCTCTTGGCGTGGCACAGGTGAGCCTGCCGGGCCTTGTACGGGTTCCCGGTCCCGGGCCACTCCGGGTGCAGTGTGGTGCGCATGGCCTGGTACCAGTTGTGGGCCATCTTGCGGTACCCGAACTCGTTCGGGTGGTGCGCGTCGTAGATGTCCAGCCCGGTGACGGTCGACTGGTCGACCAGGTGCACCTTCGGCCCCTTGCCGCGGACGATGTCCGGGATCATCGCGTTGTAGGCCTTGTTGGCCGGGGTCTCGGACTTCACCGCGGTGCCGACGATCCGCGCCACGAAGACGTGTGCGTGCGGCACTCGTCGGTGGACGACGTCGATCAGGCCGGAGAGCTTGGCGGCGGCTGACTCCGGGTTCTCCGAGCGGGTGATGTTGTTGGTGCCGGCGTGCAGGAGGACGACGTCGGGCTCGTACTCGGCGAGCCGCTGGTCGGCGATGCCGGCGATCTGCTCGATCGTCCATCCGCCGTGGCCTTCGTGGTCGAGGTCGCCACCGGTGCCCTCGCTCTGCGATCCGACGAAGTCGACAGGCATGCCGGCGTCCCTCAGGCGGCGCTGCAGATCGCCGCGGTAGCCGTTCTTGCCGGGGGATCCGACGCCGACCGTGATGCTGTCGCCGAGCGGCATGATCCGCAGCGTGGTGGACGCCACGGTGCCGGTGAGGTCGGGTGCGGACGGTTGCGCTGACGCGGAGGTTGCCATGCCGGTGCAGAACAGGAGCCCTGTGACCGAAGCCGCGAACATGCCGAGCCGGGAACGCCTCATCTGTGCCCATCCTGGAGTGCCGATGCCTACGCCTGCGGTATCGGCGGGTCCGGACCGGCGATGAGGGGGTCAGCGGGTGTTGCGCTCGGTTCGCAACCAGACGCCGAACTCGACCGCGGTCCGGACGCCGTGTTCCAGCACCGCGGTGTAGATGTCGAAGCCACCGACCTCGTCCGGATACTCCGGACGCAGGTGCCAGACGTTCTTGATGGCGAGGATGGCCTGGCGCTCCTCGTCGGTCAGCCGGGCGGTGAGTTCACGGTGCCATTCGGTCACATTCGCGTGATCGTCGTGCAGCCAGATCGACAGATCGACACGCCACTCCCCGATGGTCAGGGTGAGGTGATACCGCTCGTCCCGGCGCTTGCCGGTCGGTGACCGGTCCCCACGTTCGTCGGCGTAACCGAAACCGGTCAGCCCGGGAATCGTCACCGCCTTGGCGAGCAGGGCGACGACGTCCTCCGGGCTGAAGCCGGGGCCACCGTGGAGCATCACGTCCAGGTCGCGCCACACCATTAGGCCCGAGACGTAACTGCCGGTCGGCGTCAGTGACCCGAGCGGCTCCAGCAGCGCGAGCACCGTACGCGCCTCCGCCTCCAGATCCTCCGGGCTGGCCATCGCGCGTTCCTCCTCCAGATGTCTCCGACACCCCGTCGAAGCACATTGTCGGATGTGGCCGGTCCGGACTTGGTGACCGCCCCCGCCCGGACGAACCGGCACGGCCGTCCGGCGTGCTGTCACGCGCCCGGCAGCAGGGCGGCCAGATCCCCGAAGGCGCCGCGGTGATTGCTGATCACTTTCGCCAGCGCTCGCCGGAAGGCCGCCACGTCGACGTCGTTGAGCCGGCTGCCCTGCTTCCGGGCGAGGGCGGTCTGCTCCTCCGTGGCCTTGGCCCAGAGGCGGATCTCCTCCTCCTGGGCGAGGAGTCCGGCCTGCATGATCGGGTCGCGCATCGTGGCCGGCCGCTCCGACAGCCACTTCGCGCTGGCGAGCAGCACGTCGACACCGTGCTGGTGGCGGGACCACGAGACATACGGGGCGTACGCCTGATGCTGCTCGGTCATGTAGAAGATGACGCTGTTCTCGGCGCCGTCGACCAGTCCCTGTTTCAGCGCGGAACCGACGTCGTTGGTGGCCAGCGGCACGGCGGTGGCCCCGAGCGCGTTGACCATGTCGATCGACACGATGCTCTGCGGGACCCGTATCCGGAGGCCCTTGAGGTCCGCCGGGGTGCGGATCGGCCGTACCCGGTTGTAGAAGTTGCGGTCGCCGGCGTAGAAGAAGCCGAGCGTGACGAGGCCGTGTTCGGCGAGGATGGCCGAGCAGCGCCGGCCGAAGTCCCCGCGCATGCTCTGCAGGCACTGGTCCCGGTCGGCGAACGAGTACGGCAGGCTGGCCACGGCGAGGCGTTTGTCGTAGGCGGTGAGATTCGCGAGCAGCGTCTTGCAGAAGGCCAGCTTCCCGGTGCGGAGCATCTCGGCCATACGTTGCTCGTCGCCCAGCTCGCCGCCGGGTTTCACGGTCACCCGGCACTGCCCGCCGGTGAGCTCGGCAACCTTGGCGGCGAAGAACTTCTCCGCGGCGACCAGAGGGCTCGCCGGCTGTACCGACTCACCGAGCAGCACGTCCAGCGGGGCGGTCGGTGCCGACGGGGAGCGGCTGCATCCGGTGGCGAGCCCGGTCCCCGCCGCGCACACCGCCGCCATCAGGGCTCGGCGATTCACGTACTCAATCTAGGTCAGCGGCGGATGTCACATCGTGCTGATCGCCAGACCGGAGCCGGCCAGCCAGCCGGTGAGTTCGGCAGCCGGGAGAGGACGGCTGATGTGGTAGCCCTGCGCCTCGTGGCAGCCGAGATCGTGGAGGGTCCGCAGGGCGGACTCGGTCTCGACGCCCTCGGCGACGACCCGCAGACGCAGGTTCTTGGCCAGTTCGACGACCGCGCGCACGATGGTCTCGTCCCGGGTGCTCTCGCACATCTTCATCACGAAGCTACGGTCGATCTTCAACTCGTGCGGGGGCATGTCCCGCAGGTGCGCGATCGAGGAGTAGCCGGTGCCGAAGTCGTCGATCGAGATGTTGACGCCCTGCTCCCGCAGGGTGCTGAGCACCTCGCCGGCGCGCAGCGGGTCGATGATCACGGCACTCTCGGTGATCTCCAGGGTCAACAGATCCGGGCGTACGCCATGACGCGCGAGCGCCGCGGCGACAGTGCCGGGGAACGCGCCGTCGGTCATCGACCGGGCCGGGACGTTCACCGACACCGGTAGCTCGTGACCAAGGTCGGCCCACCTGCCGATCTGGGCCAGGGCCTGGTCGAGCACCTCGGCGGTGACCAGATCGATCAGGCCGCTCTCCTCGGCCAGCGGGATGAAGGCGTCCGGAGCGAGCAGCCCCCGGCTCGGGTGCTGCCAGCGCACCAGTGCCTCCGCGCCGCACGGCCGTCGGGTGGCCACATCCACCTTCGGCTGGTAGAAGACGACCAGCTCGCCGCGTTCGATGCCCTGACGCAGCTCGCTCTGCAGCGTCAAACGGCTCGCGTCACCACTGTCCAGCGCCGGGTCGTAGCCGCACACTCCGCTGTGGCGGCGCTTGGCCGCGTACATGGCGACGTCGGCGTGCTGCAGCAACTCGGCCGCGTCGTGACCGTCGCGCGGGCACGACGCGACACCGATGCTCGCGTCGATGTCGACCAGCAGGTCACCCAGCCGGATCGGCCGGCGCAGCGCCTCGAGGATGCGGTGCCCGGCCTCGATCGCCTCCGGGTGGTCCGGCTTCGTCGGGAGGATCAGCGCGAACTCGTCGCCGCCGAGGCGCACCACCACATCGTCGGCCCGGCAGCCCCGGTCGAGGCGTTGCGCCACCTCGACCAGCAGCTCGTCACCGGCCTGGTGCCCGAGCGTGTCGTTGATCTCCTTGAACCGGTCGAGGTCGATGAGCAGCAGGCTGAACGGCTGACCGGTCTCCTGCCCGTGCCGTACGGCAGCGTCGAGCTCGGCGTGCAGCATCGCCCGGTTGCCGAGTCCGGTCAGAGGGTCGTGGGTGGCCTCGTGCAGTCGCCGCGCGGCCTGCTGTTCGGCGCGGCGCTGATAGCCGACGAGCACCCGCGCACAGACCGCGAACAGCGCAAGGACGACCGCGATCGTCGCCACCGCGATCAGGTGCAGGATCTCGGCACGCCGGTTCACCTCGCGCAGGTACTCGGTCAGCCGCCGCTGGTGATGATCACCGATGCTGAGTACGTTGTCGCGCAGCGGCGCGAACGTCAGCGAGGCCAGGTCGGTGTAGCCCTTGACGTCCCCACCCTGGTCGGTGTGCGCCATGATGTCGAAGACGATCCGGTTGTAGTTCTCGTAGGCGCCGCGGATGGCGTCCAGTTCCGCCCGGTCCACGGAGCTGTCCTGCTGGAGCCAGTCCAGGTGTGCCTGCGCCCCGCCCAGCGTGCTGGTCAGCTGGACGCGACGGTACTCGGTGCCGCCGGTGGTCAGGTATTCCCGCAGGGCAGCGTCCTCGGCGTTGATCTGGACCGAGATCCCGTTCAGTTTCTGGGTGATCGTCTGGACGCGGCGGACCTTCTCGGTCGTGTCGGCCATGCCGGTGGAGGCGAGCACGGCCGAGGCCGCCAGGATGACGATGCCCATCGCGGTGCCGGCGATGGCCGACCGCGCCATCGCGCGGTTCTCCAGCAGCCGGCTCCACCGCTGCCGCCTCGATCCGCCCGCCGAACGATCCACCGTCATGGGAGGTACGTTCGGCTCCGCGAGCGGCGACTTTATCCTTCTCCCGGGCCGCCCGGCGTGATCCGGCCGACGCCCGATGGTTACTGGCTCCGCCCGCCGAGGAAGTCGGTGATCACGGTGGCCAGCACGGCCGGCTGCTCGATCACCATGGCGTGGGATGCGTCGGCCAGGGACAGGTGGCGCAGGTGCGGGATCGCGGCGGCCTGCTCGACCAGGAACCGGCGGTGGGCGGCGTACAGGTCGGCGAACGGCTCCTGCTGGGGCAGGTCACGGGTGGGCAGGACGACGAGCTCGGGGCAGGTCGTGGCGGCGTAGACCGGGGTCAGATCGAGCTCGTTCATGGCGGTGCGCAGTTCGGCGGTGAGGGTCGCCGACGGGCGGATCGAGGTCTCGCCGCCGAGGTGGACGAGGTTACGCCGGAAGCCCTCGACCCACACCTTCTCGTTGGCGCCCATGTCCCGGGCCGCCATCTGCTGCTGCTCCACCAGGTCGGGCAGCTGGTCGGCGGGGATGACCTGTCCCGCGGCGGCCTGGACGCCGTCGAAGACCGCGTGCAGGCGGGCGAGTTCGGTGGCTGCCTTCTCCGGATCGAGGCCGGGGAGGTGCTCGGGCCGCGTGGGCGGCGGGTTCCCGTCCAGGCTGATCACGCCGGGGGATTCGGGGTGCCGCTGGCCCCAGAGGGCGGCCAGCATGCCGCCGAGCGAGTGGCCGACGACCGCGGGCCGTTCCAGTTCGAGCTGGACGCAGACGGCCGCCAGGTCGCCCAGTGCGGCGTCCCAGGTCCAGGGGCCGTCGCCGGAGCGGCCGTGCCCGCGCAGATCCATGGTCACCACCCGGTGCCGGGGGCGCAGCGCCCTGGCCAGCGTGGTCATGTGCGCGAGGTTGGCACCCGCGCCGTGCAGGAGCAGCAGGGGCGGCTCGTCCCCGAAGTCGCCGCCGAAGTCGCGGGTGGCGATCTGGACGCCGCCGGCGTCGATGAGACGGTCGTTGATCATGTGGACTCCTCAGTGGGAGGGGCGTTGCGCAGCCGGGCTCGGATGGCGTCGACGGGTACGCCCCCGTCCGGGTGGCGGGGCAGGCGGCCTCGGCGGACCAGGTCGTGCACGCCCTGCCGGCTGATGCCGAGCATCGCGCCGGCGGTCGCGTAGGACACCGAGACCGCGAACGGGTGGCCGGCCCGGCGCACCACGATCTGGCCGAGCGGGGTCCGCCACCAGTCGACCGGCGGTGTGAAGGCCTGGTCACCGGTGTAGAGCGTGCCGATCAGGCGGGCGATCATCCGGATCGCCGCGTCGTCGTCGCCGGTCTCCAGGATCCGGGCCCAGCCGGCGGCCCGACGCCGGACCAGGCCGCGCACCTCGTCGACGACCCCGGCGTCCTCCAGCAGGATCTCGAGCGGGTCGAGCAGACGGTTGTCGAGCAGCTGGAGGAGTTGCCCGGTGAGGTCGCCGGTCTTGCTCATACGGTCATCGTTCCGCTACTTGACAGTCGGTGTCAAGCGGGTTGCCGGATGTCCGCCGGGATAGGGTTCGGGCCGTGAAGCGACTCCCCTTGGCGCCGCGAGCGCTGACCGAGCCGCACCCGTCCCGCCTGGCACCGGACCATCCGCACCGAGCCGAGATCCTCGCCTCCCACGCCGCCGCGCTCGAGGCCGGGCAGGCCGGTTACCCGGATCCCGGCACCGGTCTCTTCGTGCTGACGGCGGGATTCCTGGCGGCCCGGGAGACGTGCTGCACACGCGGATGCCGTCACTGCCCGTACGTGCACGACCCCTGATCGCCCTCTTCCGTGATCGCCGCCCGCCCAGTACGTTGTGTGCGCCCGCCCCCGGGGAGGATCATCAGTGCCCAAGCGTCTGGCCGCTATCGGTGCCGCCGTCGTGCTAGCCGTGGCCGGCTGCAGCGACTCCGGCGATGAGTCCGCCACTCTCGTCACCCCGGTGCCGTCGGTGTCGGCGGCGGATCAACTGGCCGAGCAGCCGGCCGCGTCGGCCGGTGGCGCGTGCATCCTGTGGGATTACGCCTTCATCGAGGAGACGATCGGCATCCGGTTCGCCGTGGCCGCCTCGGATCAGATCGATGACACGTCGACCTGTGTGGTGCAGACGACGACCGCGGCATGGCCCGACCTCTCGCTGTCCGTTGTGGAGACGACGAGCGCGAACGCCGACGTCTTCCTGGACACCCGGATGCCGGCGAAGGCGACGAAGCTGACCGGTCTGGGCCGCGCCGCTTACCGCCTGAACACGAAGGCGTCCGCCGAGCACGGGCCGACCGTGGAGATCGGCTGGCTCAGCGAGGCCAAGCAGCTGCAGACGGTCCGTTTCACCTTCGCGAAGGGCGCCTCGGCGGCCGACGTCAAGAGCATGAACACGAAGCTGCTCAGCCTCGCCAAGGGCTTGAGCACGACGAACGGCTAGACACGACCGAACGGTTGGGTACGACCGAACCGCTGGGTACGACCGAACTGCTGGGCAGGGCTCAACGGGCCGCCACGAACACCCGGGAGGCCACCTCGCGGGGGAGCCGGATCTTGTCGCCGGCGGAACCGTCGATGGTCACGCCGTCGCGTTCCTGGGCGACGGTCACCGTGGTGCCCGGATTGATGCCGGCCGCGTGCAGCTGGCGCAGCACGTCGGAGTTGGTCTGCACGCTCTCGCAGATGCGCTGGATGACCACGCTGCCGCTGAGACCGGGGAAGGCCAGATTGCGCTCGCCCCGGCTGAGCACCTCGGCGGTGTCGTCCGGCGCGCCCAGCTGCTCGAGGCCGGGGATCGGATTGCCGTACGGCGAGCGGGTCGGCTTGTTGAGCAGCTCGTAGACCCGCTTCTCGACGGCGTCGCTCATCACGTGCTCCCAGCGGCAGGCCTCCTCGTGGGCCTCCTCGTAGGGCATCCCGATGACGTTGACCAGCAGCAGCTCGGCGAGACGATGCTTGCGCATCACCGCGACGGCGTTGCTGCGGCCGAGGTCGGTGAGCACGAGGTGGCGGTCGCCCTCGACGGTGAGGAGGCCGTCGCGCTCCATGCGCGCGACGGTCTGGCTGACCGTGGGGCCGCTCTGGTGGAGGCGCTCGGCGATCCTGGCGCGGAGCGCGGGCACACCCTCTTCCTCGAGCTCCAGAATGGTGCGCAGGTACATCTCGGTGGTATCGACGAGGTCGTTCACGATGTGGCCCTCCCAGCAGCGATAATACCGCGTTGCGGTGGGTTGACCTCCGCCCCGGACAAGTGCCTGCCGACCCTACCCGACGGCGGAACACGTGTGCTGAGAGCACAGCGCCACGACCGGGGGACGGGAACAGCGTGGGAACATGTCGGCATGGCGGACGACACGACGGCGGTGGTCTGGGACAGTGCCCTGCTGGACTATGACATGGGCGACCATCCCCTCAACCCGGTGCGGGTCGAACTGACCATGGCCCTGGCCAGGGAACTGGGCGTCCTCGACCGTCCGGGCGTGCAGATGATCACCCCGGTGGAGGCCACTGAGATCGATCTCACCCGGGTGCATCGTGCCGACTATCTGGACGCCGTCCGGGTGGCCCCGATCGACCCGTTCTTCACCGGCTGGGGACTGAACACACCGGACAACCCGGTCTTCGACGGCATGCACCAGGCCTCCGCCCGGATCTGCGGCGCCACCCTCGCCGCCGTGCGGGCGGTCTGGCACGGCGCGGCCCGGCGAGCGGTCAACGTGGCCGGCGGCCTGCACCACGCCATGCCCGCCCGGGCCGCCGGGTTCTGCGTCTACAACGACCCGGCGGTGGCCATCGCCTGGCTGCTGGAGCAGGGTGCCCAGCGGGTGGCGTACATCGATGTCGACGTGCACCACGGCGACGGTGTGCAGACGGCGTTCTACAACGATCCGCGGGTGCTCACCGTGAGCCTGCACGAGTCGCCGCTGGCACTGTTCCCGGGCACCGGCTTCGCCGACGAGATCGGCGGCCCGGACGCCGAGGGCACCGCCGTCAACGTGCCGCTGCCGCCGGGCACCGGCGACGCCGGCTGGCTGAAGGCCTTCCACGCGGTCGTGCCGTCGGTGGTCCGCGCCTTCGCTCCGGAGATCATCATCAGTCAGTGCGGCGCTGACGCGCACCGGCTCGACCCGCTGGCCGACCTGCGCCTTTCCGTCGACGGGCAGCGCGCCGGCTACATCGCCATGCGGCAGCTGGCCGACGAACTCTGCGACGGCCGCTGGGTGGCGACCGGCGGCGGGGGATACGCGCTGGTCGAGGTGGTTCCCCGAGCCTGGGCGCACCTGCTCGCGGTGGCCACCGGCGAGCCGCTGGCACCCGAGCTGCGGATCCCGCAGGGATGGCGCACGCTGGCCGCGTCGCGCCGTCCGGGGGCTACGATTCCGGAGACGATGACCGATGGCACCGAGCCTCCGACGGAGGGCTGGCCGGGGACCGCCGACGACCCGGTGGACCGGGCCGTCCTCGCCACCCGGACCGCGGTCTTCCCGTTGTACGGCCTGGACCCCCACGATCCCCGGGACTGAGACGATGGAGCGCAGCGCGGACGTCCTCCTCTCCGACGGCACGGCCGTGCACCTGCGCCGGATCCGGCCGGACGACGCACCGGCCATCGTGGACTTCCACTCCCGGATGAGTGACCGCACCCGCTACCTTCGCTACTTCTCGCCCTATCCGCGGATTCCGGAGCGCGACCTGCAGCGTTTCGTCAACGTCGACCATCGTGACCGCGAGGCGTTCGTGACCGTGGCCGACGGCCGGATCACCTCGGTCGGCCGGTACGAACGGCTCGGCCCGGACTCGCCGGAGGCCGAGGTCGCGTTCGTGGTGGAGGACGCGCACCAGGGCCGGGGCATCGGGTCGGTGCTGCTGGAACATCTCGCCGACGCGGCGCGGGAGAACGGCATCACCCGGTTCGTCGCCGAGGTGCTGCCGGAGAACAACGGCATGCTGCGGGTCTTCGGCGACACCGGCTACCAGGTGCAGCGCCGCTACGCCGACGGTGTGGTGCATCTGAGCTTCCCGATCGAGCCCACCGAGAAGTCCCGCGAGGTGCAGGAGTCCCGTGAGCACCTGACCGAGGCGCGGTCGATCGCCCGCCTGCTGGCCCCGCGCGGCATCGCGATCTACGGTGCCAGTGCCACCGGCCACGGCATCGGCGCGCACATCCTCGGCAACCTGCGCGACAGCGGCTACACCGGTGACGTGGTGCCCGTGCATCCCACCGCGGAACGGGTGGCCGGGCTTCCGGCGTACCGGAACGCGATCGATGCCGGTGTCCCGATCGACCTGGCCCTGATCGCCGTGCCTGCCGACCGGGTGGCGGAGGCCGGGGCGGACGCCGCACGTGCCGGAGCCGGTGGGATGGTGGTGGTCTCGGCGGGCTTCGCCGAGACCGGCGCCGAGGGGGCCGCGCGGCAGCGTGCCCTGGTGGAGACCGCCCGGGCGGCCGGGTTGCGCGTGGTGGGCCCGGGCAGTTTCGGTATCGCCAACACCGACCCGGCGGTACGCCTCAACGCGACCCTGTCGCCACGCCTGCCGAAAGCCGGTCGGGTCGGCTTCTTCAGCCAGAGCGGCGCGCTCGGTGTCGCCCTGCTGGCCGAGGCCGACCGGCGCGGTCTGGGCCTGTCCAGCTTCGTGTCGGCCGGCAACCGTGCCGATGTCTCCGGCAACGACCTGCTGCAGTACTGGCAGGACGACCCCGGCACCGACGTGGTGCTGCTCTACCTGGAGACGTTCGGCAACCCGCGCAAGTTCGCCCGGCTGGCCCGCCGGATCAGCCGGGTCAAGCCGGTGGTGGCGGTGGCGTCGGCGACCCGCCCGCCGGGTCTGTCCGGCGACGCGCCGAGCCCCGACGCGCACGCGGTGACCGCCCTGTTCGCCCGGTCCGGCGTGATCCGGGTGGACACCGTCCAGGAGCTCTTCGACGTCGGCATGCTCCTCGCCCATCAGCCGTTGCCGGCCGGTCGCCGGGTCGCCGTGGTTGGCAACTCGTCGGCGCTGGCCGAGCTGGCCGTGGTGGCCTGCCGCTCGGCCGGGCTGGTGGTGGCCGACGGCTATCCGCGGGACACCGGTCCGGAGGCCGGGGCGCACGATCTCGCCGACGCGCTGGCTGACGCGGCGGTCGACGACGCGGTGGACGCGCTGGTGGTGGTCTTCGCGCCACCGATGCCGGGCCGGCACGCCGACGAGGACGCGGACTTCACGGCTGCGCTCGCGAGTGTGGCCCTGGCCGGTGAGAAACCGACCGTCGCGACAATGGTCTTCGGCCAGGTGCCGCCGCGGGTGCCCGCCTATCCGTCGGTCGAGGAGGCGGTCCGGGCACTGTCCAGGGTGGTCGGTTACGCCGACTGGCTGCGACGTCCGCCGGGCGTGATGCCGGTTCTGTCCGGTGTGGACCCGGTCGCGGCCGAGGCTGCGGTCGCCGCCGAGTCGCCGACCGGCCTGCTCGCCGCCTACGGCGTCCCGGTGGTGCCGTCGATCCTGGCCGGCGATGTCGAGGCGGCCGTCACGGCGGCGGCCGAGCTGGGCTTCCCGGTCGCGCTCAAAGCGGCGGGCGGGGCCTTGCGGCATCGGATCGACCTCGGCGCGGTGCGCCTCGCGGTCTCCGACGAGCCGGGCGTACGCACCGCGTACGCCGAACTGGCCGGCGCGTTCGGGCCGGACGTGCTGGTGCAGAGCATGGTGCCGCCGGGCGTCGCCTGCACGATCGAGATGGTCGAGGACCCGGCATTCGGCCCGGTGATCGGTTTCGGTCTCGGTGGCGTGGCAAGCGAGCTGCTCGGCGATCTGGCCTGGCGGGCCGCGCCGCTCACCGACCGGGCCGCCGAGGCGCTGGTCGACGAGCCGCGTGCGGCTCCGCTGCTGCACGGTTACCGCGGGTCCACCCCGGTGAACCGGGCCGCCCTGATCGATCTCCTGCTCCGGGTGGGCCGGCTGGCCGACGAGCAGCCGCGGGTCCGGTCACTGACGCTGAACCCGGTGCTGGCGCGCCCCGACGGCTGGTCGGTGCTGCACGCCGCGATCGAGTTCGGCGACCCGGGGGCCCGGCCGGACACCGGCCCCCGGAGGTTGCGAAGCGTGTGATCAGACGGCGTACGCCTCGAGGCGGGAGGCCCGCTCCGGGTCACGCAGCTTCAGCATGGTGACCTTCTCGATCTGGCGGATCCGCTCCCGGCTGAGGCCGAACTCGCGGCCTACCTCGTCGAGGGTGCGCTGACGGCCGTCGTCCAGGCCGAAGCGCAGCCGGATCACCGCGGACTCCCGCTCGGAGAGGGTGGAGAGCACGATCTCGACCTGACCGCGCAGCTCGCCCTGGCTGTGGCCCTCGCCGGGCACGTTGGGGTCGACGGCGGCGACGAAGTCACCGAGGGCACTCTCGCCGTCCTCGCCGACAGCCTGGTCCAGGCTGACCGGCTCCCGGTCGTACGAGATCAGCTCGATCACCTGGAACTCGGGCACGTCCATCGCCTTGGCGATCTCGGCGATGCTCGGCTCGCGGCCCAGCTGGGCCGCCAGGTCGCGGCGGGCACGCACCATGCGGTTGACCTGCTCGACCATGTGCACCGGGATGCGGATGGTGCGGGCCTGGTCGGCCATGGCGCGGGTGATGGCCTGCCGGATCCACCAGGTGGCGTACGTGGAGAACTTGTAGCCCTTGGTGTAGTCGAACTTCTCGACCGCGCGGATCAGGCCGAGGTTGCCCTCCTGGATCAGGTCCAGGAACGCCATCCCGCGACCGGTGTAGCGCTTCGCGATGCTGACCACGAGGCGCAGGTTCGCCTCAAGCAGGTGGTTCTTCGCGGACTTGCCCTCCGCGGCGATGACGCGCAGCAGAGGCGCCAGGTCGGCCGGGGCCGACGGCAGCTTCTCCTCGGCGTACAGACCCGCCTCGATGCGCTTGGAAAGTGTCACCTCCTCGACGGCGGTGAGCAGGCGGGTGCGCCCGATTCCGTTCAGGTACGCACGGACCAGATCGGCGGAGACGCCGCGCTCATCCGTGGCGTCCAGGTCGGTCAGCGCCTCGACATCGTCGGTCATGCTGTCCTCAACCGTCTTGGACTCCGACGCCTTCATCTTCAGGACCACTTTTCAGTCCCCTCCCCCGAGTAACGTCTCGTGCGTACCAGCCGCTCCGTGCCGGTGAGGCATAGCTTCGTCCGTGGCGCGTTAAGCGGAGGTGAGGCCAGCGTCCAGGTGGCATGAATCAGGGAGAACCCTGCCGTCGTCAAGCCGACAACCCGGACGTTCGAACCACCTTCAGGATTTGCCGGAACTAGATAATGTGCTTGGCCCTAGGAGGAAATCAGCGTGGTCTTCAAGCGAATGATGCAAGCGCTCGGCGTCGGTGGCCCGTCGGTGGACACGGTGCTGACAAACCCGAACACCTACCCCGGCGGTTACCTCGAGGGGCAGGTCCAGGTGGTCGGCGGCGATCACGCGGTCGACATCGAGTATGTCGCGATCGCCCTGACCACCAGGGTCGAGGTGGAGAGCGGCGACAGTGAGTACCAGTCGAACCAGGAGTTTCACCGGCAACGTCTGACCGGCTCGTTCAAGCTGGAGAAGGGCGTGCGCCACGACGTCCCGTTCCGCTTCGAGGTTCCCTGGCAGACACCCATCACGGATCTGTACGGCCAGCGGCTGCACGGCATGACGATGGGTCTGGCGACCGAGTTGGAGGTGGCCCGCGCGGTCGACAAGTCCGATCTGGACGCCATCGCCGTGCACCCGCTGCCGGCCCAGGAGCGGATCCTGAACGCTCTGCTCCAGATCGGCTTCCGCTTCAGCAAGGCGGATGTCGAGCAGGGCCGGATCTACGGTGTCGAGCAGCACCTGCCGTTCTACCAGGAGATCGAGTTCTACCCGCCCCCGCAGTACGCGAGCGGCATCAACCAGCTGGAGCTGACGTTCCTGCCGACGCCGCAGAAACTGCAGGTGGTGCTGGAGCTCGACAAGCGTGGCGGAGTGTTCACCGAGGGCCGCGACGCGTTCGGCAGCTTCGACGTCGACTACGCGACCGCCGACCAGACCGATTGGGTCTCCCGGCTGGACCAGTGGCTGCGCCAGTCGGCCTCACGCCGGGGCCTGTTCTTCTAGAGCAGGCTTCTTCCGGAACCGGCCGGGGCCCGTTTCGCCGGGTTCTCAGAGTTCCAGCAGGACCGTGCACGGTCCGACGTTCACCGACTCCACCAGCATGTGCGCCCGGAAGCGGCCGGTCTCGACGGTCGCTCCCCGGGCGCGCAGTGCTTTCACGTACTCCTCGATGAGAGGTTCGGCGGTCTCGGCCGGCGCGGCGGCGCTCCAGCTAGGCCGGCGGCCCTTGCGTGCGTCGCCGTACAGGGTGAACTGGCTGATCACGAGCAGGGGCGCGGCCAGGTCGGCGGCCGACCGGTCGTCCAGGACCCGTAGCTCCCACGTCTTGCGGGCCAGTTCGGCGGCCTTCGCGGGGGTGTCGTCGTGGGTCACGCCGACCAGCACCAGCAGGCCGTCCATGATCTCACCGACGACCGCCTCGCCGACGGTCACACTCGCCCGGCTGACGGTCTGTACCAGTGCACGCATGCGTGCACCGTAATAGAGGCCGGCGGAGGGCCGGCGGTTACTCCTCGACGTTCATGGCGCCGGTGCCGGCGTCGCCCGTGGTGGTGTTGGCCACGCCGGGGCCGGTGCGTGCCCGGTCCGGGAAGCTGGCCGGACCCGCGGTGCCGCCGGTGGTGGTGAGGATGCCCTCGCCGGCCGGCCCGCCGTTGCGGAGCTCCTCCGGGTCGGTCCCGGCGGGAATCGTGCTCGACAGTTCGCCTTCGGTGCGGGGGTCGCTCATCGTCCACCTTCGCAAGTTCGTACGGAATGACCGTCCCGGTTTGCCCGTGCCGGGCCGGTGTAAACGTCTCGCACCGCCCGTGAACTCGGTGAATATCTCCGCGACGTGGTTCGGGCGATGCCAGGATTTGCCTGATTGGAGAGGGTTGTCAGTTTTATGGCCCGATGGTGGCTGACGCGACCTGTCCTGATCGTGGCGACCTGACCCCGCGTGTGCCGGACAACCGGACCCAGATGGGAGACCACCCATGCCCCTCACCAGTACCACCAGTGGGCGCAGCACCGACACATCCCGATCGGCCCGGCCACCCGTCACCGCGGCGCCGGCCCGGCCGGTTCGCGGCGGCGACGGGGACGCCACCAGACGCCAGGCGCGGTCGGTGGCGAAGCAGCAGCAGGCCGCCGAACGGATCGCGGCGGCCACCGCGGAGATCTCCGCGCAGAACGCCCAGGCGGCGGAGGCGTCCCGGCAGCTCACCGAGTCGATGCAGCAGATCGCGGCGGGCGCCGAGGAGGCCTCGGGCGCCACTCAGCAGAGCCTCGCCGCGATGAATCAGGTGGAGCAGCGGGCCGGCCAGCAGGAGACCACCACCCGTCAGGTGGCCGAGCTGAGCCAGACCCTGCAGGCGTTGCTCAACGAGACCCGCAACGGCATCAACACCCTGCTCACCAATGTCGACAGTGCCTCCACCCGGCAGACCGACTCGGTCGTGACGATCACCGAGCTGGAGAAGCAGGCCGACGAGATCGGCGAGATCGTCAAGACGGTCGCGCACATCGCCGACCAGACCAACCTGCTCGCGCTGAACGCCGCGATCGAGGCGGCCCGGGCCAGGCAGCACGGCAAGGGTTTCGCCGTGGTCGCCGACGAGGTGCGCACGCTGGCGGAGACCAGCGAGCGCAGTGCCCGGCAGATCCGGGATCTCATCGACGAGGTCCGCAGTTCGGTGACCGAGATCGCCGCGGCCGTGCAGACCTCCGCCGAGGCGGCCCGATCCGAGTCGGAGAAGGGCCGGACCATCAACTCGCAGCTGGAGACCATCCGTGCCGACATGGGCACGATCATGGTCGGGGCGACCGAGATGGCAAGCGCGGCGCAGCAGGCGCTGCGGTCCGCCGGGGCGGCGAAGGCCCGCTCCGAGGAGATCGCCGCCGCGGCCGAGGAGCAGTCGGCGGCCTGCGAGGAGTCCCTGCAGACGGTCAGCCAGCAGAGTCAGGCGCTGCGGCAGAGCGAGCAGGCGGCGGAGGAACTCGCCGAGGTCTCCGAGACGCTGCGCAACAGCACCGACATCGCCAAGAGCGCCGAGGAGGTCGCCGCCGCGGCCGAGGAGCTGTCCGCCTCGGTGGAGGAGATCAACCGCGCGGCCACCCAGATCAACGTCGCGATCAACCAGATCAACGCGGGTGCCCGGACCGCGGCCGAGAAGGGTCAGCAGACGGCGGAGCTGGTCAATCAGATCGAGCAGGGCGCCCAGCTCTCGCTGGAGCGCGGCGGCTCGGCGGTCGAGCGGTCCGACGTGATCCTGGATCTGCTGACGACGAACAAGGAATCCGTCAACTCCATGATCGAGGCCATCGAGAACGCGGCGAAGAACGGCATCGAGAACGTCCGCAAGGTCGCCGAGCTGGAACAGATCTCCCGCCGTATCGACAAGATCGTCGATGCCATCGCCAACGTCTCCGTCCAGACCAACATGCTCGCGGTCAACGGCTCCGTGGAATCGGCGCGAGCCGGTGAGTTCGGCAAGGGCTTCGCCGTGGTGTCGACCGACATCCGGAACCTGGCCCGGGACTCGGCCGACAACGCCGACCGGATCAAGGACCTGGTCAAGGCGGTGCAGGACCGCATCGTCGAGGTGCGGGGCGACCTGGAGGAGACCAGCCGGATGTCGCTGGCCGAGGCGGAGTCGGCCAAGGCCACGACCGCCCGGCTCGAGGAGATCGAACGCGACATGCAGCAGGTGCGCAGCGGCAGCCAGGAGGTCCGGGAGGGCGCCCAGCAGATCGCGAGCGTGCTGAACGAGGTGAAGACCGGACTGGAGCAGATCGCCGCGTCCGCGAACCAGGCCGAGCAACTGGCCGGCCAGGCCTCCACAGCGGCCCGGGAGCAGGCTCAGGGCGTCGAACAGCTCGCGGCCGCGGTCGAGGAGACCGCCGCGCTCGCCGACGAGCTGCAGAACGCCGCCTGACCGGCGGGAGGAGAGCGGTCCATGGATGCCGGCACAGATCTCGCCGACGAGGAATTCGACGAGAACAGCGACTTCGTCACGTTCGACATGGCGGGGGAGCGGTACGCCTTCCCGATGCGCCGTGTGCAGGAGATCATCCGGATGCCGGCCGTGGTCAAGGTGCCGCTCGGCCCGCCGTCGCTGGAAGGGCTGGCCAACCTGCGCGGGCGAGTTCTGCCGGTGGTCAGCCTGCGGCGGTGCTGTGCGATGGACCAGATCGGGCACGACGAGACCACCAGGGTGATCGTGGTGGACGGGGGAGTGCCGCTCGGCTTCGTCGTCGACCGGGTGTCCAGTGTGATCAGTATCGACCCGCAGCAGGTCGAACCGGCCGACGCCGTGCAGGCGACCGTCCGGTCCGACGTGCTGGTGGGGGTCATCAAGTCCGGGGACGGTGACATGACCACCGTGCTCGACGTCGACCGGCTGATCGGCAGCCAGTTCGCCCGGCTCTTCGAGAAGCGCGGCGGACGGGAGACCGCGCAGGCGGTCCGGGTGCCGTCCGACATCGACGCCGACGCCGAGCTCGACGACACCCTTGAGCTGGTCAGCTTCGCCGTGGAGGGCCAGGAGTACGCCCTACCCATCGACCAGGTGCAGGAGATCGTGCAGGCGCCCGAGTCGGTGAGTCACGTGCCGAACGCGGGCAGCCGGGTGCTCGGCGTCATCGACCTGCGCGGGCGGCTGCTGCCGGTGGTGAGCATGCGCCGGGTGTTCGGACTGCCGGTGACCCCATTGGAACCCCAGAACCGGATCGTCGTGGTCTCGATAGACGGCGGCGTGGTCGGCATGGTGATGGACACCGTCCGGGAGGTGCTGCGGGTGCCGCACCACCTGGTCGCCCCGTTGCCGACGGTGGTCGCCGGTGACGGCCGCAACACCGAGGTGGAGTCGGTGTGCCGGCTCGAGGACGGCAAGCGGCTGGTGTCGGTCCTCAGCGTGAGCCGGATGTTCGACTCACCGGAGGTACGCGATGAGATCGCCGACTATCGGCGAGAGGATGAACAGGACATGGGCGCTGACTCAGCGAGCGCGGCCGACGACGGGCGCGGCGACGAGGAACTCTTCGTGGTGTTCCGTCTCGACGACGAGGAGTACGCCGTCGACGTCGATGCGGTGCAGGAGATCATCCGGGTGCCGGAGGCGCTGATCCGGGTCCCGAAGTCGTTCGACTTCGTCGAGGGCCTGGTCAACCTGCGCGGGACGGTGCTGCCGGTGGTGGATCTGCGGACCCGGCTCGGTCTGATCCGTACCGAACGGGACGAGCGGCAGCGGATCGTGGTCCTGATCATCGGAGGGATCCGCACCGGGTTCGTCGTGGACTCGGTGGCCGAGGTGGCCAGGGTGGGCCGCAACGTGCTGGAGCCGGCGCCCGAGCTGTCGGCCGAACAGGCCCGGGTGGTGTCCCGGGTGGCGAATCTGCCGGAGCAGCAGCGGATGCTCCTTCTCGTCCAAGTGGATCAGTTGCTTGCCGGCGATCAGGCCGACAAGGCGGCTGAGCTCTGCGAGGCCGTCGTCGACGAGGCCCTCGCCGCTGTCTGATCGGAGTTCCGGTGCCCCCCACGTCGGTTCTGGTGGTCGACGACTCGGCGCTGATGCGCCGGGCGCTGAAGGGCATCCTCGTCGAGGCCGGTGATTTCGAGGTGCACACCGCCCGCAACGGTGTGGACGCGCTCGAGCAACTGGGCCGGATGCGGCCGGACGTCATCACTCTCGACATCAACATGCCCGAGATGGACGGGCTCACCTGCCTCGCGAAGATCATGGAGGAGCACCCCACGCCGGTGGTGATGGTCTCCTCGCTGACCGATCACAACGCCCTGGTCACCCTGGAGGCGCTGGAACTCGGGGCGGTGGACTACGTGCCGAAGCCCGGCGGCACGGTGTCGCTCAACATCGACGAGGTGGCGGAGGATCTGGTCGCCAAGGTCCGTGGCGCCGCGGCGGCCCGGCTCAAGCGCGCCGGTGGTCTGACGGCCCGGATCCGGGCACAGTCGCGGCGTGCCGCCACCACCCCGCCGGCCCGGGACATCGGCGCGGTCGGCGCGGTGGACCTGGTCCTGGTCGGCTCGTCCACCGGCGGGCCGGCGCTGCTGTCCGACCTGTTCTCCCGGCTGCCGGCCACGTTCGGTGCACCGGTGGTGGTGGCTCAGCACATTCCGGCGTCGTTCACCGCGGCGCTGGCCCGGCGACTGAACGAGTGCTGTGCGCTGCGGGTGCACGAGGTCGACCGGATCATGAACCTGCAGCGCGGCAATGTCTACATCGGCCGGGGCAACGCCGACGTGGTGGTGGCCCGGCGCTCCGAGGGACTGATCGTCAAGAGCGTGCCGGCCGCCGCTGAGTACCGCTGGCATCCGAGCGTGGACCGGCTGGTCGCCTCGGCCCGCCGGTACGCGGACCCGCAGCGGCTGGTGTGTGTCCTGCTCACGGGAATGGGCGACGACGGCGCCACGGAGATGGCAGCGGTGAAGGAGGGCGGTGGCCGGACCATCGCCGAGTCCGAGGAGACCGCGGTGGTCTGGGGCATGCCGGGTGAACTGACCCGGCGCGGCGGGGCCACGCTCGTGCTCCCCGCCCACGAGATCGCCGAGAAGCTGGCCGACTGGGTCCGCTGACCCTCGTCGAGGAAAGGTTGGGCACGATGGGACTCGTCCGCAAGAAGGCCCCGCAGGACCCGCCGGAGGAGGTACTGCCGGACAGGACATCGCCCGAGACTCTGCTGAGCCAGCTGGACGATCCGGACGCGGACTGCCGGCGGGAGGCGGCGCTGGGTCTGGCGAACGTACCGGAGGCGGTGCACGACCTGCTGGCCCGGGTAGGGACCGAGGACGACCCGCGGGTTCTCGAGTCGATCCTGACCACGCTCGCGGCGCACGACACCGAGGAGGTCGCCGGGAGTCTCGCGGTCCACCTCGCGAGCGACGAGGCGGGGCTGCGTACGGCGGTGGCCGCGGCCCTCGCCACCATGCCCAGTTCGGTCCCCGCTGTGCTGCCCGGCCTGCTGGCCGCCCCCGACCACGACGTCCGCGTGATGACCGCGATGGTGCTTGCCGACCTGCAGCATCCGGAGGCGCACGCCTGGCTGGTGCGGATGATCTGCGAGGACCCCCATCCGAACGTGGTGACCGGAGCGATCGACGCCCTCCTGCCCTCGGCCACCGCCGACGACATCCCGCTGCTGACCGACGCCGTGGAGCGGTTCCCGGACGACCCGTTCCTGCGCTTCACCGTGAAATCGGCGCTCCCCCGGCTGACCGGGACGCCGTGATGGTGAGCCCGCCCGCCGCCATCGGACTCTCCGACGCGGACTTCGAACGGTTCTGCGAGTACTTCTACAAACGCACCGGCATCCATTTCACGTCGGCGAAGCGGTACTTCGTGGACAAGCGGATCGACGCCTGTATCCGTAGCTCCAGGTACGACACGTTCGCGGCCTGGTTCGCCGCGCTCCGGATGTCCGACCACGGAGAGATGCTCCAGGAGCTGATCAACCAGCTGACCGTCAACGAGACCTACTTCCTGCGTGAGGACTACCAGTTCGACGCGATGCTCAGCACGGTGCTGCCGGAGGTACTGAAGGCCCGTGGCGGGCGGGGCCGGATCGCCGGGCCGTTGAAGATCCTCTCGCTGCCGTGCTCGACCGGTGAGGAGCCGTACTCGATCGCCCTCCGTCTCCTGGAGGAGTGGGACGAGATCGACCACGTGGACGTGGAGATCCACGGTGCCGACATCGACAGCGACGTGCTGGCCAAGGCCGCGCACGCCAGTTACGGCGAGCGATCCGTGCAGCGGGTGCCCAAGGCCTGGATGAACAAGTACTTCGTCGTAGTCGGGGGCGGGCGCTACCAGGTCGACGAGGGCATCCGCAGCGCGGTGACCCTGCACCGGGTCAACATCTGCGACACCGCCGCCATGCGGTCGTTCCGCGACTTCGACGTGATCTTCTGCCGCAACGTGCTCATCTACTTCGACGAGCTGTCCAGCCGCCGGGCCGCGGAGAACCTGTACGGCGCCCTGCGCCCCGGCGGCTACCTGTTCCTCGGCCATTCCGGGTCGATGAGCCGCATCTCGCCGATCTTCACGCCGACCCGCCTGCCGGAGGGCCTCGTCTACCAGCGACCGACCGGAGCCAAGTGATGACCTCGGATACCGCGACCAGCTCGGACACCGGGACCAGAGCCCGGGTGCTCGTCGTCGACGACGCCGCGACCGTGCGGCTGTACCACTCCAGCCTGCTCACCGGCGCCGGCTTCCAGGTGAGCGAGGCGGCGAACGGCCTGGAGGCCGTGGAGGCCGCGCTCGGTACCGAGTTCGACCTGTTCGTGGTGGACGTCAACATGCCGAGGATGAACGGTTACGCCTGCGTCGAGGCGCTCCGCTCGGAGAACGTCGGCACCGCCTCGCCGGTCGTCATGATCAGTACCGAGGACCGGCCCGGCGACGCCGACCGGGCCTATCTGGCCGGGGCGAACCTGTACCTCGTCAAACCGGTGAACGGCGATCGGCTGGTACGCGTGGCCACGATGCTGACGGCGGAGGTGGCGGCATGAATCCGCTGCTCGCCCAGTTCCTCGCCGAGGCGAACGACCTGCTGGCCCAGGTCGACGAAGGGCTGCTCCAGCTGGAGCGGGTGCCGGGCGACCCGGAGCTGGTCAACGAGGTGTTCCGGGCCGCGCACACGTTCAAGGGCTCGTCCGGCCTGTTCGACTTCCCCGAGCTGACCCGGCTCACCCACGCCGCCGAGGACCTTCTGGACGCGGTACGCGCCGGCCGGCTCGCCCTCGACTCGGGCATGACCGACGACCTGCTGGCCGCCTTCGACCTGATCCGCGGCTGGCTGGCACACGTCACGGTGCACGAACGGCTCCCCGGGAGCGCCGGCAACGACGCCGCCGGCCTGATCACGCGGCTGCGCGCACCGCTCGGCGGCGAGCAGGCGCCGGCCGCCCGGGCCGCGGGCGTACCGGCACCCGTGATCGACGCGGCGCCGGACTGGCTGGCCTGGCTGGACGCCGAATGGCTGACCGAGACGGCGGCCTGGCTGGCCACCACCTCGTCCACGATGCGCTTCGTCCGGTACGCCCCGGACAGCGACTGCTTCTTCCGGGCCGAGGACCCGCTGCATCTGGTCCGGCAGGTGCCCGCCCTGGAACGGCTGGGGGTCGTTGCGCCGGAGACCTGGCCCGACCCGGAGCAGTACGACGAGTACACGTGCCTGCTCTCCTTCGTCGTGGTCACCCGGGCCGCGATGGGCGAGCTGGAGTACCTGTTCCGTTACGTCCCGGACCAGATCGAGATCGTCGAGCTGGACTCGGACGCGATCACCCGGCATCTGAGCGGTGAGCCGCCGCTCAAGGCCGAGGAAGCGGTCACCGTCGCACTGACCCCGGTGATCGACTCGGAGGTGGCGGCCGACGCCCGTGCGGTCCTGCACGCCGCGCACCGCGCCCTCACCATCGAGGGCGCGGTGGTCGAAGGGACCCGGCTGCGGTCGGTACGCCATGCGGTCGCCGCGGCGGCGCAGGTGCTCGGTGTGCCCGTGGACCTGACCGAGTCCACCCCGGACGAGCTGATCGTGACGATCGGCCGGCTCGCCGGCGAGGCGGCCCCGGCGCCGGTCGCCCCGGTCGCGGTGCCGGCACTTCCCCAGCCGGCCGTGCCGCACGAGGAGAAGGAGCCGGCCGGGCGGGCCGACGACCCCGGTGGTCAGGTCGGCACCCGGGTGCTCAAGGTCGACCAGGAGAAGGTGGACCGGCTCATGGAACTGGTCGGCGAGTTGAACGTGGCCAAGAACGGGCTCACCTTCCTGGCCGACGCCGCCGAGGAGGAGTTCGGCAGCCGGGTGCTCAGCCGCCGGATCAAGGACCAGTACGCCGGCATGCACCGGATCGCCGAGGAACTGCAGGCAGCCGTCATGGACGTCCGGATGCTGCCGCTGTCGGTGGCGTTCGGCCGATTCCCGCGCCTGGTCCGCGACCTCAGCCGGCGCCTCGGCAAGACCATCGAGCTGGTCACCGAGGGCGAGGACACGATGGCCGACAAGGATGTCATCGAGGCGCTCGGCGACCCGCTGGTGCACCTGGTACGCAACAGCCTCGACCACGGCATCGAACCGTCCGAGGAACGGATCGCGGCCGGCAAGCCGCCGGCCGCCAGACTGACCCTCGCGGCGGTCGCCGACGGTGACGCGGTGATCGTGGAGGTGTCCGACGACGGCCGGGGGGTCGACCCGGAGCGGGTCAAACGCAAGGCGTACGAGAAGGGCCTGATCTCCGAGGCGGAGTTGGAGACGCTGAGCGAGACCGATGCGGTGAACCTGGTGTTCCGGGCCGGATTCTCCACCGCGGACCAGGTCTCGGATCTCTCCGGCCGGGGAGTCGGCATGGACGCGGTCCGGGCCAGCGTCGAGAAGCTCGGCGGATCCGTCACCATGCGGTCCAAGCTGGGACAGGGCACCTTCACCCGGCTCCGGCTGCCGCTGTCCATGGCCGTCACCCAGGTGATGGTGGTCAGCGTGGCCGGGCAGCGGTTCGGCATCCCGGTCGACCTGTTGGTCGAGACGGTGCGGGTGCCGGCCGGTGAGATGGGCCGGGTGCTGCACCAGGACGTGGTGATGATGCGCGGCGAGGTGGTGCCGGTGGTCGATCTCGCCCGGACTCTCGACATGCCGTGGTCCCCGGCCCCCGGCGAGGACCGGCGGATCCTGGTGGTGAACGTGAACAGCCAGCGGATCGGCCTGCTGGTCGAGCAGTTCCATCGGGAGGTCGACGTGATCCTGAAGCCGATGGAGGGCCTGCTCGCCTACGCCGACGAGTTCTCCGGGACGGCGCTGCTCGGCGACGGCCTGGTCCTGCTGGTGCTCAACATGAAGGAGGTGCTCGGCCTTGCCGCTCGAGTTGCATGACGAGACCGCGAACCTGGTCGGCGTGGTGACCGTCGACGAGGTGGAGCAGCTGGCCGGCTGGCTGCGCACCGCGAAACGTCCGAAGGTCTCCCTGCGCCGTTGCAACCATCTGCACACCGGCGCACTCCAGGCGCTGCTGCTTTTCCGTCCGAAGATTTCTTCAGCACCGAACGACGCCTTCCTGGCGGCGCAGGTGCTGCCGCTGCTCACGGGGAGCAGTGGCCCAGCCAACAAGCAGGGAAGCGATCCTCCATGACCACTGTGATGCTCGTCGACGACTCCGCCACCATGCTGATGAGCCTGAAGGCCATCCTGACCAAGGCGGGTTACGCCGTGGAGACCGCCGGCCACGGCAAGGAGGCGTGGAACGGCCGTACCTCACCGAGATCGTGGAGACCGTCTCGGACCTGATGGAGACCCCGTTCGCCGTCATCAGCGTCCTGCTCGACGGCGCTCAGGTCTTCCTCGCCGGCCATGGCCCGGTCCCGAAGTGGATCGGGGACGCGGGCGGCACCCCGATCGAGTGGGCGTTCTGCATGCCGATGCTGAGGTCCCGCGCCGGCTGGTTCGTCAACGACTTCACCACCGAGCCGGATCACCGGGACAATCCGCTGGTCACGGTCGAGGGCATCCGGTCCTACATCGCGGCCCCGCTGATCACCGGCGACGGTCATGTGGTCGGCGGGCTGTGCGGTCTCGACGTGCGGCCCCGTGACTTCGGTCCCGGCCAGGTGGCGGTCCTGCAGGATCTGGCGGACGAGGCGATCCGCCGCATCGAGGCCGGCGCCGAGCCTGACATCATGAAGCCGTGACGTTCTCGCTGCCGGTGCCCGCCGAAGCCAACGACCTGCTCAACCGGGACCCGCTCGCCGTGACCCTCGGCATCGTGCTCGACCAGCAGATCACCCTGGAGAAAGCGTTCACCTCGCCGTGGGTGCTGGCGCAGCGGCTCGGCCACGAACCCACCGCCGTCGAGCTCGCCGAGTTCGACCCGGAGGCGCTGGTCGCGATCTTCTCCGAGCCGCCCGCCCTGCACCGCTTCCCGAAGGCGATGGCGGCCCGGGTGCAGGAGGTCTGCCGGGTGATCGCCGACGAGTACGACGGTGACGCGGCCGGGCTCTGGCGCGGGGTCGCGGACGGCGCTGAGCTCTACCGGCGGATCTTCGCGCTGCCCGGGTTCGGCCGGCAGAAGGCGCAGATCTTCGTGGCGCTGCTCGGCAAGTTGTACGACGTACGGCCGGACGGCTGGCGCGAGGCGGCCGGCGGTTACGGCGAGGAGGGCTCCTACCGGTCGGTGGCCGACATCGTCGACGCCGAGTCGCTGGGGAAGGTCCGGGCGTACAAGAAGCAGGTCAAGGCCGAGGCGAAGGCGGCAAAAGAGGCCTGAGTCCCCGCCTCGGTGGGCATGAGGGCCCTGCCGGTGGGAGGATGGCGAGGTCGATCGGAGACCCTCGCGTGAAGAAGCACCCGGAGCGTACGGTGTTGATCACCGACGCCGCACGCAGCCAGGACGATCAACTTCGCAGCCGCCAAATTCGCTATGTCTCGATGATGAGCGTGCGTGCCGCATGCCTCATCCTCGGCGGCATCTTGATCAGCGCGCAGGTGCCACTGCTGCCCCTCTGGCTGGCCCTCTGCGCGCTCGGCATGGTGCTGCTGCCGTGGATGGCGGTGCTGATCGCCAACGACCGCCCGCCCAAGACCAAGGAGGAACGGGCCGCCGACGCGGCCGCGCGGGAGGACGTGCGCCGGTCCCTCGAGCCGCCGCGTCCGGAGCCGGACTACATCACCATCGACGCCGAGATCGTCGGCGAGCCGGAACTAGGCCGGGCGGGCACCGATCCGGGAGACGGCCGCGGCGCCCAGCGCGCTTCCGGCGTCTAGCGCGGCCTGCGGCCCGGCGCCGGAACACCATGCGGTGAGCAGGCCCGCGGCGAAGGCGTCACCGGCGCCGGTGGGATCCTTCAGCGGTACGGCACGCGCCGCCACCGAGCGGACCACCCCGTCCCGGCCGGCCCACACCGCACCGGCCGCGCCCTGCTTGACCACTGCGTGACGCACGTGCGCGGTCAGCCGGACCGCCTGGTCGGCCGCGCTACCCGGACCGGCCAGCACGCCTGCCTCGTCCGCGTTGCACAGGAGCACGTCGGTTCCTCGTACCCAATCCAGGAAGACCTCGGCGCCGGCGTCGCGCAACGGGCCCGTCGACGCCGCGTCGACGCTCACCGTGAGTTCTTTCGCCGAAGCGGCCGCGAGGGCCGCCAGGCCCGCCGGACGGGACCCGGCGTGCAGCAGGGGATAGCCGGAGAGGTGCAGGTGGCTCCCGGCCGGTGCCGTGGTGATCGCTGCCGTGACGTGGCCGGGATCGAGGAGCAGGGACGCGCCCCGGTCGGTGATCATGGTGCGTTCGCCCGCACCGATGAGCACCACCACGCTGCCGGTGGCCACGCCCGGAAGGACCCGGACCGCGCAGCGGACCCCGGCGGCTTCCAGTTCGGCCACCCGGTCCTGGCCCGCCCGGTCGTCGCCGACCGCCGCCACCAGGGTCACCGCGTGCCCGGTGGAGGCCAGCCAGGCGGCGGTGTTCGCGGCCTGGCCGCCACCGGCGACCCGGATCGCCGCGTCCGTGTCCGAGCCGATCCGGATCTCTCCGGAGTGCTCGACCAGGACGTCGGTGACCAGGTCGCCGACGACGTAGATCATGCGCTCGTCCTCATGCCGGAACGGCGAAGCCGACCGGTGCCGCCGATCCGTCGCTCACGGCCGCCGCGATCCTGGCGGCCAGGGCGGCGTTGCGCAGGATGATCCGGATGTTGACCGCCAGGCTCCGGCCCTCGGTGCTGGAGTGGAAGTGGCCGAGCAGGAACGGGGTGACCGCCTTGCCGGTGATGTTCTGCTCGGCGAGCAGGTTCAGTCCGGTGGCCAGGGTCCGGTCGTGCAGCGCCGGGTCCAGCTGCTCGTCGGTCGGCAGCGGATTGGCCAGCACCAGCGCGCTCTCCGCGACGCCCTGGTCGGTGCGGGCCCGGATGAAGTCGGCGACCTGCTCCGGCGAGTCCAGCTGCCAGTCCAGGTCGAAACCGCCGTCGGTGATGAAGAAACCGGGGAACCGGCGGGTGCGGTAACCGGCCACCGAGACGCCGAGGGTCTCCAGGCGCTCCAGGGTGGCGCCGACGTCGAGGATCGACTTCACCCCGGCGCAGACCACCACGATGGGGGTACGGGCCAGCGCGGTCAGGTCGGCCGACTCGTCATATGTGACGTTCGCCTCCCGGTGCACGCCGCCCAGCCCGCCGGTGGCGAACACACCGATGCCCGCGGCCGCGGCGATCGCGCTGGTGGCGGCGACCGTGGTGGCTCCGTCAGCGCGCCGGGCCGCGGCGATCGCCAGGTCCCGGATCGAGAGCTTGGCCACCGCCTCCGCCGACGCCAGCCGCTCGACCTGGGCGTCCTCCAGGCCGACGATCACCTCGCCGTCGATCATGCCGATCGTGGCCGGGACCGCCCCGTTGTCCCGGACGGCCTGTTCGATCTCACCGGCCACCCGGATGTTGTCCGGGTGCGGCAGCCCGTGCGAGATGATCGTGCTCTCCAGGGCCACCACCGGCCGGCCGTCCCGGCGGGCGCGGAGCACGTGCTCGCCGTATCGAATTGCGAAGTCAGTCACTGAGTCTCCCTGTCGTGCCCTTACCGGCCCTCGCCTGCGGCGCCACTGATCAGGCGCGCCGGGGTGCCGCTCGGTGCAGTCGTTCCCGACTCGCTAACGCTACGGCTCTCCACGACTGCGTTGTCGTTGGACCGGACAGGCGTGAGGTGTCAGACTTGACGGCTGGAGCTTGGCATTTTTCAGAAGGGCAGATAGCTGTGAGCACCCAGATTCTGGAGCGTCCGGAGACCCAAGACGCCGACACCGGTCCCGAGATGTTCCACTACGTGCGTAAGGAGAAGATCGCCGAGAGTGCCGTCATGGGCACCCACGTGATCGCTCTCTGCGGCGAGACCTTCCCGGTGACGAAGACGCCGAAGCCTGGATCCCCGGTGTGCCCGCAGTGCAAGGAGATCTACGAAGCCATGAAGGCCTGATCGGGACGTGACGGGCGGATATCCGCTGCTCGTCGCGGATCTGATCGGTGTGGCGGTGTTCGCCGCCTCGGGTGCCTCGGCCGGCGTTGCGAAACGACTCGACCTGTTCGGTGTCGCCTTCGTCGGCTTCGTGGCCGCACTCGGTGGTGGCATCCTGCGTGAACTCGTGATCGGTGCCGTCCCGCCACTGGCCTTCGCCGACTGGCGGTATGCCCTGGCCGCGGTGGCCGCCTCGGTCGCGGCATTCTGGCTACACCCGGCGCTGCACCGGGTGCGGCGGACCGTGCTCGTGCTCGACGCCGCCGGCCTCGGCCTGTTCACCGTGACCGGCACTTTGAAGGCGCTCGAAGCGGGCGTCCCGGCGGTCGGCGCCTGCCTCGTGGGGATGCTCACAGCGATCGGTGGAGGACTGGCCCGCGACCTGCTCACCGGCGAGATCCCGGTGGTGCTGCAGAAAGAGATCTACGCGGTGGTCGCCCTCGGCGGCGCCGTGCTGGTGGCCGTCCTGCACCGGCTCGGGCAGACCGGTGTGGGCCCCCTGGTGGCCGCTGCGACGGTCATCACCGGATTGCGGATCATCGCGCTGGTCCGCCGCTGGTCAGCGCCGGTGGCGGTGCCGTAAGCGCGTCCGGCAACGTTGCGCCGCTATGCTGGACCCCGCCTCCGCGCCCCTTCATCGCGGAGGTTTTTCCATGGAGAAGGGATCATCGCAGCTTGAGCCCGCCTGTGCCGAACCTGGACAGCTTTCCGCCGCTGCGGGACTGGCAGCGCAAAGCGATGGTGACGTACCTCCGTCGCCGTTCCGAGGACTTCATGGCCGTGGCCACGCCCGGCGCCGGAAAGACCACGTTCGCTCTGCGGATCGCCGCCGAGCTGCTCGCCGACGGCACCTGCGAAGCGGTCACGGTCGTCTGCCCGACCGAGCACCTGAAGACGCAGTGGTCGCTCGCCGCGGCCCGGGTCGGCATCCAGCTCGACCCGAAGTTCCGCAACTCGGACGTGCACTCGTCGCGTGACTTCCACGGCGCCGTCCTCACCTATGCGCAGGTCGGCATGGCCCCGGCCGTGCACAAGCGCCGCACCCTGGCCCGCCGCACGTTCGTCATCCTCGACGAGATCCACCACGCCGGTGACTCACGGACCTGGGGTGACGGCGTCAAGGACGCGTTCGAACCCGCCGAGCGGCGCCTGCTGCTCACCGGGACGCCGTTCCGGTCCGACGAGAACCCGATCCCGTTCGTGACCTACGAGCGCGGCCAGGACGGCATCCAGCGTTCGAAGGCCGATTCGGTGTACGGCTACGCCGACGCCCTCAAGGACCGGGTCGTGCGGCCGGTGCTGTTCATGGCGTACTCGGGCGAGACCCGGTGGCGCACCAACGCCGGCGACGAACTGGCCGCCCGGCTCGGCGAGCCGATGACCAAGGATCTGATCGCGCAGGCCTGGCGGACCGCCCTGGACCACCGGGGCGACTGGATGCCGCAGGTGATGCGGGCCGCCGACGCCCGCCTCTCGAAGATCCGCGACCACGGCATGCCGGACGCGGGCGGCCTGGTCATCGCGAGCGACCAGCAGTCCGCCCGGGCGTACGCGAAACTCCTGCACGAACTGACCGGTGAGCCCGCCACCGTGGTCCTCTCCGACGACGAGGGGGCCTCGGGCCGGATCGCCGAGTTCGCCGCCTCGGAGAAGCGCTGGATGGTGGCGGTCCGGATGGTGTCCGAGGGTGTCGACATCCCGCGCCTGGCCGTCGGCGTGTACGCGACCAGCGCCTCCACCCCGCTCTACTTCGCGCAGGCGATCGGACGCTTCGTGCGGTCCCGGGTGCCGGGCGAGACCGCGACCGTCTTCCTGCCCAGCGTCCCGCACCTGCTCGGGCTGGCCAGCGAGATGGAGGCGCAGCGCAACCACGTGCTCGGCGCGCCGAAGGAGAAGGACGGCCTCGACGACGAGCTGCTGGAGCGGGCGCAGAAGAGCGAGGACGCGATCGGCGAGCTGGACAAGATGTTCGAGGCGCTGTCCGCCACGGCCGAGCTGGACCAGGTCATCTACGAGGGCACGTCGTTCGGCACGGGGGCGCTGAGCGGCACCGCCGAGGAGGCGGACTATCTGGGCCTGCCCGGGCTCCTCACCCCGGACCAGGTGACCACCCTGCTGAACAAGCGCCAGTCGGAGCAGATGGCGGCCCAGAAACGCCGGCAGTCGGAGCAGGTGAAGGAAGACGAACCGGCCCGCCCGGAGCCCGTCGTGCCGCTGAGCGCGGGGGAGCGGCGCAACAGCCTGCGCCGTCAGCTGAACACCCTTGTCGCGGCGCACCATCACCGGACGAACCTGCCGCACGGCAAGATTCACGCCGAACTCCGCCGGATCTGTGGCGGGCCGCCGAGTGCACAGGCGACGATCGAGCAACTCGAGGAAAGGATCGCTACGATCCAGACGTTCTGAGCTTCCGGATTCCCTCCGCTCGGCCGCCCCGGCGCCGATAGGGCGCCGGGGAGGGGACCGATGCGGGAGATCACACGAGAGGCGGCGCGCCTGCTCGAGCGGGCGCAGATCGGCGAGGCCGACGCTGCCCGGGACCGGGCCGAAGAGGTCCTCCGTTCGGTCTCCGGCGACCTCGCGGACGGCCCGGCCTGCATGCACTTCGTCCGGATGGTCACTTTCATCGCCCAGGCCGATCCGGCGGGCGCGATCAAGGCCGCCGACCTGATGCTGCCGGCGGCCGAGCGGGAGGGCAGCGCCGGGTGGCGGGCCTGTGCGCTGGCCGGCCGTGCGTGGCAGCGGCTGCGGCTCGGCCGGATGGATCCGTCCCAGAACGACGTGGACCGGGTGCTGCGCGACCTGGTGGCCGCCGATTCGCTGGCGGCCGAGGAACGGGAGCCGATCGCCGCGGTCAACTCACTGGTGGCGGTCGCGATCGGTTACTGGGAACTACGACTGTACGAGCTGGCCGATCCGCAGTTCCGGATGGCCTACGAGATGAGCCGCGCCGACGACGAGCAGAACGGCAACCGGGCCATGTGGTTGCTCAACCTCGCCGAGATGCACCTGTGCTGGGCCCTGGAGCTCTACCAGATCTCGGACGTCGACGAGGCCGAGGAACACACCGCCCAGGCCGAGGGGTACGCCCTGCGGGCCGCTCAGGAGGTCGACGGCGCCGATGCGGCGGCCTGGCGTGAGAACGCGCTGCTCTACGCCGCCTGCTCGCGCGCGGACCGGAACGACCCGGCCGGCGCTGCCGCCGACATCGAGCTGTACCTGGGCAAGTTGGAGGCACGCGGCTTCATGGCGACGCCGACGACCCTCAGCAAGCCGTTCTACGCCGTCGCTCTGAGTCGTTCGGGGCGTTCCGAGGAGGCGCTCGAGGTGATGGCGTGCGCGGTCCGGGAGTTGCCGGCGGACGCCGACTGGCTGGTCACGGCGAGCACCCACCGTACCCGCGCGGTGCTGCTGGCCAGGCTGGGTTCGCGGGACGCCGAGTCGACCCTGGCGTACGGCGACACACTGGCCGCCGGGCTGTGGCGGCAGCGGCTGAACACCCTGCACGCCGCCCGCAGCCTGCACGACCTGGAGGCACTGCGCCTGCAGCACGAGCAGATGGCCCGGGCGGCCGAACTGGACGCGCTGACCGGTATCGCCAACCGGCGCGCCTTCGACCGGGCCGTCGAGCAGGCCGGGGCGGCGCCGGATGCGGCCCGCCGCCGGATCGCCGTGCTGCTCATCGACACGGACAAGTTCAAGGAGATCAACGACACCCGGGGTCATGCGGCCGGAGACGCGGCGCTGCGGGCCATCGCGGACGTCCTGGAGGCGCAGACCAGCCCCGATGACCTGGTCGCACGACTGGGCGGGGACGAGTTCGCGGCGCTTCTGGAGGGTTGTGACGAGGATGAGGCGGCCGCGATCGCCCGGCGGATGGTCGCGGCGGTGCGGGAGATCCCGGACTGCACGGCCACGGTCAGCATCGGGATCGCGGTGGCGTCCGCGGCCGGCCTGCCGGCCGCGCTGTGCCGCGCCGACGAGGTCATGTACCGGGTGAAACGCGGAGGGGGCGACGGTGTCCTGGTGAGTCGTCCCGAGCAGGCCGTGTTCGCCGCCTGAAGATGTCAAAGGAACTTGACGTTAAGGGGACTTGACGTCAAGTCTCCTTAACATCATGATTGAGGCATGACGACGACGGTTCTCGATCGCATTGTCCGGTGGCATCTCGACTTCGACGGCGACATCTACGGCGCGGACGAGCGTGACCGCCTGCGGTGGTACGAGGCGACCACCGTGGCCGCGTCCGTGCAGTGGACCGCCGTTCCGTGGGCGGCCACCGTCCTGGTCTGGGTGCTCGGTGAGCCCGCCGTGCTGCCGCTGGCCGTGGTGATGGCGGTGCTCGCCGTCCCGATGGTGCTCACCACGTTCTACCTGCGTCGCCGGCAGGTCGACACCGATCCCCGCTCCTGGAGCCGCAAGCGGATCGTGCTCGCCGTGTTCGGCAGCGCGCCGTGGGTGCTGTTCTTCGTCGGTGCCGCGTACCACGCCGCCGGCCCGTCCTCGACCATCTGGCAGAGCACCGCCATCGGCGGAGTCCTCGGCGGCGTGGCGGGTGTGGTCGCCTCGGCGATCCGGACCCGTCGCCGCAAGAAGCTGGAAGACTCCCTCGTCGAGGACGACGAGTGAGCGGACGGCAACCGATGAGCGGCTACGGCGAGCGGGAGGCGTGATGGCGCCGGCGGGCCCGGTACGGGCAACGGACACCGACGACGCCGCGGGCGAGCGGATCCGGGCGGCACGGAAGGTCGCCAAGTTCACCCAGCAGACCCTCGCGGTCGAGGTGAAGGTGAGCCGGCAGACGATAATCGCCATGGAGACCGGCGACTACGCCCCCTCGGTGTACCTCGCCGTGAAAGTGGCGCGGGCCCTGGGCACCACGGTCGAGGATCTCTGGGGCTGAGATGAAAGTCAGAGAGGGCGCTCCCGGTGGGAGTGCCCTCTCTTGCCGTCACGTCTTGTCGTTCGGGGGACCGCTGCTGCTAGTTGCTGGAGTTCGACATCATGTCCGCGCCGCGCCAGGTGAACTCGGGATCGGCCTTGTACTGCACCGCGATCTTCACCAGGTCTTTGGCGTACCGGTTGGCGTGGTGGCCACAGAAAACCAGTTCACTGCCACCCGCCAGGGTCAAACGGAGCTTCCCGGCTGCATTGCAGCGGTCGCACCGTTCATCGGCTGCGGGGCCGGCCACGTTTCCGGCCGGCGGCGTGAGGGTCGGGGTCATCGCCTTCCTCCTCTGTTCGTCACCGATGAACATGTTCCTCGGCTACTGCTCACACATCGTGCAACACCCTGCACCGTTGCAGCCTTCCCAGAGTGCCCCGGGGGGACCGAAGTCACACGCTGGTCTGGCTAGTGTGCCGTGATCCAAGGGTGCCACGTCAACGATCACTTCTGCACAACGGTCCGATCACCACCCGTTGATGTACGGGTGGTGACCAAACCGACACTCAATGTTGACCAAAGGTCCTAGTCGAGGTAGTCACGCAGGACTTGGGACCGCGACGGGTGCCGAAGTTTCGACATCGTCTTGGACTCGATCTGCCGGATCCGCTCCCGGGTCACCCCGTAGACCTGGCCGATCTCGTCCAGGGTCCGCGGCTGGCCGTCGGTCAGGCCGAACCGCAGCCGGACCACACCCGCCTCACGCTCGGAGAGCGTCTGCAGCACCTGCTGGAGCTGGTCCTGCAGCAGCGAGAACGAGACCGCGTCGACCGCGACGACCGCTTCGGAGTCCTCGATGAAGTCACCGAGCTGGCTGTCGCCCTCGTCGCCGATGGTCTGGTCGAGCGAGATGGGCTCCCGAGCGTACTGCTGGATCTCCAGCACCTTTTCGGGCGTGATGTCCATCTCCTTGGCCAGCTCCTCCGGGGTGGGCTCACGGCCCAGGTCCTGGAGCAGCTCGCGCTGGATGCGGCCGAGCTTGTTGATGACCTCGACCATGTGCACCGGGATGCGGATGGTGCGGGCCTGGTCGGCCATGGCGCGGGTGATGGCCTGCCGGATCCACCAGGTGGCGTACGTGGAGAACTTGTAGCCCTTGGTGTAGTCGAACTTCTCGACCGCGCGGATCAGGCCGAGGTTGCCCTCCTGGATCAGGTCCAGGAACGCCATACCGCGACCGGTGTAGCGCTTGGCAAGCGAGACCACGAGCCGGAGGTTCGCCTCGAGCAGGTGATTCTTCGCCCGCTCACCGTCCCGGTTGATCCACTTGAGGTCGCGCTCGAAGTTGCGCTCGAGCGCCTCCTCGCCCTCGTCCGCGGCGCGCAGCCGCTCGGCGGCGTACAGGCCGGCCTCGATCCGCTTGGCGAGCTCGACCTCCTGCTCCGCGTTGAGCAGCGGAACCTTGCCGATCTGCTTGAGGTAGGCGCGGACCGAGTCGGCCGAGGCGGTCAGCTCCGCGTCACGGCGGGCCTGCTTGAGTGCCTCGGACTCCTCGTCGTCCCACTCGAAGTCGCCGTCGGTGGCCGAGCTGGCGGCGTCGGTGGCGGCGGCCACGACCATGGCGACCGGCTCCTCGATCACCACGTCCTCGACCGCGGCGGCGAGCTCCTCGGGATCGATCTCCTCGCCGGGGCCCTCCTCGCCGGGCTTACCGGGAACGGCCTTCTTGGCCGGCGCGGCGGCCTTGGCCACAGCGGCCTTGCGGACCGGTGCGGCCTTCTTGGCCGCTCCGGGCGCGGCGTCGCCGCCGACGGCCGGTGCGGCCTGCTTCGGTGCGGGCGCGGCCTTCTTGGCGGGCGCGGTCTTGGCGGTGGTCGCCCGGGACGCCGGCGTGGTGGACCGGGCCGCGGCGACCTTCGGCCGGCGGGTACTGGCGGAGCCGTCGACAACGACGGTGATGCCGGCGTCAACCAGGGCGCGCAGGATCTTCTTGGCCTGCGCCGGGTTGACCGCGGCGGACTCGAGCGTGTGCGCGACCTGGGCCGATGTGAGTTGCCCGCCCGCACCCTGGGCATGGGTGATCAAGGCCTCGGTGAGAGAGCGAACGTCGGCACCGTTCTGGTGGGCTTCTGTCACGAATGACCTTCCGGAGGCGATGAGGTTGGGCACGGCCATGGTCCAGCGCAGCCCGCGGGGGCGAGTGTCGCCGGAGTCGGTTTGTGGGGGCCCCCGGCTCGCGGACCGTCCCGGTGGCGTGTCCGTGAAGCGGTGGGCAGGGGTGAATTGTAGCGCCGCTTACCGAGATCCTCCGCCCACAGCACGCCGCCGGGGCCCGACGACCTCGTCAGAGACGCCTGACGCGAGAATGCTATCGGCGGAAAGGACCCAAACGTGAGCGAGATTCCGGTGGTATCGACACCTGACGAGCTGCTGTCCGTGGCGTTGCGGGTGGCGCGGGAGGCGGCCGTCACGGCCCGCAGGATGCGGGACGAGGCGATCGGCGACGTCCGGACCAAGAGCACCGACACCGACGTGGTGACGGCGGCGGACACGGCCGTCGAGCGGCAGGTGGTCGAGGCTCTGAAGGCGGAGAGACCCGCTGACGGCGTTCTCGGCGAGGAGTACGGCGACTCGGCCGAGGTGGAGCCCGGCGCGGTCCGGTGGATCCTCGACCCGATCGACGGGACCGTGAACTACCTCTACGGCCTGCCGCAGTACGCGGTCTCGCTGGCTGCCGAACGCGACGGCGAGGTGGTGGCCGGAGTGGTGATCAACGCGGCCACCGGTGACGAGTGGACGGCGACCCTGGGCGGCGGCGCCTGGCGCGCTGGGCGGCGGCTCACCGGTTCCGTGCGGACCACGCTCGACCAGTCGCTGGTCGGCACCGGGTTCGGTTACGACCCGCGGCGGAGGGCCCATCAGGGCCAGGTTTTCGCCGCACTGATCACCCGGGTGCGTGACATCCGCAGGTTCGGCGCGGCGGCTCTGGACCTCTGCCTGACCGCGGAGGGCTCGCTGGACGCGTACTACGAGAAGGGACTGAACCTCTGGGACCACGCCGCGGGCGGCCTGATCGCCACGGAGGCGGGCCTGATCGTCGCGGGGCTGTCCGGGGAACCGGCCGGCGGCCGGATGCTCGTAGCGGCCCCACCAGCGCTCTTCCCGCCCCTGCACGAGGCGCTGGTCGAGCTGGACGCGGCCGGCGGGCCGTGAACCCGGCGGCCGCGTGCGGATCATTCCGTCTCGGGCTCGGTGGTCTCGGTGACCGGCTTGAGACAGGCGCCCGGCGGCAGGGTGGGCTCACCCTCGGCGCCCAGCGACTGGTTCACCTCGGTGGTCGTGGCGAGCTGCTGGAACTGGTTGCCGATGATGATGTCGACGACGTCGCCCTTGCGCTTCGCGTTGTAGACCATCGTCGACCTGGCCAGGAAGTACGCCCGCAGGAGCTGCGCCTTGCCGACGGTGTCCGGGCCGTACCGGATCTCGGCGACGCCGTCGACCCGGGTCTTGGTCTTGCCCGGCTTCTCGACCACGAACCGGCGGTTGGCGAACTCGTTGCTCACCTGCTCGGCGACGTCGGACTTGTTGGTCCCGTTGTAGACCTTGATCTTCACCTGGGCGGGGTCGTTCGGGAGCCGGATGTCGGCGAGCGGGGCACCGGCCGGGCAGTCGCTGCCGTTCACACTGCCGCGCTGGGTGTCCCGGAAGAGGGTCACGACGACGAAGACCACGGCGGCCACGGCGAGCACACCTACCACGACCAGCGCTCGGACGCGGGCAAAGCTCATGGTTCGGCTCCAGGATCGGGGGACGGACCCGGGTGAGGTGCCCGGACCTGTCGAGAGGTTAACGTCTGTCCGCCAAGGGCGCGGAAACAGGGAATGCTTCCGGCGCGTTGACAATGATCCAGAGCCTGGTGCCCCTACTTTGATGTCGCCTCGGTCACATCGGGAACAATGTGCCGCCGGAGTGCGTACAAGCCTGCCGCGACAGCGGTAGTGTTCCGCGCCCACCGGGGCAGTTTCTGAGGTCCGAAACGGGTGTCAGAAATCGGCCGGCGGAACCGGGAACCGAAACACTGCCAATGGCGTTACAAACGCCAAGTGACACATCGATACAGGAGAGTGAAGACCGATGGCCACCGACTACGACGCCCCGCGTCGCGATGAGGTCGACCTCGGCGAGGACAGCCTTGAGGAGCTCAAGGCCCGCCGCGCCGACTCGCAGTCGGGCGCAGTGGACGTCGACGAGGTCGAGGTGGCGGAGAGCTTCGAGCTGCCCGGCGCCGACCTTGCCGACGAGGAGCTCACCGTCAAGGTGCTGCCGATGCAGACCGACGAGTTCCGCTGTTCCCGCTGTTTCCTCGTGCACCACCGGAGCCAGTTGGCGACGGAGCGCAACGGGGAGCTGATCTGCCGCGAGTGCGTCTGAGCGCACTCGCGCGCAGCGCGCCTCATCACCCGATCGCGGAACCCGCGGTCGGGCGTACGGCGTTCACGGGGGAGTTCGACAAGGGGGGTTTGACCCAGGGCCGGGACCGGGCATCTATCCGGTGACGACCATGGGAAGGACGACGATGGACCAGCCGGATCGCGCGCCCGAGTCCGGGACCGAGATCGTGCCCGCCACCGCCGCGAACGCGGAGGAGGTGGGCCGCACCGTCGCGGCGCTCACCGCGGACGATCTCGAACCCGGCGGCCGCCGCCGGATCCTCGGCCGGCTGGCGGGCGGGATACGGGCCCGTGGCGTGGGCCGGTTGTTCCGGCCCGGGGCGGCGCTGCGCTGGATCACCGACCTGGTCGCCGATGTGGCGCCGCACGTGCCCGTCCGTGATCGGGAGACGTTGCGCCGGCACTTCCCGGACCTGGACGACGCCGAACTGGCGGAGCGCCTGATCCGCAACGCCGCGCGGGCGACGGCCGGGGTGGGGGCGGCCGGAGGCGGCGTCGCCGCGGTCGAGTGGGTCGCCGCCCCGACTCTGCTCTCCGCGCCCGTGCTGCTTGCCACCGAGACGGTCGCGGTGGTCGCGATCGAGATCAAGCTCATCGGTGAGCTGCACGAGGTATACGGACGCCCGATCACCGGCACCATGGCTGAGCGGGCGATCAAACTGGTCGAGGCGTGGTCCGGCCGCCGCGGCGTCAACCCGCTCGTGCCCGGCGTCGGAGTCGCCACCGTGCTCGGCACCACAGCCCGCAAGGAACTGCAGAAATCACTGATGAAGCGGTTCGGGCGCAATCTGACCTCGCTGGGCCCGATGCTGACCGGTGCGGCGGTCGCCAGTTACCTCAACCGGCGGGCCACCCGGCAGGTCGGCGACAGCGTGCACGCTGACCTGCGCAAACAGGCCGTCACGACGCCCGTTCGGCCCGCGCTCGGCGACTGACCTCCAGCAGGGCGGTCGCCAGTTCCACCGGGCGCCGCGTGCTCACCACCCAGAACGGCGTCGGGTCGTCCGGGTCGTCGAGCAGCACCTGCACGGCCGTGCCGATCCAGGCCCGCTGCACCACGAACGCCAGCGGGTGCGAGCCGACCCCGAGCGCCTCCCGCTTGCCCGCTGCGTCGAGCGCGACCACACCCGAGACGAACTCCACCGGCAGGCGGGCGTCGTCGGCCCGGAACTCGTCGGCGGTGACCTCGACCCGCCACCGGCCCAGCGGGACCAGCGCCAGCACGCTCAGCGGCATCAGCACGGCGTACGGCAGCCAGATCGGCAGCTCGGGCAGGCCCAGCATGAGTTCGGTGGCCAGGATGCCGCCGGCCAGGAGCGCGGCCGGCCACGCCCACCACGGGAGGCTCAGCCGTTCCTGATGGGCCGCCACGGTGCGGGCCGGGGACTCGGGGGTCACCCTCGAAGGGTACGGCGCGCCTCCGTGGCCGGGCGCGGCAGGATGGCAGGGTAGGTGCCGCCCGCAGTGACCCCAGTGAAGGAACACCCGCCGTGACCGATGTGATCGTCCAGGTCCTCCGGATCGACCCGGATCTGCCTCTTCCGGCGTACGCCCATCCGGGTGACGCCGGCGCTGACCTGGTCGCGGCCGAGGAGACGGAGATCGCCCCGGGCGCGCGCGTCAAGATCCGTACCGGCGTGGCGATCGCTCTCCCGGAGGGCTTCGTGGGCCTGGTCCACCCGCGCTCCGGGTTGGCGGCGCGACTGGGGGTGACGGTCCTCAACGCGCCCGGTACGGTCGACGCCGGGTACCGCGGCGAGATCCTGGTGAACCTGATCAATCACGACCGGGAGAACACCGTCAAGATCTCGCGGGGCGACCGGATCGCCCAGCTCGTGATCCAGCGTGTCGAGCGGGCGGCGTTCCACGCCGTGGACGCCCTCGACGACACCGCGCGCGGCGCGGGCGGGCACGGTTCCACCGGCGGCCACCAGGCCCTCTGAACTTGAAGAACGGAAAGGCTGGCAGTGATGTTCTCCCGTAAGCGCGGTGAAGCGAAGCACGTCCGTGCGGCGGACGCGCCGCCCTCCAAGGCGCTCGCCGACAGCCTGGCCTCCGACGGCTTGCCGCCGGCGCCCGAGTTCGGCCCGTGGGACGTCAAGCAGGCCCCGCGCGGGGTGCAGCTGCTTGACCTCGGCAGCCTGCGGATCCCGGCGATCGAGGGCGTCGAGGTACGGGTGCAGGCGAATCCGGACGGCGGCGTCGAGCAGATCGTCCTGGTCGACGGCGAGAGCGCCCTGCAGCTCGGTGTCTTCGCCGCGCCGAAGACCGAGGGCATCTGGGGCGAGGTGCGGGCCGAGATCGCCGGGGCGATGGCCGCCGACGGCGTGAGCGCGCGTGAGGTCGAGGGCCGGTACGGCGTGGAGCTGCTGGCCCGGGTGAACACCCCGGAGGGCCCGGCCGACGTCCGCTTCGTCGGCGTGGACGGCCCCCGCTGGATGGTCCGGGCCCTGTACCAGGGCGCGGCCGCCTCGGACCCGTCCCGCGAGGGTGTGCTCGGCGACGTGCTCTCCGGCCTGGTGGTGGTTCGGGACAACGAGCCTCGCCCGGTGCGCGAGCCGCTGCCGATGCGCCTGCCGCGGGAGATGGCCGAGCAGGGACAGGCGGCGCAGCAGGCGGCGAACGGAAGCCCGCAGGAGTGAGCTAGATCACCGGTGCTCCTCGGGCGTAGCGTGGTCATCGGAGACACGCGCACACTGCGTCGCGTCGATGAAGGGTGACGGCGAAGTCATGACGACCGAAGAGCGCACCGCTTTCCGCCGGTTCCTCAACCGGCTGACGGCGACCGACTCCGAGCTGGACGCCGAGGAGTTGCAGCGGGACAGCGCCAAGTGCGGCGCCGTCCCGGCCGGTGACTGCCGGCGAGGGCAGGTCGTTTCGGTGTCGGGGCGGCTGCGCACGGTGGCGTACACTCCTCGGACCAACCTGCCTACGCTGGAGGCCGGCCTCTACGACGGCAGTGACGTGGTCACGCTGGTCTTCCTGGGGCGCCGGTCCATCGCCGGCATCGAACCGGGGCGTCAGCTCACCGCGCGAGGCCGGATCGCGATCCGGGACGATCGCAAGGTGATCTACAACCCCTACTACGAGCTGGAGGCGCCCCGGTGACGTCCGGAAGCGAGCCGCGCCATGCCGCGGACGAGTCGGTCGAGGAGCGCCTCTCCGAGATGTTCGACTCGGCCGAGGAGAAGATCGCCGAGGAGATCATCGCGGAGCACGACCTCCACCCGGTGACCGACCCGGCGGCGAGCGCGCTGGTGAATCCGGGGGTGGACCCGGCGGTGAACCCGGTGGTGACCCCCAAGGCGGGCCCGGCGGCGAACGCGCTGGGGAACCCGGGTGCGAACCCGGTGTCGAAGGGGCGGGCCGACGACGAGGAGGAGCCCCTCCCGTCGATGAGCGAGCAGATCTCCGAGCAGCTGGGCGGCGTCCGCGGCCTGGTCGAGTCGAGCATTCCGGTGCTTGCGTTCGTGCTGCTCAACGTGCTGCTCGGCGACGCGGTCCTGGGCTTGGAGAAACGCGACGCGCTGCTCTGGGCGATCATCGGCTCGGTCGGCTCGGCGCTGGCCATCGGTGGTATCCGGCTGGCTCGCCGGCAACCCGTACGCCATGCCGTGAACGGGCTGCTCGGCATCGCGATCGGCGCCTATCTCGCGTGGAAGACCGGCGACGCCAAGAACTTCTACGCCCCCGGCATCATCCTGACCTTCGTCCAGGCGGCCGGCCTGCTGATCTCGGTGGCGTTCCGCAAGCCGTTGATCGGGTACGCGTGGGGCATCATGGCGAACAAGGGCAAACAGGACTGGTTCGGCAACGCCCGGCTGTTCCGCACCTTCCAGTGGCTCACCGTGCTGTGGGCGGTCTCGCTGAGCGTGCGCGCCGGCATCCAGGCCGTCCTGTGGCTGATGGGCGAGGCGAATGCGATCGGCATCGTGCGGATCCTGGTGAGCTGGCCGATCTACGCCGGCACGTTCGCTTTCACGGTGTGGGCCATCCACCGGGTGACGTCAGCCCAGCGGCGGGAGACCGCTGTCGCCTAGCACCACGGCCCGGACCTGATCCTCGACCTCCGCGGTGCACACGAAGATCAGCTCGTCGCCGGACTCCAGCGGGTCGTCGGGCGTGGGCACCAGGACCCGCTTGCCGCGCAGGATCGCCACCAGGGCGGAGTCACGCGGCATCGGCACCGAGCGGACCGGCTTGCCCTCGTACGGCGCGTTCTTCGGCAGGGTGATCTCGACCAGGTTCGCCTCGCCCTGCCGGAAAGTCATCAGCCGGACCAGGTCGCCGACCGTCACGGCCTCCTCGACCAGGGCGGCCATCAGGCGAGGCTTGCTCACCGCGACGTCGACGCCCCACTGCTCGGTGAAGAGCCACTCGTTCTCGGCGCGGTTCACCCGCGCCACCACCCGCGGCACCGCGAACTCGGTCTTGGCCAGCAGCGACACCACCAGGTTGGCCTTGTCGTCGCCGGTGGCGGCCACCACGACGTCGCAGCCGGCCAGGTCGGACTCCTCGAGGCTGCTCAGCTCGCAGGCGTCGGCGAGCACCCAGCGGGCCTCCGGCACCCGCTCGGGGCAGAGCTGCCGCGGGTGCCGTTCGATCAGCATGACCTCGTGCCCGTTACCGATCAGTTCCTGGGCGATTGACCGGCCCACGTTGCCGGCTCCGGCGATGGCGATGCGCACGGTCAGTTGCCTTCCTTGTCGGCGCCCTGGGCGATGTCCAGGACCTGCTCGACGGTCTCGTCGGTGACCAGCATGTAGACCTGGTCGCCGTCCTGCAGCACGATGGAGGGCTGGGCCAGGGTGCCCATGCCGAACCGGGCCAGGTAGGCGACCCGCGCACCGGTCCGCTCCTCGAGCGAGCTGACGGTCTGCCCGATCCAGTCGCGGTGCAGCGGCGTCTCCACGATGCTGACCACACTGGTCGGGTCGCGGAACACCTCGACCCGGTCCTCGGGCACCAGGAACCGGTACATCCGGTCGGCGGCCCAGCGGATCGTGGCGATGGTCGGGATGCCGAGCCGCTCATAGACCTGCGCGCGCCGGGAGTCGTAGATCCGGGCCACCACACGGGAGACGCCGAACGTCTCGCGGGCCAGCCGGGCCGAGATGATGTTGGAGTTGTCCCCGCTGGAGACCGCGGCGAAGGCGTCGGCCCGCTCGACGCCGGCGGCTTGCAGCACGCCCCGGTCGAAGCCCACGCCGGTCACCGTGACACCGCCGAAGTTGTCGCCGAGCCGCCGGAACGCATCGGCGTCCCGATCGATCACCGCGACCTGATGTCCCTGGGCGTCGAGCTTCTGCGCCAGCGTCGAACCGAGCCGGCCGCATCCCATGATGACCACGTGCACGGTTCGTGCCCTCCCGAATCTGTACGGTTCAGTGTGAGCCTGCCATGCCCTGCACACCGGTGGTGTCCGGGGCGGGGCACGCGTCCGCTGGTACGCCCGTACGCTTGGCACTCGTGGCAAGAACCACCTCCCTGGCCAAACGGCTGCTGCTCGGCAGGCCCTTCCGCTCGGACAAGCTGCAACACACGCTGCTGCCGAAGCGGATCGCCCTGCCGGTCTTCGCGAGCGACGCGCTCTCCAGCGTGGCGTACGCGCCCGACGAGATCCTGCTGACCCTCTCGATCGCCGGCGCCGGCGCCTACCTCTATTCGCCCTGGGTGACGCTCGCGGTCGCGGTGGTCATGGTGACGGTGGTCGCCAGCTATCGGCAGAACGTGCACGCGTACCCGTCCGGCGGCGGTGACTACGAGGTGGCCACGGTCAACCTCGGTTCCAGGGCCGGGCTCGGGGTGGCAAGCGCGCTTCTGGTCGACTACATCCTGACGGTGGCGGTGTCGATCTCGTCCGGGGTGAGCAACCTGGGCTCGGTCATCCCGTGGGTGGCCACCCACAAGGTCATCATCGCCATCATCGCGATCGTCGTGCTCAGCGCGCTCAACCTGCGCGGCCTGCGGGAGTCGGGAGCGGCTTTCGCCGTACCCACCTATCTCTTCATCGTCGTGATCGTCGGGATGATCCTGACGGGTCTGTTCCGGGTGTTCGTGCTCGGCGACGATCTGCGGGCGCCCAGCGCCGCCCTGACGATCGTCGCCGAGGACGAGTTCACCCAGGCCGGCTTCGCGTTCCTGCTGTTGCGGACGTTCTCGTCCGGCTGCGCGGCGCTGACCGGTGTCGAGGCGATCTCCAACGGGGTGCCCGCGTTCAAGAAGCCGAAGAGCAAGAACGCGGCGACCACACTGCTGCTGCTCGGAGGCATCTCGATCGTCATGCTCTACGGCATCATCCTGCTGGCCCAGGCCACCCACCTGAAGTTCGTCGAGAACCCGATGCTGCAGATCGTCCCGAACGCGGCGTCCGAGGGGTACGTCCAGAAGACGGTCACCACGCAGCTCGCCGAGACCGTCTTCGGCAGCGGGTCGGTCCTGCTGTACCTGGTCGGCGCGGTCACCGCGCTGATCCTGTTCCTGGCCGCGAACACCGCGTTCAACGGTTTCCCGGTACTCGGCTCGATCCTGGCCCAGGACCGCTATCTGCCCCGCCAGCTGCACACCCGCGGTGACCGGCTGGCGTTCAGCAACGGCATCGTCTTCCTCGCGGTCGCCGCCATGGTGCTCATCGTGGCCTTCGAGGCCGAGGTCACCCGGCTCATCCAGCTCTACATCGTGGGCGTGTTCGTGTCGTTCACGCTCTCCCAGGCGGGCATGATCCTGCACTGGAACCGGCTGCTGCGTACCCAGCGTGACCCGGCCCGGCGGCGGCAGATGATCCGGTCGCGGGCGATCAACACGTTCGGCATGCTTCTCACCGGCGCCGTGCTGATCGTCGTGCTGGTCACCAAGTTCCTGCTCGGCGCGTGGATCGCGATCGCTGCCATGATCGTCATCTACGGGCTGATGGTGGCCATCCACCGCCATTACACCCGGGTCGCCGAGGAACTCAAACCCACCGACGAGCGGCCCGTCCTGCCGTCCCGCAACCACGCGATCGTGCTGGTCAGCAAGGTGCACCAGCCGACGCTGCGGGCACTGGCCTACGCGCAGGCGACCCGGCCGGACACGCTCACCGCGGTCACCGTGAACGTCGACGACAACGACACCCGGTCCATCCAGGCCGAATGGGAGCGGCGGCAGCTGCCGGTGCCGCTCACGGTGGTCGACTCGCCGTACCGGGAGATCACCCGCCCGATCATCGAGTTCGTGAAGAACACCCGGCGTGCCTCGCCGCGCGACGTGGTCACCGTCTTCGTCCCGGAGTACGTGGTGGGCCGCTGGTGGGAGAACCTCCTGCACAACCAGAGCGCCCTGCGGATCAAGGGCCGGCTGCTCTTCGAGCCCGGCGTCATGGTCGTCAGTGTCCCCTGGCAGCTGCGGTCCAGTCAGGACCGTGACCTCGATCGTCTCGACCGGGTGCTGAGCCGTGCCCCCGCCCGTGGGCCGCGTGCCCAGCCCACCCAAGAGGACGGTGACCAGCCATGACCGCTCACGCCGAGATCACCGAGGACCTGATCGAGGGCGACCGCGTCGAGGTGGTCGTCGGCGCTCCCGCGCACGGCGGGCACTGCGTCGCCCGGATCGGCGGTCCGCACGGCCGGGTCGTCTTCGTCCGGCACGCGCTGCCCGGCGAGCGGGTCACCGTCGAGATCACCGAACTGCACCGCGGTTACCTGCGGGGCGACGCCGTGGAGATCCACGAGGCGAGTCCGGACCGGGTCACCCCGCCGTGCCCGTACGCGCGGCCCGGCGCCTGCGGCGGCTGCGATCTTCAGCACGCCTCCGGCGATGCCCAGCTGCGGTGGAAGACCGAGGTGGTCCGGGAGCAGCTCACCCGTCTGGCCGGCCTCACCCTCCAGGAGCAGGAGCAGATCTTCGTACGGGTGGAAGCCCTCCCGCCGCCGCCGGAACGTCCCGGCCTGCCCGCCGAGACCGGCGACGACGCGGCACGGCTGCTCGGGTGGCGCAGCCGGGTCAGGTACGCGATCGACGCCGCCGGCCGGCCCGGGCTGCTGCAGCACCGATCGAACCAGGTCGTGCCGATCGACCGCTGCCGGATCGCCCACCCCGCGATCCAGGACCTGGACGTGCTCGCCAACGACTGGCCCAACATCGACGCGTTGCAGGCGGTCGCCTCCACCGGCGGAGATGTGGCCGTCCTCGGGCGGCCGTCCGGCACGGCCGGCTCACCGGCTTCCGACGATCTCACCGAGGCCCAGGAGGGCGGTCCGCTGGTCCGCCTCTCCGGACCGGCCGAAGTGATCGAGCTGGCCGCCGGGCATGCGTGGCGGATCCCGCCGCAGGGCTTCTGGCAGGTCCACCCGGTCGCGGCGGACACTCTGGTGGCCGCCGTCGTGGACATGCTGCGTCCCGCCGGGGGAGAGACCGCCTGGGATCTCTACGGTGGCGCCGGGCTGTTCGCGGCCGCGGTCGCCGATCGGACCGGCGCGCGGGTGACGGTCGTCGAATCGTCTCCGGCCGGGGTCGCCGCGGCCCGTACGAACCTGAGCGGCCTGCCGCACGTGGACGTGGTGGAGGCGCGCGTCGAGGCGGCGCTGTCCCGGCGGCGCGTGACCGGCCCGGTCGACCTGGTGGTGCTGGACCCGCCGCGGGCCGGTGCCGGTGCCCGGGTGGTCCGGGCGATCGCGGCGGCCCGGCCCCGGGCGGTCGCCTACGTGGCATGTGACCCGGCGGCCCTGGCCCGCGACCTGAAGACGTTCCGGTCGGAGGGCTGGCGGGTCGAGCGTCTGCGGGCCTTCGACTGTTTCCCGATGACTCAGCACGTGGAGTGCGTGGCACTGGTGGTGCCGGCCGGCTGAGCGGAGACCCCACCCGGACCCCCGTGCCGGCGGACCGCCGGTGCGGGGATCCGGATCCCCGCACCAGCGGTCCCGGTCAGGGGTTGGCCCGCTCGGCGGCGGCCACCGCGTTGCGGAACAGCATCGCGACCGTGGTGGGGCCCACACCGCCGACGCGGGGGGTGATGGCTCCGGCCACCTCGGCGCAGGACTCCTCGACGTCCGGCAGCAGGCGGCGGCCCTCGTAGCGGACGCCGGCGCCGATCACCACCGAGCCGGGCCGGACGTGCTCGGGCTTGACGATGCCGGGCACGCCGACCGCGGCGATCAGGATGTCGGCACGCTTGGCGTAACGCGGCCAGTCCTTCACGCCGGTGTGCACCACGGTGACGGCGGCGTTGGCGGTGGGCCGCTTCTGCGCCAGCAGCATCGCCAGCGGGCGGCCGAGGGTCGCGCCCCGGCCGAGGATGACGACCTCACGGCCGGACACCTCGACGCCGTGGAAGGCGAGCAGCGCCTCGATCCCGGCGGGGGTGCAGGGCAGCGGGCCGGGCAGGCCGACGGCGAGGCGGCCCATGTTCAGCGGGTGCATGCCGTCGACGTCCTTGTCGGGGTCGAGGGTCTGCAGCGCGGCGTCGTAGTCGAGGTGGCCGGGGATCGGGTACTGGATGAGAACGCCGTGCACGTTCTTGTCGTCGTTGTAGCCGGCGATCACCTTGAGCAGGTCGGCCTGGGTCACGTCGCCGCTCAGGTGCTCGTGCGGTGACTCGAAGCCGAGCTCGGCGGCCTGCTTCTGCTTGATGCGGATGTAGCCGGCGCTGGCGTCGTCGTCGCCGACCAGGATGGTGGCGAGACTGGGCTGGACGCCACGTGCCTTGAGACGTGCGACACGCTCGCGGACGTCATTGAGGACGGACTCGGCGACCGGGGCGCCGGGAAGAAGACGTGCGGTTGACATGTGCGACTCCTCGCGCGGGGAGCCCAGGCGGTCGACTCCTCGTGACGAGCTCCCCGATGGTTCGACCATCCCCGTGCCGCCAGTCGCTGTGTGCCTTCCAGGATGCCGGAAGGGCTCCTCGCGTGCCCAGCCGGGGGCATGATTCGCACCGGTCGGCGGAGGTCCAGGCAGGCGGAGGACGAGGTTCCAATTGTGTGGAGGATTGGTGACGGTCCGTTCGCTCAGTCGCCATGAAGCGCCGCACGGATAGACTCTCACCTCATGAGCGACTCCCCCTCGACCCCGGCCGGTCTGCTGAACAGCATCACCGCCCCCGGTGATCTGAAGCGACTGACCGCCGAGCAGCTGATCCTGCTCGCGGCCGAGATCCGTGACTTCCTCGTCGCCAAGGTGTCGCGGACCGGGGGACACCTCGGGCCGAACCTGGGTGTGGTCGAGACCACCCTCGCGCTGCACCGGGTCTTCGACTCCCCACGCGACAAGATCCTCTTCGACACCGGTCATCAGGCTTACGTGCACAAGATCGTGACCGGCCGGCAGGACGGTTTCGACCTGCTCCGCCAGCGTGGCGGCCTCACCGGCTACCCGAGCCGGGCGGAGAGCGAGCACGACCTGATCGAGAACTCGCACGCCTCCACCGCCCTGTCCTACGCGGACGGTCTGGCCAAGGCGTTCACCCTGCGCGGCGAGGACCGGCACGTGGTCGCGGTCGTCGGCGACGGCGCGCTGACCGGCGGCATGTGCTGGGAGGCCCTCAACAACATCGCGGCGACCCGCAACCGCCTGGTCATCGTGGTCAACGACAACGGCCGCTCCTACGCGCCGACCATCGGTGGCCTGGCCGACCACCTGTCCACGCTGCGCCTCAACCCGGGTTACGAGAAGGTGCTCGACCTGGTCAAGGACGCGCTGGGCCAGACACCGGTGGTGGGCAAGCCGGTCTTCGAGGTGCTGCACGCGGTCAAGAAGGGCATCAAGGACGCGGTCAGCCCGCAGCCGATGTTCGAGGACCTCGGCCTGAAGTACATCGGTCCGGTGGACGGCCACGACCTGCAGGCCATGGAGTCGGCGCTGCGGCGGGCCAAGGGCTTCAACGCGCCGGTCATCGTGCACGCGGTGACCCGCAAGGGCTACGGCTACCGCCCCGCCGAGCAGGACGAGGCGGACTGTCTGCACGGTCCGGGCGCGTTCGACCCGCAGACCGGCGCGCTGACCGCCAAGCCGTCGCTGAAGTGGACCAAGGTGTTCTCCGACGAGCTGGTCCGGATCGCCGACGAGCGGCCGGACATCGTCGGCATCACCGCCGCGATGGCCGAGCCGACCGGCATCGCCGCGCTGGCCGAGAAGTACCCGGAGCGGACGTACGACGTGGGTATCGCCGAGCAGCACGCGGCGACCAGCGCGGCCGGTCTCGCGATGGGTGGCCTGCACCCGGTGGTGGCGGTCTACGCCACCTTCCTGAACCGGGCGTTCGACCAGGTGCTGCTCGATGTGGCGATGCACGAGCTGCCGGTCACCTTCGTGCTGGACCGGGCCGGCATCACCGGGCCGGACGGGCCGAGCCACTACGGCATGTGGGACATGAGCGTCTTCGGCGTGGTGCCGGGGCTGCGGATCGCCGCCCCGCGCGATGCCGCGACGCTGCGTGAGGAACTGCGCGAGGCGGTCGCGGTCGAGGACGGGCCGACCATCGTGCGGTTCCCGACCGGCGCGGTCGCGCCCGACACCCCGGCGATCCGCCGGGTGGGTCAAATCGACGTGCTCCGCGAGCCCTCCGACGGCGGTGCGGGGCGGCAGGACCTTCTCATCGTGGCGGTCGGATCCTTCGTCGGCCTGGCGCTCGAGGTGGCCGAGCGGATCACCGAGCAGGGGTACGGCGTGACGGTCGTCGACCCGCGCTGGGTCCGCCCCGTGCCGATCGAGCTGACCGGCCTGGCCGCCCAGCACCGGGCCGTGGTGACGCTTGAGGACGGCGTCCGGGCCGGCGGCGTCGGTGACGCGGTGGCCAGCGCGCTGCGGGACGCCGGGGTGTCCACGCCGCTGCGCGACTTCGGCGTGCCGGTGGGCTTCCACCCGCACGGCACCCGCGCCGAGATCCTGGCCTCGCTGGGTCTCACGCCGCAGGATGTGGCGCGGGAGACGATGGCGTGGGTGTCGCGTCTCGCGGAGCCTGACATCCGGGTCTGAGATCCTGGGCAGAATCGTTACGGCAACGTTAGCGTTGTCGGATGAGAGCGGACACCGTGGCGGGTCCAGTCGTCATCGACCTGGGCACGAGCCGGGGTGAGCCGCTGGCTTACGACCGGCCGGGCCGGAACTGGGCACCGCCCTGGTTCGGCCCGGCCGTGGTCGTCGTCCTGCTGCTCTTCAGCACCCTCGCCTCGGCGCCACCGCCTCCTCCACTGCTGGCCGAGATGCTGCGGGTCGAGATCGGTTCCGGTGACCCCTACCTGGTGACCGGGACGGACCAGCTGGTGGTCCAGTCAGCCGGTCGGTTGTCCGCCTACGACCTGCGCACCGGCGAGCGGCAGTGGCGGGTCGTTCAGCAGATCCCCACCTACCGGCTCCGAGCCGGTGACGGGCTGCTCCTGCTGCGCCCGTGGGGTGCCGGCAGCATCGAGCCGGGCACCACCGCGGTCTCCCTGCGCACCGGTGCCGAACGGTGGCACAACCAGCGCAGCGTGGTGAGCTTCGACGGCACCGGCCTGATGTTCTCGGTCGAGGGCGTGCGCAGCCAGTCCTCCGGCACCGGGCGCCGGGTGGAACGCAGCGTCGAGGCCCTGGACCCGGACGCCGGTCTGCTCCGCTGGCGAGTCGAGGTGCCGTCGACGGCGGTGCTGCTCAGCGTGCCCGGCCCGGCCGGCGCTCCGGCGCGGATGCTGATGGTCCGCGACGACCTCACCGCCCTGCTGTACGACGGGCGGACCGGCGCGGTCCTGGCCGAGCGCAAAGTGCCCGCGGCCAACTACGACACGGAGAACCCGCTGCTGGTGGGTGGAGCGGTGCTGTTGCGGCATCCCGGCCCGTCCGGGATCGAGGTGTCGGCGTACGACCCGGTCACCCTGCGGCCGCTGTGGACCCGCCCGGCCGGCAGCGCCCGCGAGATCCAGCCGTGCGGCCCGCTCGCCTGCCTGATCGGGCTGGACGGCGTACGGGCCATCGATCCGGCGACCGGTGATCCGCGCTGGCAGCGGCCGGGCTGGCGGTCGGTGGAGGTGATCGGCGGCGGACTGATCGCCTACGCGGACGGGCCACAGGCGCCGACCGCGTTGACCGATCCGGAGTCCGGCCGGGTGCTCGTCGACCTGGCCGGCTGGCAGCCGCTCGGTGGTGTCACCAGCGGCGGGGAGGTGCTGGTCACCAGGGATACCGGCCCCGACCGGCGTACCATGGTCGCCGTCGCGTCGCCCCGCCTGTCCCGGCCACGCCTGCTCGGCGAACTACCCACCGGCACCGGTGAGTGCCAGGCCGCGCCGGCCCGGCTCATCTGCCGGTCGATGTACGGCGAACTGGTCGTCTGGTCCTACCGGAGCGAGACGGCGTGATCGGGAAGGATGTGGCGTGGCGCTGATCGAGCTGGATCTGGACGCCCCGCCCGACCGGTCCGCCGAGCGCCGCCCGCCGCCCCCGTGGCGCTACCGCCACCTCGGTCTGGCCCTGGCCGTCGTGCTGCTGTTCACGCTCGCCGGGGCCGCGCCGGCCGGCGGCACGTTCTGGCGGGAGCTCGGACTGATCCCGGCCGAGGCCGGCACCGAGGCGAGCATCCAGCTGGCCGGCGGCCGGGTGTTCACGGTCGTCTCGACCGGCCGCAACCGGACCCTGACCGCGTGGGAGCCGCAGCCGTCACCGCATCGGCTGTGGGACGCCGAGGTGCCGATCAGCGCCTCGTTCGACCCGGTGAACGGCGTCTTCGGCGTGGTCCGCGTCGAGCGGATCGGTGATCTGCTGCTGCTCGGTGCCGGCCTCTCCAGCACAGTCCTGGACCCGGCGACCGGCCGGATCCGATGGACCACCCCGGCCCGGATCACCCCGGTGGACGGTGGCACGGCGGTCGTCACCGAACGGATCTTCCGGCCCGGCACGCTCTACGACCAGGAGTCCGGGGACCCGGGGATGCTGTACTTCTCGGCCGACGGGCAGCCGCACGTCGAGCCGCCGATCCGTACCGAGGTGCGCGGGCTGGACCTGGCGACCGGCGCGGTCCTGTGGAGCGCCGCTCCGGGCGGATCGGTGACCGCCGAGGCGGTCGGCGGCGACGACCGCCCGGCCGTCCTGATCACCGCGTCGGACCGGCTGAGCCTGCGGGACGCCCGGACCGGTGCGGTGCTGCGCGAGACCGGCCTGCCGGAGGAGAACGGTTCCGGGCCCGGCACCAGTGACGTGCTGGACGACGTGGTCCTGATCGGCTATCCGGAGGCCGGGCGGCAGGCCGCCTACGACACCCGGACCCTGGAGCGGCTCTGGACCCGGGACCTGCACCCCGGACACGACTCGGTCGACTGTGCCGGGCTGCTCTGCACCGGGGCACGCGGCGAGGTACGCGTCCTGGACCGGCGTACCGGTCGGACGGCCTGGTCCGCGCCGTCCGAGGCGGAGCTGGCGATGCGATCCGGCTGGGTGGTGATGAGCGAGCCGTCGTCGGGTACACCGGCCGCGCTGGCGGATCCCGCGACCGGACGGCCGGTGGTGCCGCTGTCCGGCTGGAGCGGGGAGGTGGAGGGTTTCGCGTCCCGGGTCCTGCTGCTACGGCGTGACGACGGGAACGGTGACCGGGTCTTCGGGGCGGTGCTGCCCGGGCAGCCGGAGGTGCGGCTCCTCGGGACCGCCGGCGGCAGCGGCGGGGACTGCGGAGGCGATGATCGCTACGTAGTCTGTCGGGATGTCCGGGGACTGCGCGTCTGGGCCTACCGGATCTGAACGTCGCGGGTGAACAGGCCTCACGAGGAGGCGTCCGTTGCTGCATCCGGGAGCCGGCGTGCGGGATGTCCTGATCGACCTCGGTGAGGTGCCGTCCGGTGAGCCGGAGCCGGCATCGCCGCGGGCGCCGTTCCCGTACCGATGGATTCTCGGTCCTCTGACCCTCGTCCTGGCCGTTCTGCTCGGTGGCGGTGGCCCGTGGCCGCAACCACCGCCCGAGCCGGTGGTCCTGCCGCTGACCCTGAACGACGGGATCCGGATCGACAACGATCGGCTGTACGTGATCGGGCCGGCCGATCCGCTCGGCAGGGTGGTCCGTGATCATCTCGTCCGGGTCTACGAACTGCCCGGCCTGATCCTGCTCAACACGTACCGGGTGACGGTGCCCGGCGATATTCACCTGCTCAGCGACCTCGGCGACGGCCTGCTGCTGATCAGCTACAGCGACGTACAGACCGGCGCGCCGGGCACGGCCGTGATGCGCCCCGGCGATGCGCCGGTCTGGGACCGCCCGGTGTCGCTCTACGGCGTGGCCCCGGACCGCGGCGTGCTGCTGGTCCACGAGGGGCATGAGGACGCGGTGGAGGGCCGGCCCGGCCGTTCCGTCTGGCACGGGCTCGACCCGCGGACCGGCGCGGTCCGGTGGTCGGTCGAGCAGCCCGAGCGCGGTCAGGTCGCGATGCCGGTCGAGACCTTCTGGTCGGGATTCCCGGAACGGATCTACACGATGCGCGGCGACGGCCTGATCGAGGCACGGAGCACCAGCACCGGCGCGGTGATCACATCCGCCCGGCTGACGGGTCCGCCGCGCGACGACACGGAACTCTGGGCGATCGGGGGTCTGCTGATGGTCGGGCAGGGCACCACCGAGACGGTCGCCTACGACCAGGTGACCCTCGCCGAGCGGTGGCGGCGTCCCGGGCCGGTGGTGCCGGAGGAGGGCTACCCGCACGACTGCCGGCCGACGATCTGCATCGCCTCGTACGGCGGTGGCGGCTTCTCCGCGGTGGACCCGGCCGACGGGCGGCGGCTGTGGCACGTCGACGGCTACGACTCCAGCGAGGTGATCGACGGGCACGTGCTCGTCGCGAGCGCGAGCCAGGCCGAACCCGTGCTGGCCCTGCTCGACCCGGTGACGGGCCGGGTCGTCACCCGGATCACCGGCTGGGTGAGCGGCGGTTCCGGACCGGCACCCGGCACCGCGTGGGTCCACCACGTCGCTCAGCCCGGCTATCACCTCCGCTACGGGGTCCTCGACCTGACCGACGGGAGGGTCCGCCTGCTCGGCCGGGCGGAGCGGATCGCCGGCGGATGCCAGTTCGGCACGACCGTCCTGGTCTGCCGCCGGCTCGATTCGTCGGTAGCGGTCTGGCGGCTCTGACGACACCTGGTTCCCGGTCGGTAACCTGCACGTACGGCCCGGACGACGGCGGAGGTCAGCGGTGCGCGTGCTGGTGGTGGAAGACGAGCGGGACATGGCCGACGCGATCGCGCGCGGCCTGCGTCGCAAGGGCATGGCGGTGGACGTCGCCTACGACGGCCTGCAAGGGCACGAGATGGCGTACGTGACGCGGTACGACGTGGTCGTGCTCGACCGGGACCTGCCCGGCATGCACGGCGACGACATCTGCGCGGCCCTGGTCGAGTCGGGCGCGCTCACCCGGGTGCTGATGCTGACCGCCAGCTCCTCCGTCGACGACAAGGTGGAAGGCCTCGAGCTGGGTGCCGACGACTACCTGGCCAAGCCGTTCGACTTCAAGGAGCTGGTGGCGAGGGTGCAGGCGCTCGGCCGCCGGGCCACCCCCGTCGCGCCGCCGGTGCTCACCGCCGGCGACCTGGTGCTGGACCAGTCCCGCCGGGTGGTGACCCGGGGCGGGACGACGCTCGACCTCACGAACAAGGAGTTCTGTGTCCTGGAGGAGCTGCTCAAGGCCAAGGGCGGCGTGGTCTCCAGCGAGGAGCTGCTGGAACGGGTCTGGGACGCGAACACCGACCCGTTCACCACGACCGTCCGGGTCACCATCAACACGCTTCGCAAGAAGATCGGGGACCCGCCGTTGATCGAGACCGTGGTGGGCGCCGGTTACCGGGTCCCGGAGCCGGTCGTGGCGTCGTGACCGTCTATCCGGGCCTGCGCCGCCGCGGCCTGCGGCTCGACGTGCGGCCGACCCTGCGGCTGCGGCTGACCCTGCTCAACGGTCTTCTGCTGGTCGGTGCCGGGACGGTGCTGGTGCTGCTGGACTGGCTGTTGATCAGCCAGTCGGTCCGGCCCGTCCCGCAACTGCGCGAGGGCACGATGGTGACCCTGGAGGACGGGACCACCCGGGACGCGGCCGCCTGGCAGAGTCAGGTCATCGATCAGGCCTCCCGCGACCTGCTGATCCAGGGGTTCGGGGCGCTGGCTCTGGTGGTGATCGTGGGCATCGTCCTGGCCTACGTGGTGACCGGCCGCGCTCTGCGCCCGCTGCGCGACGTCACCCAGACGGCGCAGCGGCTCGGCGAGGAGACCCTCGACCAGCGGATCCGCTACTCCGGCGCGGACGGTGAGGTGGCAGAGCTGGCGCAGACCTTCGACGCGATGCTGGACCGGCTGGCGGCCGCCTTCGAGTCGCAGAAACGGTTCGTGGCGAACGCGTCGCACGAGTTGCGTACCCCGCTCGCGGTGATGCGGACCGAGATCGACGTGACGCTCAGCGACGACGAGGCCGACGTCGCCGAGTACCGGCGGATGGCCAAGGTGGTCCGCAACGCCTCGGAACGCGCGAACGGGCTGGTGGACGCGTTGCTGGTGCTGGCCCGCTCGGAGGCGCAGTCCGGCCGGCGGCTGGTCCGTAAGGTACCGGCCGACCTGGCGCTCAGTGTGCAGAACGCGTTGTCCGCGGTGAAGGCCGAGGCCGAGCGGCTGAAACTCGAGGTCACCACGGACCTGGAGCCGGCTCCGGTGGTCGGCGATCCCAGTCTCCTGGACCGGCTCGCCGGGAACCTGATCGAGAACGCGATCCGCTACAACCACCTGCTGGGCCGGTTGTGGCTGCGTACCGAGTCGTCCGGCGGCCGGGCCCGGCTGATCGTCGGCAACACCGGGTACGAGGTGGAGCCCCCCGACGTGCCGGGCCTGTTCGAACCCTTCCGGCGGGGCGGCTGGGAACGTACCGGATCGAGGGGGTCGGGGTTGGGTCTGTCGATCGTGCGGGCGGTCTGTGACGCGCACGGCGGCACGGTCAGTGCGGTGGCTCAGGACGGCGGTGGCCTCGAGGTCACGGTGACCCTGCCGGCCGCCGACACGACGCCCGTGGTGGCCGCGACGGCGAGCGTTCCCCGCACCAGGTGATGAGGGGAACGCCCGCGATCGGTCACTTCGACTTGGTCTCGATCTCGGCGCGCAGCTTGGGGAACTCGGCCTGCACGTCCGGGGCCTTCTTGAAGAACCACATGATCATGCCGACGCTGCCCTCGTCGGCCCAGCCGCAGACCGCCACGTCGATGCCGGAGAACGCGCTGGTGCCGCACTTGGCGACGCCGCCGAGCGTGCCGGTGCCGGCGTCGGTCAGGCCGCTGACCGGCGCGTCCTTGCTGAACGTCTTGAACGAGGCGTCGAGCTCTGCCTGCGGGTTCGCGATCAGGGCCTTGGTGGCGATGGCGGCGACCATGTCCTGCTTCTCCGGGTCACCGTAGAAGGCGCCGAACGAGCTGGAGGCACCCGGGTACGCGGCGAGGCTCTTCTCCATGTCCGCCGTGAGGGTGGCGTACTCCGGAGTGTCCAGCTTCGGCCGGCCGCCGAGTGTCGCGGGCTCGGTGATGCTGACCGCGGCGGCGTCGTCGACCGCGTCCTTGCCGACGAAGTAGAGCGCCGCACCGCCGCCGATGCAGAGCACCGCCAGGATGCCCACGACGATCAGAATGATCGGCAGGACCCGCGACTTGCGCTGCGGGGCCCCCGGCGGCGGGAAGCCGGGCGGCGGGAGCTGACCGGGCTGGCCGTACTGCGGGGCGGGTGCGCCGTACTGGGGTGGCTGCGGAGACCCGTATTGCGGCTGCTGCGGCGTCCCGTATTGCGGCTGCTGCGGCGTCCCGTACTGCGGCTGCTGCGGTGTCCCGTACTGCGGGGGCTGCTGGCCGTAGGGCGGCTGCGGCGGCGGGTATCCGGAAGGGTTGGGCTCACCGGGGTGAGGAGGATACGTCATCGATGCTCCAGAGCTTGTGTAGTCGGTGGATCCTACCGGCGAACCGGCGACGGGGTCGGCCGCTGACGGGTGAACGCAAGAGGCCCCCGCACCTCAGCGGCGCGGGGGCACTCGTTGTGCACCATGTGAATCAGGCGCGGAGGTTCGCCACCCCGTCGGCGAGGAACCGCTTGCTGGTCACCTTCTCCGAGGTGCCGCTGCGGTCCAGGTACGGCGTGACACCGCCCAGATGGAACGGGTAGCCGGCGCCGAGGATCATGCACAGGTCGATGTCCTGCGCCTCCGCGACCACGCCCTCGTCCAGCATGATGCGGATCTCCTCGGCCAGCCCGTCGAGCGCCTTCTGGCGGACCTCGTCGGCGGTGAGCGGGGCGTCGCCGACCTCGAGGATCTTGACGACCTCCGGGTTGATCTCCTTGTCCGCCATGACCGGCAGCTTGGAGTCGACGATCCGCTTGAGGTTGGGGGAGTTCACGTACCGGTCCGGGAACGCGGCGTGCAGGGTCTCGCCCACGTGGTACGCCACGGCCGGGCCGACCAGCTGGAGCAGGGCGATCGGGCGCATCGGCAGACCCAGCGGGTCCATCGCCACGTTCACCACGTCCAGCGGGGTGCCCGCGTCGACGGCCTGGAAGATCTCGCTGGTGACCCGGGTGAGCAGGCGGTTGACCACGAACGCCGGGGCGTCCTTGACCAGCACCGACGACTTCTTCAGGGTCTTGCCGATCTCGAACGCGGTGGCCAGCGTGGCGTCGTCGGTCTTCTCGCCCCGGATGATCTCCAGCAGCGGGAGGACGGCGACCGGGTTGAAGAAGTGGAAACCGACGACCCGCTCCGGGTGCTCCAGATCGGCTGCCATCTCGGTGATCGAGAGCGAGCTGGTGTTTGTCGCGAGGATCGCCTCGGGCTTGACGATCTTCTCGAACTCGGCCCAGATCTGCTTCTTGAGCTCGAGGTTCTCGAAGACGGCCTCGATCACGAAGTCCGCGTCGGCGAAGACCGACCGGTCGACCGAGCCGCTGATCAGCAGTCGCAGCTTGGCCGCGGTGCCGTCGTCCATCCGCCGCTTCGAGACCAGCTTGTCGATCTCGGCGTGCACGTAGGCCACGCCCTTGTCGACGCGCTCCTGGTCCAGGTCGGTCAGCACGACCGGGACCTGCAGGCGGCGCAGGAACAGCAGGGCCAGCTGGGAGGCCATCAGACCGGCACCGACGATGCCGACCTTGGTGACCTTGCGGGCCAGCGACTTGTCCGGCACCCCGACCGGGCGCTTGGCCCGGCGCTGGACCAGGTCGAACGAGTACAGGCTGGCCCGCGCCTCGTCGCCCATGATCAGGTCGGCGAGAGCCTCGGTCTCGGCCGCGGTGCCGTCCTCGAACGACGCGTCCTTGGCCAGGGCCAGCAACTCGAGGGCCTTGTTGGCGGACGGGACAGCCCCGTGCAGCTTCTCGTCGAGCACCGCCTTGGCGAACTCGAGAACGCCGTCCCAGTCCTTGCGCTCGATCTCCGGGCGCTCGACGGTGATCTCGCCCTTGACCACGCCGGCCGCCCAGGCCAGCGAGTCCTCCAGGAAGTCGGCCGCCTCGAACAGGGCGTCCGCGACACCCCACTCCCGGGCCTGCTTCGGGCGCAGCGTCTTCTGGGTCAGCGGGTTCTGCAGGATGACCGTGGCCGCGTTGATGATGCCGATCAGGTTCGGCAGGATCTGCGAGCCGCCCCAGCCGGGGATCAGGCCGATCGCGACCTCGGGCAGTGCCAGCGCCGCAGCGCCGGTGGAGACGGTCCGGTAGTGGGCGTGCAGCGCCACCTCGAGACCGCCGCCCATCGCCGCGCCGTTGATGAACGCGAAGGTCGGGATCTCGCTGTTCCGCAGCCGCGCGAACACCCGGTGGCCGAGCTCCCCGAGCGCGACGGCCTGCTCACGCGAGTTGATCAGCGGCATGCCGGTGATGTCGGCGCCGACACAGAAGATGTACGGCTTGCCGGTGACCGCGATGAACGCCGGGTTCGCCTCGGTGGCCGTGGTGATCGCCTCGTCGAGCGACTTGAGGCCGCCCGGCCCGAAGCTGTTCGGCTTCTTGTGGTCGAAACCGTTGTCGAGCGTGATGAGGGCGGCGGGCTTCTCCAGCCCGGGGACCTGTACCAGGCGGACGATCGCCTTGGTGACTACCTCGTTCGGGTTCTCGATCACTTGGCCGCGCCCTCCCAGTACGGGTTCTCCCAGATAACGGTGCCGCCCATGCCGATGCCGATGCACATCGCGTTGATCCCGTAGCGGACGTCGGGACGCTCGGCGAACTGCCGGGCGAGCTGCGTCATCAGGCGGATCGCCGAGGACGCGAGCGGGTGACCGATGGCGATCGCGCCGCCCCACGGGTTGACCCGCGGGTCGTCGTCGGCGATGCCGAAGTGGTCGAGGAACGCCAGCACCTGAACCGCGAAGGCCTCGTTCAGCTCGAACAGGCCGATGTCGCCGATGGTCAGGCCGGCCTTCTTCAGCGCCTTCTCGGTCGACGGGACCGGGCCGTAACCCATGACCTCCGGCTCGACGCCGACGAACGCGTAGGACACCAGGCGCATGGCGACCGGCAGACCGAGCTCACGGGCGGTCGCCTCGTCGGCCAGGATCGCCGCGGTCGCGCCGTCGTTGAGACCCGCCGCGTTGCCCGCGGTGACGCGGCCGTGCGGACGGAACGGGGTCTTCAGGGTGGCGAGCTTCTCCATCGACGTCTGGCGCGGTGCCTCGTCGACGGTGGCCAGGCCCCAGCCCAGCTCCGCGGAGCGGATCGCGACCGGCACCAGGTCGGGCTGGATCTTGCCGTCGGCGTACGCCTTGGCGGTCTTGATCTGCGAGTTGAGGCCGTACGCGTCGGCCCGCTCCTTGGTGATGTGCGGCAGCCGGTCGTGCAGGTTCTCCGCCGTGGAGCCCATCACCAGGGCGGACGGGTCGACCAGTTTCTCGGCCAGGATCCGCGGGTTGGGGTCGACGCCCTCACCCATCGGGTGCCGGCCCATGTGCTCGACGCCACCGGCGATGGCGATGTCGTACGCGCCCATCGCGATACCGCCGGCGACATTGGTCACGGCGGTCATGGCGCCCGCGCACATCCGGTCGACGGAGTAGCCGGGTGTGGTATTGGGCAGGCCGGAGAGCAGTGCGGCGGTCCGGCCGAGTGTCAGGCCCTGGTCGCCGATCTGGGTGGTGGCCGCGATCGCGACCTCCTCCACCTTCTCGGGCGGGAGGTTGGGATTCCGCTTGAGCAGTTCGCGCATGCAGCGGATCACCAGGTCGTCGGCGCGGGTCTCGGCATACATGCCGCCCGCCTTGCCGAACGGGGTGCGGACGCCGTCGACGAAGACGACCTCGCGTACTTCACGGGGCACAGCAAGCCTCCTTGCGGGCGTGAACCCAAATGTGTCGGCAATGCTACTCGCCAGTAACTAGTAGCGGCCAGGGGCTCCGGGAAAACGTCACATCCGCGGCGCTTCCCTGTAGATCGGCCCGGCCGGCCCGGACTGAACCGAAAAGCCACCGGCTTGACCGGAGAACGAAGACCAGCCGAACCGGTGCCCGATGTCACCGGTTGAGGGACCATCCCGAGGTCCCGGCGCCGGTAGGATCCACCGACATCACGATATTGGAGCGTTGATGACGTACCCGCCGTATTCCGGTGAACCAAACCCCGCCCAGCCGACGAGCGGGCAGCCGTCAGGATGGGGACCTCCCCAGCCACCGGCGTACCCTGACCCGACCCTGCCGCAGTTCGGGGCGCAGCCGCAGTACGGCCAGCCGCAGTACGGTCAGCCCCAGTTCGACCCGAACCAGCCGCCGCCGTTCGACCCGAACCAGCAGTACGGCGCGCCGGGCTTCCCGCCACCCGTGCCGCCGAAGAAGTCGAAGACGCCGATCATCCTGGGCGTCGTCGCACTCGTCCTGGTGCTCTGTGTCGGTGGCGTGACGTCGCTGTACCTGGTCGGCAAGAACGCCATCGACGAGACCAACAAGGCCATCGACACGGCCGCCTCGGGTCTGCCGACGACCGAGTCCACGTCGTCCCCGGAGACGACGGAGCCCGCACCGCCGAAGGCGACCATCAAGATCACTGAGCCGGTGAAGCTGGGCGGCCGCCCCAAGCTCACCGACGAGCAGTTCGCCGACATCACCAAGGAACTGCAGGACGGGATCGCCGCCGACTACGGCTCCGGCGACTCGTTCGGCGCGTTCTACGGCGAGCTCGGCTCCGAGGACATCGTCATCGCAATCGCCGTCGAGACCGACGTACCGAACCCCAAGACGGCGCTCGCCGGCACGTTCGCCGGCATCGGCATCGGCGGCCTCAAGGTCAGCAACCTGACCGAGGCGAGCACCGGCAAGCTGGGCGGCGCCGCCAAGTGCGGTGACAGCAACGCCGACGGCGTGGACGTCGCGGTCTGCAGCTGGGCCGACGAGGGCAGCATCGGCATGGTCATGTGGTACTTCAAGAAGGCCAAGCAGGTGAAGACCGAGTTCCCGAAGCTGCGGGCTCAGATCGAGACCAAGAGCTGACCTTCAGCCGTACGTGAGAAGCCCGGCCCATTCGAGCCGGGCTTCTTGCATGCCGCCCCACCGAGCGCTACCCCGTCTGTCACCGCGTCGCTTCCGGCGCGGGTGGCGGCGAGAACAGTGGGTTCAACGGGGTTCGGGAAGGGCCTCGGCGAGCTGATCGGCGAGCAGGTTGATCTGCCAGTTACGGGCGCCGAAGCCGCGGAGGATGTCGCCGACCGTGCGGGCGGTCATCTCGTCCGGCGGTGACCAGGCCAGGCGCCGGATGAAGTCCGGGCTGATCAGGTTCTCCGGCGGCAGGGTGTGCTGCTCGGCGGTGCCGACCACGATCTGCCGGCAGCGTGCCAGCCGGGCCGCGGCAATCGGGTCGCGTTCGGCCCAGCGGTGCGGCGGCGGTGGGCCGTCGACCGGCTGGTTCACCGGCAGCGCGTCGTCCGGCAGGGCTCGCGCCTGGTCGAGGGCGTCCAGCCAGATGCGGGCCAGCCGGCGGACCGAGCGGCCGCCGAAACCGGGGATGCCGAGCAGGGTGCGTTCGTCCTTGGGGTCCATCTCGGCGGCGGCGACGATCGCCGAGTCGGGAAGTACCCGGCCGGGCGCGGAGTCCCGCCGGGCGGCGACACCGTCGCGGGCATACCAGAGGGCGCGCACCCGGGACTGGGCGCGTGCGCCACGGACCCGGTGGATGCCGGAGGTACGGCGCCACGGGTCGGGGCGGACCCGGGGCGGGCGGTCGGCGCTCTGCACGAGTGCGGCGAACTCCTCCGCCGCCCACGCCGTCTTGTTCTGGCGCTCCAGTTCCTCGGCGAGCACGTCGCGCAGATCGGTGAGCAGTTCCACGTCGAGGGCCGCGTAGGTGAGCCACGACTCGGGCAGCGGCCGGGTCGACCAGTCGGCGGCCGAGTGGTGTTTCTCCAGCGAGTAGCCGAGCAGCTGCTCGGTCAGCGCGGCCAGCCCGACCCGCTCGAAGCCGGCCAGCCGGGCGGCCAGCTCGGTGTCGAACAGCCGGCGGGGCCGGAAACCGAGTTCGGCCAGGCAGGGCAGGTCCTGGCTGGCGGCGTGCAGCACCCACTCGGTGTCGGCCAGCGCGGCGTCCAGGGTGCGCAGGTCGTCGAGGGGGAGCGGGTCGATCAGCACGGTGCCGGAACCGGCCCGGCGAAGCTGCACCAGGTATGCCCGCTGGGTGTAGCGGTAGCCGGAGGCACGCTCGGCATCGACGGCGACCGGGCCGGTGCCCGCCGTCATCCGGGAAACCACATCGGCCAGCTCGTCCGGGGTCTCCACCGGTGGGGGCGTGCCGTCGCGGGGTGCGGTCAGGGGTGTCGCGGGGCGGGAATCCTCGGGACCGCCAGATGTCGGGTCGGGCGGCACAAGGTGCGGTCCGTCCCCTGCCGTGTCCGGCGAGTCCCGACGGCGCAGGGGTGCTTCGTCGGTCACTCCGTAACCGTACGGGGGTAGCACCCTTGCCGTGCGCAGCAGGGCTCCCGGCGCGTCGATTCTCGATCTTCCGGGTGGGTTCATCCGTTCGCCGCTGACGTCCGTACCACTTGTCGCAGCGCCGAGAGACCACCCGGGAGGCCGCGCCCTATGTCCACTCCGTTCGAGCCCTTCACGCCGGCCAACAGTGGCCGCCGCGCCCAGGAGTGGAACTGGCAGGACGACCAGTACCCGGCGCAGGACCCGTGGTCCCAGCAGCAGCCGGTCTACCAGCAGCCGGTCTATGAGCAGCCCGTCTACCAGCAGTCCGTCTACGAGCAGCCGGTCTACCAGCCCGTCTACCAGCAGCCGGTCCATGAACAGCCCGTCCAGCCGTCTTACGAGCCGCCGCGAGCGAGGACGAGCCGGTACAAGCCGATCGTCATCGGCCTGGTCGTCGCGCTGGTGGCGGTCTCCGGCTGGCAGGCGTTCCGGGTCGAGAGCATGATCCAGAGCAGCAACGACCTCGCCGAGGCGGTCAGCTCCTCGCAGGGCCGCACCGACGAGCTGGAGAAGAAGCTGACCTCGGTCTTCGACTCGGAGGGCATCGCCGAGGACGTTCTTCCCAGCGTCTTCCGGGTCCGCGCCGGCGAGTTCACCGGTACCGCGTTCGCGGTGAGCCAGGCCAACGGGCGGACCAGCCTGTTCACCAACTTCCACGTGGTCGAGGAGGTGTGGGACAGCGGCGACAAGGCGATCACGCTGGAACGCGGCAACACCCGGATCAACGCGACGATCGTCAAGGTCAGCGAGGGCAAGGACCTGGCGCTGCTGCGCGCGAACCGGGAGATCACGACGCTGAAGGTCGCCGGCGGCAAGGTGAAGTCCGGTCAGCAGGTGATGGTGGTCGGTGCGCCGCTCGGCCTGGAGGACTCGGTGACCACCGGTGTGATCAGCGCCTTCCGGGACACCGAGGACGGGCCGACGATCCAGTTCGACGCGCCGATCAACCCCGGCAACTCGGGTGGGCCGGTGGTCGACTCCAAGCGGCAGGTGGTCGGGCTGGCCACGGCGAAGGCCCGGGACGCCGAGGGCATCGGCCTGGCGATCCCGATCGAGGTCGCCTGCGACACCCTCGGGGGCTGCGGGAACAGCTAGGTCCGGTGCGTCCTAGACGCGTAACTGGCGGTCGCTGAGCGAGGCCACCCCGGGCGGCGGCAGGCCGGCCGTCGAGGAGAGCATCGCCAGCCAGCCGCGCAGATGCGCGCCGAAGTCGTCGGAGGTGGGCGTCCACGACGCTCGTACCTCCAGATCAGCGGTCGGCTCGGGCCCGGCCAGCTCGCCGAACCGGGTGGACGCGGTCTGCGTGACCGTGCCGCCGATCGCCGTGTACGCCGCGGCGTGCTGATCGAGCCCGTCGGTCAGCCAGGTCCAGGCCACCGCCGGCAGCAGCGGGTCGGAGGCGAGGTCCTCCTCCAGCTCCGCGGTGATCAGCGTGACCAGCCGCAGGTCACCCCGCCAGGCGTCGTGCCCGGCCGGGTCGTGCAGCAGGATGAGCCGGCCGCTCGCCACCTCGTCACCGGCGCGGAGCACGGTGGCGCTGAGAGCGAACGAGAACGGCGCGAGCCGCTGTGGCGCGGCGATCTCCTCGAGCAGGATCTCGGGCCGCGGCGACTCCGCGCGCAACCCGGCAACGGCGCGGGTGAACGCCTCGGGGGCAGCGGAGGGGGACGCCATGGGGGCAGCCTATGCCGATCTCACCGCCGGTCGTGCTCGGCGCGCCGCCGGGCCTGTTCAGTCGCGTGGCACGATGTCTCGGTGACGGTTCTTGAGGATTCCCCCTTCGTCCGGGCATGCCGTGGTCTGCCCGTCCCGCATACGCCGGTCTGGTTCATGCGGCAGGCCGGGCGGTCGCTGCCGGAGTACCGCAAGATCCGCCAGGGTGTCGGCATGCTCGAGTCGTGCCGCCGGCCGGACCTGGTCACCGAGATCACCCTGCAGCCGGTGCGCCGCCACAACGTGGACGCGGCGATCTTCTTCAGCGACATCGTGGTGCCGGTCGCGGCGGCCGGTATCGATCTGGACATCGTGGCCGGTACCGGCCCGGTGGTCGCCGAGCCGATCCGGTCCGAGGCCGACCTGGCCCGGCTGCGGCCGATCACCCCGGGCGACGTGGACTTCGTCACCGAGGCGGTGGAGACGCTTGTCGCCGAACTCGGCGCCACCCCGCTGATCGGCTTCGCCGGCGCGCCGTTCACGCTTGCCAGCTATCTCATCGAGGGCGGTCCCTCACGGACCTACCTCAAGACCAAGGCCATGATGTACGGCGCACCCGAGCTGTGGAACGCGTTGCTCGCGCGCCTCGCCGAGATCACGCTGACGTTCCTGCGGGTTCAGGTGGACGCCGGGGTGAGCGCGGTCCAGCTGTTCGACTCGTGGGCCGGCGCCTTGTCCGAGGCCGACTACCGGCGGTTCGTCATGCCGCACTCGGCGTCGGTGCTGCGCGGCCTGGCCGACGCCGGCGTGCCGCGGATCCACTTCGGGGTCGGTACGGCGGTGCTGCTGGAGGCGATGGGTGAGGCCGGCGCCGACGTGGTCGGGGTGGACTGGCGCACTCCGCTGGACGAGGCCACCAGGCGGGTCGGCCCGGACCGTGCGGTGCAGGGCAACCTGGACCCGGCGATCCTGTTCGCCGGCTGGGACGTGGTCGAGCGGGAGACCCGTCGGGTGCTCCAGCAGGGCACGTCCGCTCCGGGTCACGTGTTCAACCTGGGTCATGGCGTGATGCCGGAGACCGACCCGGACGTGCTGACCCGGCTGACCGCTCTGGTGCACGAGGTGTCGTCCCGCTGATCAGCTCCGTCCGGGCCCTGACCGGCTCGCGTCACAGCGGACGACCCCGGTCGGCGGGCCGGGGCAGGACCTGGGAGTGTGGAAAGCGTGCGGAAGCGGATCGCGATCATCGGCGGCGGCATCGCGGGCCTGGCGGCGTCGGTGCGCCTGCGTGACCTCCTTCCCGATACAGAGATCCTGCTGTACGAGCAGAGTGCCGCTCCGGGCGGCAAGCTCCGCACCGGCGACCTCGGCGGACGGCCGGTGGAGCGCGGAGCCGAGTCGTTCCTGAACAGCGCCTCCGACGGCGGTGAGTCCGCGGCTGTCGGCCTGGTCCGGCGGCTCGGTCTCGGGGACGCGCTGGTGCATCCGGCCCCCCGCCCGGCCGCACTGGCCCTCGGCGGCCGGCTCGCCCCGATCCCCGGTGGCACCCTCGTCGGGGTGCCCGGCGATCTGTCCGCGCTGGACGGTGTGGCGACACCCGCCGACGGCGCCGACGACGACCGCGGCCGTCCGCTGCTGGCTCCGGGTGAGGACGTGGCGGTCGGCGCGCTGGTGCGGGAGCGTTACGGCGACGAGGTGGTGGACCGGCTGGTCGACCCGATGCTCGGCGGCGTCTACGCGGGCCGCGCCGACCGGTTGTCGCTGCGGGTCACCATGCCTCAGCTCGCGGCCACGGCGGAGTCCGAGCACACCCTGGCCGGTGCCGTGCGGGCGGCTCAGGCGCGCAGCCGGCGGGTTCCGGGACGGCCGGTGTTCGCGGCCGTCGACGGCGGGATGAGCCGGCTCGTGGCGGCCGCCGTGGCGGCCGGCGGCGCGCGGATCATGCTGGGGCAGGCGGTGCGCGAGCTCACCCGTACCGCTGACGGCCGTTGGCAGTTGATCTTTGGTCCGGTGCCCGCGCCGCGGGCCGAGGTGGTCGACGCGGTGATCCTGGCCGTGCCCGCCAAACCGGCGGCGCGGCTGCTCGGGGATGCCTCGATCGGCGAACTCGACTATGCGAGCGTCGCGCTTGCCGGGCTGGCCCTGCCGCCCGGCACCGAACTGCCTGATCTTTCGGGTTTCCTCGTCCCGCCCGGAGAGGGGACGCTGGTCAAGGCCGCGACCTTCTTCACGACGAAGTGGCCGCACCTGGCCGCCCCGGACGGTCCGGTGATCGTCCGGGCCTCACTGGGCCGGGCCGGCGAGGAGGCCCGGCTGCAGCTCGACGACGCGTCGTTGCTCGCCACCGCCCGCCGTGAGCTGGGCGAGCTGATCAGTGCCGGGCTGCCGGAGCCGGTGGACTCGTGGGTGCAGCGCTGGGGTGGTGGCCTCCCGCAGTACGAGCCGGGTCACGCCGGCCGGGTGGCGCGGGTGCGCGCCGGGCTGCCGGCCGGGCTGGCGCTGGCCGGGGCGGCGTTCGACGGTGTGGGCATCCCGGTGTGCGTGGCAAGTGGTGAACGTGCGGCAGACGATGTGAGCAAGTTCCTGAAGGAGACCGAATGACCGAGCAGACCAACGCGTCGCGCATCAAGGAACTGAACGCGACGATCCGCTACACCATGTGGTCGGTGTTCCGCGCCTCGTCGCCGCTGCCGGCCCTGCGCGACGATCTCGCCGCCGAGGTCGACGGGCTGTTCGAGCAGCTCGCCGGCAAGGACGTGACGATCCGCGGCACCTACGACGTGTCGGGTCTGCGCGCTGACGCCGACATCATGGTGTGGTGGCACTCCGAGTCGCCGGACGCGCTGCAGGACGCTTACGGGCTGTTCCGCCGCACCGCGCTGGGGCGCCACCTGGAGCCGGTCTGGTCCCAGATGGCGCTGCACCGCCCGGCCGAGTTCAACCGCAGTCACCTGCCGGCCTTCCTCGCCGGCGAGGAGGCCCGGCCGTACATCTGCGTCTACCCGTTCGTCCGCTCCTACGAGTGGTACCTGCTGCCCGACGAGGAGCGCCGCGCGCTGCTGGCCGAGCACGGCAGGATGGCCCGGCCGTACCCGGACGTGCGGGCCAACACGGTCGCCTCGTTCGCGCTCGGTGACTACGAGTGGATGCTCGCCTTCGAGGCCGATGAGCTGCACCGCATCGTCGACCTGATGCGTGACCTGCGCGCGTCGGGGGCCCGGCGGCACGTCCGCGAGGAGGTGCCGTTCTACACCGGCCGCCGGCGTTCGGTCACCGAACTGGTGTCTCAGCTGCCGTAACGCGCCTCATGGGCACGTGCGGGATGCCGTCCTCGAGGTATTCCGGGCCGGTCGTCTCGAAGCCGAACCTGCCGTAGAAATCGGTGAGGTGCGCCTGGGCGTCGAGTACGGCCGGCCGGTTGCCGATCACCCGCAGCGCCTCCTCCATGAGGCGGCCGGCCAGCCCGGTCCCGCGCGCGTCCGGGGCGGTCACCACCCGGCCGATCCGCTCGACCCCGTCGTCGCTGAGGATCCGCAGGTAGGCGCGCACCGTCTTGCCCTGAGCGAACCACACATGCCGGGTTCCGGGCTCGTTGTCCCGTCCGTCCGGGTCGAGGTAGGGACATTCCTGCTCGACCACGAAGACCTCGCTGCGCAGCTTGAGAATTTCGTAGAGGGTGGTGGTGTCAAGGTCGCGGAAGGACGCCACCCGCAGCTCATCATGAGGTTCGGGATGCATCGGCACAACATACGCGGCTGTCCGACGTTGTACCGGTGAAGCCCTGTTTCGGAAAGGGGGACCTCATGATCAAGCGCAGCAAGCTGTTCGGTAACAAGACCCGGGTGACCTTCAGCCTGCCGGCCGACGAGCCGGCCGGCCGGGTCAGCGTGGTCGGCGACTTCAACGACTGGCAGCCCGGCCTGCACGAACTGCAGGTGCGGCGCAACGGCACCCGCACGGTGAGCGTCCCGCTCGACCCGGGGCACTACAAGTTCCGCTATCTGGCGACCGACGGCGTGTGGTTCGACGACGAACAGGGCAGCGAGCTTCACCTATAGGCGCGGCGGTAAGGTTGAGGGCTTATGGACACCGAGTACGAAGATCTGCTCCGCCGGGTGCTGGAGACCGGGACGCCGAAGAGCGACCGCACCGGTACGGGAACGCTCAGCCTGTTCGGCGAACGTCTGCGGTACGACCTGTCGCAGGGGTTCCCGCTGATCACCACGAAGCGGGTGCACTTCAAGTCGCTCGCGGTGGAGCTGCTCTGGTTCCTCCGCGGTGACACCAACGTCCGGTGGCTGCGCGACCAGGGTGTCACGATCTGGGACGAGTGGGCCGACGAGGACGGTGACCTCGGCCCCGTCTACGGCAAGCAGTGGCGGTCGTGGCCGACGTCACGCGGGGACGTGGATCAGCTGGCCGAGGTCGTGGAGACGATCCGGACGAACCCCGACTCCCGCCGGATGATCGTCTCGGCCTGGAACGTGTCGGACATCCCGGACATGGCGCTGGCGCCGTGTCATGCGCTGTTCCAGTTCTACGTGGCCGACGGCAAGTTGTCCTGCCAGCTCTACCAGCGCAGCGCCGATCTGTTCCTGGGCGTGCCGTTCAACATCGCCAGCTACGCGCTGCTGACGCAGATGGTCGCCGCGCACGTGGGCCTGGAGCCGGGGGACTTCATCTGGGTCGGCGGCGACGTGCACATCTACACCAACCACATCGAACAGGTGAAGGAGCAGCTCACCCGGGAGCCGTACCCGTTCCCCACGATCGAGATCAAGCCTCGGGAGAGCCTGTTCGCCCACGAGTACGAGGACTTCACCGTGGTCGATTACCGGCACCACCCGCTGATCAAGGCCCCGGTCGCGATCTGATGATCCACATGATCTGGGCCGAGGCACACGGCCGGGTGATCGGCGCGGGGAACACGATCCCGTGGCGCGTGCCGGGCGAGCAGCGGATCTTCAAGGAGCGGACGACCGGTGCCGCGGTCGTGATGGGCCGGCTCACCTGGGACTCGTTGCCGCTCAAGCCGTTACCCGGCCGGGAGAACATCGTGCTGACCAGGAAGCTGTCCTGGGAAGCGCCGGGCGCTACGGTGGCGCACTCCCTGGACGACGTGAAGCACGACGACTTCTGGGTGATGGGCGGCGCCGAGGTCTACGCCGCCTTCCTGCCGCACGCCGAGCACATCGTGCGCACCAGGATCGACCTCGAGGTGCCCGGGGACAGCTTCGCGCCCGAACTCGGCGATGACTGGGAGGTCACCGGCGCCGTCGAGCACGAGGCGTCCACCGGGGTCACCTATGTGGTCGAGGACCTCAGGAGGCGGGGTCCAGCCTGATCGACAGGCTGTTCACGCAGTGCCGTGTGTTCTTCGGGGTGAAACCCTCGCCCCGGAACACGTGGCCCAGGTGCGAGTCGCAACGCGCGCAGCGGATCTCGACCCGGACCATCCCGTGGCCGCGGTCCTCGATCTCCTTGACCGCACCCGGGATGGCGTCGTCGAACGACGGCCAGCCGCAGTGCGAGTCGAACTTCGTGTCACTGGGATAAAGTTCCGCGCCGCACGCCCGGCAGTCGTACACACCCTCGGTCTTGGTGTTCACATACTCCCCGGACCAGGGGGCCTCGGTGCCGGCCTCCCGGAGCACCCGGAACTCGGCGGGGCTCAGGCGGATCCGCCACTCGTCCTCGGTCCTGGGCAGATCGGGGGTCGCGGGTAGATCGGTCGTCATGCCATCAACCGTACGTCGCACGCCCGGTGCGCCACGGGTGATGTGTGCCGCCGGTTGAGACCTCTATGGAAGGTGCATCCCCGGCGACGTTCCGGCCGACCAATCAGCAGGTTCTCGGCCACGGTCTCTACCTCGGCGTGCTCGGCGCGGTGGCGAGTGTCACGGTGGGGGTGATCGCCGCGCTGTTCTGGTCCGCGCCGCCGGGCTGGACGTGGCCGGTCCTGGTGCTCGGGCCGCTGCTGACCGGGGCGGCGATCGGCGCGGTGGCCGGGTGGCGCACCGGCGTCGAGGTGGGTGCGGGCGGTATCCGTAACTCCTCCGTGTTCGACGAGGGTGTCGCGCCCTGGCACCGGGTGGTGGACCTGCGGGCGGAGCGGCGGGGCAGCCGCAACGTGGTCTCGGTCTACCTGGACTCGGGGGTCAGCGTGCAGCTCAACGCCCCGTACAGCGGAGGTCTGTTCGCGGCAGACCCGCAGTTCGAGTTCAAGGTGTTCGCTCTGTCCCATTTGTGGCGGAGTCACCGTTTCGGTGGTCTTCCGGGGTGAAGACGCGCGGGGGGGTGTTTCCGGGTAAAACGGGCAATTACCGTTAAGCTCCCGTGCGACCATGGAACGTACCTTCCGCAACAGAACGGATACTCCTCATGAGCTTTTCGCGCCGTCCGGCCGCTGGACTCGCCACGGTCGGTGCCACTCTTCTCGCTGCTCTCGCCCTCGGCGGAGCTCCCGCGACCGCCGCTGACGTAGCCGTCAAGGGCGGTCACGCGGTTGTCACGCCGAGTCCCGATACGGGCGATCAGCGCGGTGACGCGGGCTACGGCGGCACAGTCAAGGAAGCGCCGCAGACCGTACCCACCGCCACGACGCCGGCTCCGGTCACCACGACCACGGGGCCCACCCGTGGGCGTCCGGGCTACACCGCGGCCACGACCAGCCCGCCGCAGACCACCCCGCCCACGACCAGCCCCACCACCAGCCCGACGCCCAGCCAGCCGACGACGACCGGCAGCGTGAACGTGATCACGCCGACCGGTGTCAGCTCGCAGACCGCCGCGCCGGTGGGTGGCCCCGGGGCCACTGGTACCGGACTCAGCGCGGGCGAGGAACTGCCGCTCACCGGTGCCCCGCTCGGCGGCACCCTGGCGCTCGGTGGTCTGATGCTGGCCGGTGGCGCCACCGCCGTCTGGTACACCCGCCGCCGTCGCAGCGCCTGAGAAGTCCGTCCCCGTACCGAGGCCGTCCGGTTCGCCGGGCGGCCTCGGCGCGTCTGGAGGGCCTAGGCTCGGGGGCATGCCGAAAGCCGCCGCTGAAGAGCACGAGATCGCCGGGCACACCGTGCGCCTGAGCAGCCCGGACAAGATCGTCTTCCCGGAGCGCGGGTTCACCAAGCGCGACGTCTTCGAGTACTACCGCTCCGTCGGCGACGGCATCCTGCGAGCCCTGCGCGACCGTCCCACCACCCTGCAGCGCTTCCCCGACGGCATCGAGGGGGAGATGTTCTTCCAGAAGCGGATATCCACCAGGGGTGTCCCCGACTGGATCAGAACGGCGACGATCAAATTCCCGAGCATGCGTACGGCGGACGAGCTCAGCCCCGCCGACCTGGCCCACGTCGCCTGGGCCGCCCAGATGGGCACCGTGGTCTTCCACCCCTGGCCGGTGCGCGCCGACCGTCCCGACGAGCCCGACGAGCTGCGCATCGACCTCGACCCGCAGCCGGGCACCGGCTTCGCCGACGTGGTCACCACCGCCGGAGTCGTCCGCGAGGTCCTCGCCGACCTCGGCTGGACCGGCTATCCGAAGACCTCCGGCGGCCGCGGGGTGCACGTCTACGTACGGATCGCCCCCCGCTGGTCCTTCGTGGAGGTGCGGCGCGCCGCGATCGCGCTGGCCCGCGAGGTGGAGCGGCGCAACCCGGCCGGCATCACCACGGCCTGGTGGAAGGAGGAACGCGGCGAGCGGGTCTTCCTCGACTACAACCAGATGGCCCGGGACCGGACCATCGCCTGTGCCTACTCACTGCGCGCCAACGGCCGGGCCACCGTCTCCGCCCCGGTCACCTGGGACGAGCTGCCCCGCGTCGAACCGGACGACTTCGACCTGCGGACCGTCCCGGAACGGTTCGCCGCGATCGGCGACCCGCACGCCGGCATCGACGACGTGGCGCACGACCTCACCCCGCTGCTCGAATGGGTGGAGCGGGACGAACGCGACGGCCTCGGCGACCTGCCGTACCCGCCCGACCATCCGAAGATGCCCGGCGAGCCCAAACGCGTACAACCCTCGAAGGACCGGGACCTCAAGTCACAGCGCTAGCTTCATCCCCTCGTGGGAGGCCTCGAAGCCCAGCGCGGCGTAGAAGCGGTGCGCGTCGGTGCGCCGCTTGTCCGTGGTGAGCTGCACGATCCGGCAACCCCGCTCCCGGGCCCGCTCGACCGTCCAGCGGATCAGCTCGCCACCCAGGCCCTGCCCACGGCGGCCGGAGTGGATCCGGACCGCCTCGATCAGCATCCGCTCGGCACCGCCCCGGCTCAGCCCTGGGATGAACGTCAGCTGGCAGGTGCCGATCACCTCGTCACCGTCGACCGCCACGATCAGCTCGTTGCGCTCGTCCGCGTCGATCGCCTCGAAAGCCGCCCAGACGGCGGCGTCGACATCCTCGGGCACCACCCCGAAACCACGGGCGCGGCTGACGTCGTCATCGGCGAGCAGGCCGAGGACGGCGGGGACATCGGTACGGGTGGCGATCCGGATCTGCACGATCGAAAGCTTGTCACGGGCTGCCACGAGACGATGACCTCGGGCACCATGACCACATGAACGCGCTGCTCTTCCTGCCTCGCAGGCTGTACAGGGTGCTGGTCTGGCTGGCCAACTCGCCGAGGAAGCTCCTGCTGTCGTACGCGCTGCTGATCGTTGTCTGTGCCGTTCTCTACCAACAGTTCGAGGATCGGACTTTCGGCGACTCGGTCTGGTGGGCCGTGGTCACCGCGTCCACCGTCGGGTACGGCGACATCTCGCCGCAGACCTGGCAGGCACGCCTGATGGCCGGAATCCTGATCTCCGCCATGGTGCTGCTCGTGATCCCGCTGATCACGGCGCACTTCGCCAGCAAGCTCATCGTGAACAACGACGCGTTCCACCACGAGGAGCAGGAAGAACTCAAGGAGAACCTGCGGATGACCCGGGCCCTGATCGAGGAGATGGCCGCCCGTCAGGGCATCACGCTCACTTCGGAGGGCAGCGCAGGCCCTCCTGCGGCACCTTCAGATCGATGAAGTAGGAGTCCACCGCGTCCCGGATGCAGGTGGTCGACGGGTACGCCGTGTGGCCCTCGCCCTCCCACGTCAGCACGTGGCCGACACCGAGCATGTTCGCCAGGTCGGCGGTGTTCTCGTACGGCGTGGCCGGGTCACCGGTCGTGCCCACCACCACGATCGGCGGGGCGCCCTCGGCCTTGCCGGCCGGGTACGGGTCGCGGTCCTTCGCCCAGTACGTGCACGGCAGCATCCCGATCGCCAGGGCCGGGCCGAACAGCGGGTACTTCGTGCGCCACTCGCCCTGCAGCTTGCGCACCTCCTCGACGGTCGGCGCCTTGTCGGTGTCCGCGCAGTTCACCGTCAGGTTGGCGTCGAACAGGTTCGAGTAGGTGCCGTCCGGCTCACGTTCGGCGTACTGATCGGCCAGCTCGAAGACGCCCCCGGCGTCGCCCTGCTGGAGTTCGTCGATCGCGCTCGCCAGGCTGGCCCAGCCGGACTCGGTGTACAGCGACGAGATCACGCTCAGGAAGATCCAGCCGGCGGTCGCGTCCCGCCCGTCCGTACCGCGCACCGGCGACGTCTCGGCCTTGGCCATCGCGTCGGTCACCGCGCCACGGGCGTCCGGGGCGATCGGGCACTTCCCGGCGTTCTTCGCGCACCAGTTCGTGAAGTTGGTGAACGCCCGCTCGAAGCCCTTCGCCTGCTGCTCGGAGCCGGCCACGAAGCCCTCGGTCGGGTCGACCGCGCCGTCCAGCACCAGCGCCCGCACGTTCTTCGGGAACAGCTGCGCGTAGGTGGCCCCCAGCAGCGTCCCGTACGAATAGCCGAGGTAGGTCAGTTTCTCGTCGCCGACCGCGGTGCGCAGTGCGTCCAGGTCGCGAGCCGCCTGCTCGGTGGAGAAGGTCCGCAGGCGGGTGCCGTACTTCTCGGTGCAGCCGTCGGCGATCTTCTTGTTCAGTGCCGCGATCGCGTCGAAGGCGGCCTGGTCGGCCGGATCCGGGTCGGCGGCGAAGCTGGCGTCCTGGTCGCGCGGGCTGATGCACTTCACCGGGTCCGATTCGCCGACGCCGCGCGGGTCGAAACCGACGATGTCGAAACGGTCGGTGATCCCGGTCGGCAGACCGCCGAGCCCCGGGCCGTACGACAGGTAGACCGCCACGTCGATGCCGGAACCGCCGGGGCCGCCCGGATTCAGCAGCAGTGAGCCGATCCGCTGTTTCTGGTTCTTCGACCGGATCCGGATCATGTCGATGCCGTACGTCTCGCCGCCCGCCGGTGCCGCCCAGTCGCGCGGCACCTGGACCGTGGCGCAGTCGTAACTCATGCCCTCGGCGGCCTTGCCGACCAGATCGCGGGGCACGTCGGGGCACGGTTTCCACTGGGCGCCGGAGGCGCTGCCGGGCGTGCTTGTGCCGCCCCGGCGGGCCGGTTCGCCGGAGCCCTCCGGCGCGAACGAGGGCAACGTGCACCCCGTGGCGAGGACGAGCACCGAGAAGAGAGCCACAGCCAGGCGCGAGCGACGTTCCACGCAACGACCCTATCCGGTCCGCGCCCGGGTGCCACTTCGCGGCTGGCCCGGGGTGCCGCTCAGCGGCTCGTCAGCACCTCCGCCAGGTCGAACCGGACCGGACGCTCCAGCTGCTCGTACGTGCAGGTCACCGGCTCGCGATCGGGCCGCCACCGTTCGAACTGGGCGGTGTGCCGGAACCGGATCCCCTCCATGTAGTCGTAGCGCACCTCGACCACCCGCTCCGGCCGCAGCGGTGTGAACGACAGGTCCTTGCCCGCGTTCCACCGGCTCACCTCGTTCTTGCGCGGGGTCCGCTCGCCCTGCTCGTGCGCCGCCCAGTTCCACGGATGTCCCTCGAACGTCGTGACCAGCGGTTGCAGCTCCTCGAACAGCTCCTCGCGGACCTTCATCGGGAACGAGCCGATCACCCCGACGCTCACCAGCACACCGCGCTCGTCGTGCAGGCCCAGCAGCAGCGAACCGATCCGGTTCTCCGCCGACTTGTGCACCCGGTAGCCGGCCACCACGCAGTCCGCGGTCCGCTTGTGCTTGACCTTCGCCATCACCCGCTTGTCCGGCTGGTACGTCAGGTCGCGGGACTTCGCGATCAGGCCGTCCAGGCCGGCACCCTCGAACTCGGCGAACCAGCGCCGGGCCGTCTCCAGATCCTCGGTCGCCGGCGTGACGTACACCGGAGGCCCGGCCTTCTCGAGGGCCTTCACAAGCATCTCGCGCCTTCTGTGGAACGGCAGTTCGGTCAGATCCTCTTCGCCGAGCGCCAGCAGGTCGAAGGCCACGAAACTGGCCGGCGTCTGTTCGGAGAGCAGCCTCACCCGGCTCGCCGCCGGATGGATGCGCTGCTGGAGGGCCTCGAAATCGAGCATGTTCCGCTCGGTGTCGGCCACGATCACCTCGCCGTCGATCACCGCCCGCTCCGGGAAGTTCGCCAGCACCGCCTCGACCACCTCGGGGAAGTAGCGCGTCATCGGCTTCTCGTTGCGGCTGCCGATCTCCACCTCGTCGCCGTCGCGGAAGACGATCGACCGGAATCCGTCCCATTTGGGCTCGTAGACCTGGCCGGGAGGGATGTCCGCGACGGGTTTGGCGAGCATCGGCTTGACCGGCGGGTTCAGCGGGAGCTGCATCCGATCAGTGTGCCTCCTTTACCCGTCCCCTGGGGCAGACCTCATCATCAAACCCATGACGACGCGGGGGCTCGAGTTGATGACCATCGGGGAGTTCGGCCGCCGGGCCGGGCTCTCCATCAAGGCCCTGCGGCTCTACGAGGCATCCGGCCTGCTGCCGCCCGCGACCGTGGACGCCAGCAACTACCGGAGGTACACACCGGACCAACTCGGCCGCGCCGGCCGGATCAGCGTGTTCCGACGACTCGGCATGCCGCTGGCCGTGATCGGCGAGCTGCTCGATCTGCCCGACGCCGAGGCGGTGCGCCGCCTCGACCGCTGGTGGGCGTCCGAGCGGGCGGCCTGGTCCTCCCGCAGCGAGACCTACACGTGGCTGCGCACCCGGCTCGCGCACGGCGACGAGCCCGAGCGGCGGTATGCGGTCCACACCGGCGTGCGTCCGGCGCGCAAGGTGGCGACCCTGCACATCGAGGTCGACCAGGTGCAGCTGGTGCCGGAGATGAGCGCTGCCGAGTGGGAGATCCGCCGCCACCTGCAGGAGCAGGGCGCCGTTGCGACCGGCGAGCACTGGGTGATCTTCCACGGCCAGGTCACGCCGGACAGCGAGGCGCGGGTCGAGGTCTGCGTCCCGTTCACCGGCGCCGTCGAACCGGCCGGCCGCATCACCATCCGGGTCGAACCCGAGCGGCTGGTCGCCTATGCCGCGGTCACGCGCGACGACTGTTTCTACCCACGGATCCTGCAGGCGTACGAAGCGGTCGGCGAACATGTCCGTGCCGCCGGCCTGACCGTCAGCGCGCCACCGCGTGAGCTCTATCTGGACAGCTGGGAGAACCTCTCCGGCACCGACGACTTCGTGCACGTCGCCCAACCCTTCGAAGGGTGAACACCATGGACCACACGCGACAGACCCGCTTCTCCGATCCCGGCCGGCACCTCGCCCGCGTCGAGGCGCTCCCCGACGACGTCGCCGGGATCAGCGCAGCCGTTCGCAACCTGGTCGTCCACTACCGGGCGTCCGGTCTCGACTTCCCGCCGGAGCGGCTGGCCGAGATCGACAACCGCTGGGTGGAGACCATGCTCGACTCCCTCGGCGACGACGGGCCGCTCGTCACCCCACGCCCCGCCGGCGAGCGCATCGTCGGCTGCTGCCGCGACTTCACCCTGCTCACCGTCGCGGCGCTGCGAGCCAAAGGGGTGCCGGCGCGCAGCCGGATCGGCTTCGCCGACTACTTCGAACCCGGCTTCCACGTCGACCACGTCGTCGCCGAGTACCACGACGGGACCCGCTGGATCGCCACCGACGCCCAACTCGATCCGGACTCCGGCTTTCCCGTCGACGCGGCGGACGTGCCCCTCGGCCCCGGCGGGTTACGCACTGCGGCTCAGTGCTGGCGTGCCTTCCGGCGCGGCGAGATCGATCCCGAGAAGTACGGCGTCGGCCGTGACGTGCCGATCAGAGGTCCCCTGATGATCCGGAAGTACGTCCTGTCCGAACTGGCTCACCGCTGCGGCGACGAACTGCTGCTCTGGGACTTCTGGGGCGACGAAGCCACGTTCGTCGGCGACCTCGGCGGCCGGTCGCTCGTCGAGGCCTGGGCCGACCTGCCGCCGTGGGACACCGGAGCCGTCGATCTGATCGACGAGATCGCTGACCTGCTGATCGACGCGGACGCCGGAGACCGGGCCGCCGAACAGAAGTTGGCCTCCCGATACGCCGACGATCCCCGCATCCGCCTCGGCGACGTCGTCACCTGCCACTCACCGCGAGGCCTCGCCTACGACGTCGACCCACGCCGACCGGCCCCGCCTCCGCCGGCTTGACACATGCGGCCGCCGGGCCCACCTCGGGGCCGCCGTGGTCGGGCGGTGCCGTTCCGTCCCGGCTTTCCGTGGGTGGGCGGTGTCGTTTCGTCCGACTTTGCCGTGGCGGGTGGTGCCGATCTGTCCGGCTTTGCCGTGGCCGGGCGGCGTCATTGTTCCGTCCGGGTTGTCGTGGGCGGTTTCTCCGTTCAGTGGACCAGTAGGCCGACAAGCCTCTCCAGTTCGGCGGCCGGGTCCGCGGTCAGACCCATGTGGACCGGGCCGGCCCGCAGGATCGTGCTGCGCGGTGCCACCAGCCAGCGAAACCGTTCACCGAGTCGCATCTGCTCAGAGGCGCCGCCCCCGGTGCAGGTCTTCTCCCAGGCGTCCAGGGCGGCACGGATCGCCTCGACGTCAGCCCCGGCATCGAGTGCCCGGAGCCGGGCCGGATCCAGGTGGGTCCGGGCGCACAGGAAGTCGTGCCGCTGGCTGTAGAGCAGCACCCCGACATTGATCAGCTCGCCGCGCTCGATCCGCGGTACCGCTTGGATGATCGCGTACTCGTAGGGAGTCAATGTGTTCGTCACGGCAGCCACGCTTCCGGACGCGCCGCCCGGCGCGACAGGTGCTCCAGGTACGCGGCCCGGTCGCCCTCCTCGAGCCACTCCCCGGGCACCAGTGCGATCACCTCACCCAGCAGCTCCGGCGTGATCCGCTCGGCCAGCGCCGGACCTTCGGTGGCCAGATCATGGGCGTACGGCTTCAGCACATGGTCGTCCCACTTGTAGGACCGGTGCACCACCTGCTCGGCCCGGGCCCAGTTGTGGTGGAAGTAAAGCGTCGCCCCGTGGTCGATGAGCCACAGCCCGCGGTGCCAGATCAGCAGGTTGGGATTGCGCCAGCTTCGATCGACGTTCTCCACGAAGGCGTCGAACGCCACCACCCGGCTGGCCAGCCCCGGCTCGATGTGGTGTGCCACCGGGTCATAACCGAGCGACCCCGGCAGGAAATCCATCCCGAGATTGCTGCCCGCGCTGGCCTTGATCAGCTCTTGGACCTCTTCGTCGGGCTCGGCCCGGGCGACCACCGGATCCAGCTCGACCCGGGTTAGCTCGGGCACCGGAAGCCCGAGCCGCCGAGCCAGCTCCCCGGCGATCACCTCAGCGACGAGAGCTCTAGGACCCTGGCCGGCCCCGCGAAACTTGACCACATAGGTCCCGAGATCGTCGGCCTCGACAACGCCCGGCAGAGAACCACCCTCACGAAGCGGCGTGACATAACGAATAGCGGTGACCTCACGAAGCACGCCGCCCACCCTACGGCCGTCCCCGTCACCCGAGCCCTGCACCCGCCATCCGGCCGCCATCCGACCGCGCCGATCCCCGCTGACCCCGCCCCGGTATCCCGAAGCCTCATCAACCACACCGGGCCAACTCTTCGGTCTCAGTGACCACACCCGGCCAACTGGTCAACGTCATCAACCACATCGGGCCAGATCGTCAGCCTCGGAGAGCACACCCGGCCAGCTCGCTCGGCCGTCGTGTTGCTCGTGCCATAGCAAGGGTCTTGGCAGGCCGGAGCGGCGAGGGTCGTACGGGCCAGCGATGAGGACTGCCATATCGGCATGCCGATAGAAACCAGCCGTTCGCTTGCGGGCCGGACGGCTGGGCGGCGGCGGTGTCAGCCGCCCAGCCGTCCGTGACGGGACAGCTGGGCGGTGGTGGATGGTGTCAGGCGTCCGGGCCTCGGCGGCGGAGCTCGTCGACCTGGGTCATGGCGTTGCGAAGTTCGGTCAGCCAGTCCTCGGTGTGGCGGCCGACCAGCTTGACGCACCAGGCGAGGGCCTCGGACCGGGAGCGCGCCACCCCGGCGTCGACAAGGGTGTCGAGCACTTGGCGTTCGGGCTGGCGGAGACGGGTCATGACCGGGGCTGACAGGTGTGTGAAGAGCTCGGAGGCGTCACCGCAACGGACGCCCCAGGCGACCTTGCGCTGGTAGCGGTGCTCGACCTGCCGGGCGACCCGGATCCGTGCATCACGGGTGTCCTCCCTGAACTGGGCGATCCTCCCGGCCTGCGCAGCCGCGGTGTCCGCCTCGGTCGCGTCGTCACCCAGCTCAGGACGGGGTAGCCGGCCCCAGATGATGATCTCGTCGCGGTCGATGACCACTTCGGGCTGCTCGGTGAACCATCCGTCCGTGACCGCACCGGCGATCCAGGCGGCAGCGTCGTCGGCGGGCGGTGGCTCAGACCGTCCACCGGGTGGGGCGAATCTAACTCGCATGTCATCCTCCGATTGCTTACCTGATTACATGCTTACAACCTTTCGCGGGCGATGGCCACTGCTGGTGCCAACCTTTGCGTGCTCTCGTAAGACCTGAGATCTCAGACCGGACTTCTGACCAGCTGAGGGCAACGCCGAAGTAGGCGTAGGAGCAGAGGTATCCATCCCAGGCAGCCGAGCGAAAGCCGCTTCGATATAGATCGAAGGTCTGCCGAGCGTGGCTGATGCGGGCGAGGTGGAGCCAAGTCGACGGCCACGCATGGGGCGGGCCGCGCTGAGTCGCCAGTGAGAGCCGGTGCAGCCGGGCACCGGACGGCGCCCACCCGGCCCAGAAAGTCGGCGTGCGCCAGCAGCGGGAACGGCCGGACAGTGAAGGTCCGCTATGGCCGACCGGCGCTGGTTGCGGAGCGGGGTTTGTTGTACCGACCAAGCCGGGTGGCGGATCGGGCGGGCGACGGGAGTCGACCGGAGCTGTGTGACGGATCGGGCAGGGGTGGGGCCGGTTGTAGGCGGTGCGGCCGGCGGCAGTTTCGGTGAGGACGGGCTGGCTGGAGCCCCACTGGGCGGGATGTGATGGGCGGGAGTGGCGCCGGCTGAAACGGCGAACCGCCCCGGCGCCGGCTAAAACGGCGAACCGCCCCGGCGCCGGCTGAAACGGCGATCCGGCCTGGCGTCGGTTGAAACGGCGAACCGCCCCGGCGCCGGAGAATCGGCGACGAGGCGGCTCGGGTTCGTGGGCAGCGATGGGGTGGCGTTCGGTGTCGAAGGTCAACTACGCTGCGGGGTCAGCGCGGCCGGGTCCGCGCTGCGACTCAGGCTCGGGCCTGTTGGGCGGCGACGAGCGCGGCGGCTACCGCGAACGCCGCCAGGGCGGTCAGGGGCATGACTCGGACAGCGCGTCCCGCTTGGCCTCCAGGAGGTCTGGGAGCGCTCCCACCTGCGACGTTACCGTACATTCACGGCCACGAAAAGGGTTCTCGGGCTGTTGGTACCCGGCAATTGCGACATGCCAGAACGGGCAATTTGCACTGGCCGCCTTGTGGAAGTCAGAATGAATGCGACGGCGGGCATTCGCAAGCAGGACTGGCGTGTGCGCGCGGACGTCAGCCGAATACTCGCCGTAGGAGCGAACAACCATGGCCAAGCAGATAATTACCGTGCTGACCGACGACCTCGACGGCACCGAAGCGGACCGCACCGTCGAATTCGGCCTCGATGGGGTCAACTACACGATCGATCTGTCCGAGAAGAACGCCGGCAAGCTGCGTAAAGCATTGGAACCGTTCCTCTCCGCAGCCACCCGGCTGGGCCGGAACGGTAACGTTCCGACCCCTGCCCGTCGCGCAGTTCCTGCGGTGTCGAGCCGTTCCAGCCGCGACCAGAATCAGGCTATTCGGGAGTGGGCCAACAAGAACGGTTTCACCGTCTCCGAGCGCGGCCGCATCCCGAGTGAGGTCGTCGAGGCGTACCACAGCAAGCGCTAGTTCCCGCGAAACGGCGCCGCCCAGCCCGGGCGGCGCCGTTTGCCGTCGAAAGGGGAGGTCGTGGCTGTCGTAGTGGTGACCGGGGCGTCCAGCGGCATCGGACGGGCGATCGCCGTCCGGCTGGGAGCGCGGGGTGACACCGTGGTGCTGGCGGCGCGCCGCGCCGCGGAGCTGGAGTCGGTGGCGGCCGAGATCGCGGCGGCGGGTGGCGCGGCGCTAGTGGCACCCGCTGACGTCACCGACCCGGAGGCTGTGAATGCGCTGGTCGAGCGGGCTCTGACGGTCAGCGGGCGGATCGACGCCCTGGTCAACAACGCCGGTGTGGGCTGCGACGCGTCGATCCTGACCGGCGAGGACGACGTACGGGCGGTCGTCGAGGTCAATCTTCTGGCCCCGATCCGGCTGATGCGGGCGGTCGTCCCGATCATGCGGGAGCAGCGGTCCGGTTCGATCGTGAACATCGGCTCGGTGGCCGGTGAGATCGGCATCGGCGGGGTCTACTCGGCCAGCAAGTTCGGCCTTCGCGGGATCACCGACTCGGTGCGCAGGGAACTGGCCGGTACCGGCATCGGCGTCACTCTCGTCGAGCCCGGATACATCGCCACCGAGCTGACCGCACACCGTTCCGGCCTGCCGGGGCCGGAAATCGTGGCAGCCGCGGTAGAACGCGCGCTGAACCGGCCGCGCCGCCGCATCGTAGTTCCGGGGAAGTATCGCGCGGCGATCCTGCTGGCCAATGCGCTGCCGTTCGTCCCGGACCGGCTCTACGCGGGGAGGGCGGCTCGAAAGAGCGGTCCTGCAGCCACGAACGGCGGCCCGTAGTCCACCAAAGAACGGCCCGGTGGGCTCCGGAGAACGGCCGGGCGGCTCGAGAGAACGGTCGGGTGGAGAGAAAGAACGGCCTGCGGTCAGGCGAAGAACAGCCGCTGAGCCCCGAGAACCGCCGGCACCGCCAAAGTGGCAAAGCGGGGCGAAGAATTTCTGGATAACCGGGGCGGCACCCCGGCCATTCATGGTCGGCGCGCAGGAAAGCCGCCCATGGCCGGCACGCTGGAAAATCGGCTCGCGGCCGGCACCACGGAAAGCCCGCTCAGGACCGGCATGCGAGAAACCGCCCCCGGCGTACCTGATTTCCGGCTCGCAAGAATGAAACGGCTCCGGCCCGACGTGCTGCCGGCGGCACGACAGGTAGTGCGGACGGCAGCGGTTCAAGCGGGTACCGCGGGGTACCGCAACAGCCATGCGTGTTGTGATCGTGGGTGCCAGCGGCAACGCCGGGACAGCCCTGCTGCGGCGTCTTCACGAGGAATCCGATCTCGAACTGATCGGCATCAGCCGCCGCCGGCCGCCGTCGACCGGCCCGTACGCGGATGTCGACTGGCACTCGATCGACATCGGGACCGACGAGGCCGGCCCCCGGCTCACCGAAATCTTCACCGGAGCCGACGCGGTGGTGAACCTGGCCTGGCAGATCCAGCCCAGTCATGATCAGCGCCGCCTGTACCGGACGAACGTCCTCGGCAGCCGCACCGTCTTCCGGGCGGCGATCGCGGCCGGCGTCCCGGCCCTGGTGCACGCGTCGTCGGTCGGTGTGTACGCACCCGGCCCGAAGCGCGCGTTCGTCCGGGAGACCTGGCTGCGCACCGGTGTCGCCGAGTCGTCGTACAGCCGCCACAAGGCGCTGGTGGAGCGGATGCTCGACGAGATCGAATCGGATCATCCGACGATGCGGATCGTCCGGCTGCGGCCGGGGCTGATCTTCCAGCGGGACGCCGGCACCGAGATCGCCCGCTACTTCGCCGGGCCGCTGCTGCCGGCCGGCCTGCTGCGCTTCGGACGGATCCCGATCGTCCCCAGTCACCCGGGGCTTCGGATGCAGGCGGTGCACGCGGACGATGTGGCCGACGCCTTCCTGCGCGTGCTGCGCGCCGACGTGCGGGGCGCTTTCAACCTCGCCGCCGGCCCCGTGCTCGACGCCGACATCGTGGGGCGCGCGTTTCACGGCGTACCGCTGCGGGTGCCTGGTCTTCTGCTGGAGGGTGCCGCCGCGCTGACCTGGCAGTTGCGGCTCCAGCCGGTGGACCGCGGGTGGGTTCGGCTGGCGCTGAAGGCGCCGCTGATGAGCTGCGACCGGGCGGCCGCCGATCTTGGCTGGCGCCCGCGGACCGATGCGGTGAGCGCGTTGCGTGAGCTTCTCGCCGGGATCGCCGGCGACGCCGGTACGGAGAGCCCGCCGCTGGCGGACAATCCCGGCCTGCCGGGACGGCTGGGCGGTCTGCTGCGCGGCCGGCTTCCCGGCACCGGAAACCCTTACTGACCCTTTTCCGGTACGGACGACGCGGCGCCCGGCGCGGTCGGCGTCGGTTCGCCTGTTCAACCGCGGTGCAATGCGAGCCGCAGGTCACCACGCGGTCGGTGGCGGTGAGCCGCGGTGCAATGCGAGCCGCAGGTCACCACGCGGGGTGGGGTCAGACGGCGATCGACTGGGTGCTGCGGAGCCAGGCCAGCACCTCGGTGGGGCCGAGCGGACTCGAGAACAGGTATCCCTGGCCGAGCGGACAGCCCAGGCGCACCAGCACCTCCCGATGGCCGGGTTCCTCGATGCCCTCGGCCACGACGGTCAGGCCGAGCGACTGCGCCAGGCTGACGATGCCGCTGACCAGGGCCAGCGGCTGCTGCCCGGTGACCATGTCGTCGATGAACGTCTTGTCGATCTTGATGACGTCGATCGGGCGCTGCCGGAGGTAGCCGAGGGACGAGTAACCGGTGCCGAAGTCGTCGATGGCGATCCGGATGCCCATCTCGCGCAGCACACCCAGGTCGGTCCACATCCGTTCGTCGTCCTTGACCAGCAGCGTCTCGGTGATCTCCAGCATCAGCGACTGCGGCGGCACCCCGGTGTGCGCGAGCGCGGTCCGCACCTGGTCGACGAACCCGCTCTCCCGGAACTGCCGGACCGAGACATTGACGCTGACGTACGGCGCATGGCCGGGCGGCAGGATGCGGCGCCACTCGGCGACCGTACGCAGCGCCTCCTCCAGCACCCAGCGGCCCATCGGCAGAACCAGACCGCTCTCCTCGGCGACCTCGATGAACTGGTCCGGAGTGATCACCCCGCGCTTCGGATGGTGCCAGCGGACCAGCGCCTCGAAACCGACCGCCATGCCCGACGGCAGGTCCACGATCGGCTGGTAGTGCAGCAGGAAGTGGCCCTCGTTGACGGCGTGGTCGAGCGCCGACCGCAGTTCCAGCCGCGCCACCATCTCGTTGTGCAGGTGCGCCTGGTAACGCCGCCACTGGTTCTTACCGGCGCCCTTGGCCACGTAGAGCGCCAGGTCGGCCTGCCGCAGCAGTTCGTCGGCGTCGTTGCCCTCGGGCGTCGTGGTGATGCCGATGCTGGCCATCGCGTACAGCGGCTTGGCGTCGGTCATGACCGGCTGGGCGAGGGCCGCGAAGATGCGGTTCGCGGTCTCCTCGACGGCACCGGGGTCGTTGACGTTCTCCACGAGGGCGGCGAACTCGTCGCCGCCGAGCCGGGCCGCGGTGTCGTCGGCCCGCAGTGCCCCGGCGATCCGGTGCGCCACCTCGATCAGCAGCTGGTCGCCGACCGCGTGCCCGAGCGTGTCGTTCACCATCTTGAAGTCGTCCAGGTCGATGAAGAGCACGCCGATCACCGAGCCGTCCCGGGTGCTACGGGACACCGCGTGCCGGAGCCGGTCGTGGAAGAGCACGCGGTTCGCCAGGCCGGTCATCGCGTCGTGGAACGCCTGGTGGGTGAGTTCGTTCTGCAGGCGGCGCTGCTCGGTGACGTCCCGCATGGTGATGACCAGGCCGGCCACGGTCGGTTCGGCCCGCAGGTCCCGGCAGTGCAGTTCGAGCAGGACCTCGGTACGCCGGTTGCCGCGCGCCCGGAAGTCCAGCTGCTGCTCCAGCTGGTGGCCGCCACGGACCGCGGCCAGGACGTCACCGAGCCGGTCCCGCTCGCCGGGGTGGATCACCTCGGGCAGCAGGGCGCCGGTCGGGTCACCGCCGAACACCCCGACGGCGGACGGGCTGGCGTACCGGATCCGGTCCCCCTCGTCGACGATCGTGATCACGTCGGCGGTGTTCTGGATCAGCGTCCGGAAGTAGGTCTCACTGTTGCGCCGCGCCACCTCGTGCCCGAGACCGATCCGTTCCAAAGCTAGTGCCACCTGGCCGGCGAGCACCTCGACCGACCGTTGCAGATCGAGCAGGGCCCAGGTCGGCGCTCCCACGTGCAGCACGCCGACGAGCGGTTCGCCGCCGGGCCGGTCCTTGAGCACCATCGGGCAGCGCAGCGTCTTGGTGAACTGGGTCAGGCGTACCGCCACCGCCCAGTCCACGTCCCGGGTGGTGACGAGCCGGGCCGCGGTGCCGGTGGCCCGGTCCACGGCGGCCTGCGCGACCGCCTCCGGCGACTGCGGCTCGGACTGCGTGATCGCGATCGCCAGGACCACCCCGTGCGGCACGTCACCGGGGATGAGCTGGGCGACCGCGGTCCGTACGGCCAGACCCACCGCCTCGGTGTCGGCGGCCGAGACCAGCGCCGCCGACGCCTCACGCAGCGCACGCTCCCGGGACATCGCCTGCCGGTGGTTCGCCATGATCCCGGCCATCCGGGCCAGGATCAGCGCCACCATCAGGGTGCTGAGTGCGGCGACCACGGTGAGCCCGGCGAACTGGCCGTCCCGGAACATCTTCACCAGCAGCACGGTCGGCGCGACCATGGCCGCCACCCCGAGCAGCGCCAGCCGGGCGTGACTCGTCTCCGTCGGCGGCGTCTCGGCCGGCCTGGTCAGCTCCGCCATCGACGGGATCAGCGCGGCCAGCCCCGCCGCCGTGTAAAGGGCCAGATGACCGAAACCGGACGCCCGGCCCACGTCGGCGGCGAGCAGAGCCACCACCCCGGCACCGAGCATGTAGCCGGGTGCCACCAGCCGGCCCGGCATGGTCGCGAGCCGGACCAGCAGGCCCAGGCAGAGCAGGTCGGCGACCGGCATGGCGATCTCGGTCCAGCCGGTGGCGGCCGAACCCTCCAGCCGCGGCCCGACCGCGAACGTCCAGATCAGCAGCGCCACCCCGGACGTGACGGTGAGCGCGTCCAGCAGCCCGGCCCGGTCCCGTGACGAACTGGTGCGGCGGTCCACGAAGCCGGCCAGCGCGACGGCCAGTGCGGCGTACGCGACCAGCAGCAACGCGACCCCGGCCGACTCCAGCCAGGTCAGCCAGTTCGCGATGAACGACGGGACGTCAGCGGCGGCACCACCGACCGCCGACAGGCCCACCGCTCCGGCGAGCACCCACCACGGTTTGACGTCGTCGGGGCGGCTGCGGCTGATGCCGAGGGAGAGCGCCAGCACCGCCGAGACCCCGGCGACCAGGCGTAACGGTGCCTGCAGGGCCGGCTGCAGCCCGAAGGCCACGGCGAGCACCACCATCCACGCACCGAAGATGGTGGCGGGCCACCGTGTCGGCATCGGTGCTCCTCCCGACGTACACCCTTGTCGGACTGATCGGCCCGGTCGCCGCGCATCTGAGTGGAAACGGCACAATCGCAGGCGTGCTTCTGGAGTTTCTCCGCGCCCACACCGCTCTGGCGCCGGTTCCGTTCGTGCCCGAGGTCTCGCTCTTTCAGGCCGGGGACCCGATTGCTCTGTGGGAGGCGACCGAGGAGTCCGGAACTCCGCAGCCGCCGCCGTTCTGGGCGTTCGCCTGGGCCGGTGGGCAGGCCTTGGCCCGCCATGTCCTCGACGATCCCGATCTGGTGGCCGGTCGCAGTGTCCTCGACCTGGCGACCGGTTCCGGCCTGGTGGCGGTGGCCGCGGCGCGGGCCGGCGCACGTCCGGTGACCGCGAACGACATCGACCCACTGTCGCTCGCCGCGGCCCGGGCCAACGCCGATGCCAACGATGTCCGGGTGGAGACGGTCGAGGCGGACCTGCTCGATTCCGACGACCGGTACGGCGTGGTCCTGGCCGGCGACGTCTTCTACAGCCGGGAGATGGCCGGGCGGATGCTGCCGTTCCTGCGGCGGGCGGCGGGGCGCGGTTCGCTGGTCCTGGTCGGTGACCCGGGCCGGGCCTACCTGCCGGAGGGCCTGATCCAGCGGGCGGTCTACGACGTCCCGGTGGTCGAGGAGCTGGAGAACATGCCGATCCGCCGTACCACCGTCTGGCAGGTGACCCCGTCCTGACCGTTTGCTCACCGGCTGGACATCACCGCTGTCTCGAGGCTTTTGAGACAGCGGTGCTGTCCAGCCGGGGAGGGAAGGCATGAGCCGGCGGCCGGGGAGTTCGGGAGGGTTCGCCCACGTCGGTCGCCCGGAGCCCGGGTGCTCCGCGTGGCCCGTACGAAATCAAGGAAGAAGGTCCAGAAGCCCGAAGCCGTCGGCGACCACCGCATCGGGGTCGGGCTGATCTCCGCCGTGGTCCTGGCGCCCGGACGGCATGAGGATGGCCGCACCGGCGTCCGCGCGCCGGGCGCAGGCGATGTCGCGGCGCCGGCTGTCGCCGACGAACCAGCAGCTCGCCGGGGCGACGCCGAGCGCATCGGTGGCGTTCCAGATCATCTGCGGATTGGGTTTGCGGACCCCGGCCTCGTCGCTGTAGATCTGGGCCGCGAAAAGGCGGCCGACGCCGGCCTTGGCCAGGAAGTCGCGGTGCGCCGCTCCGCTGAGGGTGTTGCTGACCACCGCGAGCGGGATGCCGCGCCCGGCGCACTCGGTGAGGAACTCCCCGATCCCGGGCCGCAGCGCCCAGCCTTCGCGCCAGGCCCAGTCGTAGCTGAGCCGGGCGACCGAGCCGCGCACCCGGGCCTGGGTGAGCGGCGGCCAGTCGTGGATCACGAAGCGTTCCCACACCTCGAGTTGCGGCAGCTCGTCGGGCCAGTCCTCGTCCCGCCAGCGGGCGTAGGCGGCGGCGCCGTCGATCAGCGACTGCTGGATCCGGCCGGGAGAGAGGGCCGCATCGATCAGGTTGTAGAGGCGCAGAACCAGGTCGGGGCGTTCGGCACGGTACGGAGCGTCGGCAAGGACACCACCGAAGTCGAGCAGTACGGCGGCCGGCTTGATGATCATGAGCGACGTCCGAGGGTCCAGGCCCGGACACCGCCGACGATGCCTGCCGTGTTCGGGACCACCACCACGTCGTCGCCCATCCGGGCAAGCTGGGCCGGCGTGATCAGCCGCGAGTTGCCGCCGCCCAGGTAGACCCGGTCCCACAGGAAGACCGGGCGCAGGCCGTCGACCACGTTGCGGACCCGGCGGGACCAGAGCGCGTCGCCGAGCCGGCGGCGCTCGTGCTCACCGATGTACGTGTCGTAGGACGTCCCCCACCGGATCGGCGCCTGCGACATCTCCAGATGCGGGGCCAGCTCGCCGCCGTCGAAGAGGGCACAGCCCAGCCCGGTACCGAGTGTCAGGACCAGCTCGCAGCCGGTCCCGGCGACCACCCCGGCGCCGTGCACCTCGGCGTCGTTGAGCACCAGCGTCGGCAACCCGAACGCCTCGGCCAGGGCGGTCCGCGCGTCGAACCCGTGCCAGGCCCGGACCAGCTCGGGATCGACCTTCGTCCGCGGACCGGAACGGGTCACGTAGTGCGGGGTCGCCACCACCACACCGTGCCGGATCATCCCTGGCATGCCGACCGTGACCCGGTCCGCGGACGGCAACTCCTCGCCCAGCGCGACCAGCGTCTTCACGAACAGGTCGGGGGGCAGGGGATAGGGCGTCGGCACCCGGATCGGCTGAGCCCGCATCGTCCCTGCCTCGTCGAGCACGGAACCCTTGATCCCGCCGCCGCCACAGTCGATCGTCAGGGTGAAAGCCACCCGGCCAGTCTGCACGCGGATCACCTCCCCGGACTGCAATTGTGGCGGGTGTCCCGTTACCCCGCCTCCTCCGCCCACACGCGCCAGTTGTCCAGCACACCGTGCAGCGCGGGAGTCAGCCAGCCGGGAGCCGACCGCCGGAACACACCCGGGTCCATCGATCCGGCGCCCGCCGGCAGGGCCCCGACCAGGTGCGGCACGAGTTCGCCGAGGTTCGCCCAATGGACCAGCTCGGGTTCGGCCGGCCACGCGCCCAGGATCACCTTGGCCGTGACCCCGCGCCGGTCCAGCGCCTCCAGGGTGAGCGCCGTGTGGTTGAGCGTGCCGAGCCCGGCCCGGGCCACCACGATCGTGCCGGAGCCGAGCGTGGTCGCGAGGTCGGCGAACGTCCACGCCTCGCCGGACGGCCGCAGGCCCATCGGCACCAGCAGGCCGCCGGCGCCCTCGACCAGGACCAGGTCATGTTTCCCGGCCTCCGCCCGGATCGCGTCGACCACGTCGAACAGGTCGAGTGCGGGCAGGCCGGCGACCTTGGCGGCGGCGAGCGGGGCCAATGGTTCCGGGTACTCGGCGAGGGTGCGGACGGTGTCCGGGCCGGCCAGGCGGGTCACCACGTCGGCGTCGGTGGGCGCGCCGGTCGCGATGCCTGTCTGACCGGGTTTGATCACGGCGACGCGAAGGCCGGCGGCCTGGGCGGCGGCAGCCATCGCGGCGGTCGCGATGGTCTTGCCGACCTCGGTGTCGGTGCCGGTGACGAGAACGATCCCGTGCCATTCGTCCGCCGGCGCGGCGGCCTTCGTCGCGGGCTCGTCCTCCTCGGTCGCGGTCCGCGAGGTTTCCCGCGGCGCGACGGGCGCGGTCGCCGAGGTTTCCGGCGGTGCGGTGGGCGCGGTTTCCGGGCTCTCCCGCGGTGCGGTGGGCGCGGTGTGCGGGGTCTCTTCCGGCTCCGCGCGCGGCAGGTCTGGGACCGGCGGGGGTACGGGTGGAAGCTGCGCCGCCTGCCCGCCACCGTGGGCCTGCAGCGGATCGGGGCCGTTCAGGACGGTCCGCCGGGCCGGCACGCCGGGCAGCCCGTGGCCGCCGGATCGGGGCAGTGGGGGAACCGACGAGAGGTGTCGCCGGTCGGTCGCCTGTGGGGGGTCGGCGGTCATGGTGCGCACTCCAGGATCACTTGCAAGGCCCGGGCGAAAGCCTCCTCGGGGACGCCCGCGTTCACGGTCAGCCGCAGGCGCGAGCTGCCGTCCGGTGTCGACGGTGGCCGGAAGCAGCCGACCGCGACCCCGTTGTCCCGGCAGTCCGCGGCCCAGGTCACGGCGGCCTCCGGTCCGGGTGCCGGGACCGAGAGCACCCCGGCCGCCGGGACGGGCCGGTGCAGCGTCGCGGCCAGCCGCGCGCCCCGCCGGAACAGCACGGCCCGCCGGTCGTCGGCGGCGCGGGCCACTTCGACGGCGGCGAGCACCCCGGCGGCCACGGCCGGTGGGGGAGCGGTGTCGTAGATGAAGCTGCGGCCGGTGTCGACCAGGTGCCGGACCAGCGCCGCCGGGCCGGCCACCACCCCACCTGCGCCGCCGAGCGATTTGGACAGCGTCGCGGTGACGATCACGTCCGGCTCGCCGGCCAGGCCGGCGGCCGCGACCCCGCCCGCGCCGGAGTCACCGAGCAGGCCGAGCGCGTGGGCGTCGTCGACGATCAGTAGTGCGCCGCGGGCCGAGGTGACCCGGTGCAGCTCGGCGAGCGGGGCGAGGTCACCGTCGACGGAGAAGACCGACTCGGTGACGACGGCGGCCCGGCCGGGGTGCGCGTCGAGAACGGCGGCGACGGCGGCCGGGTCGTTGTGCGGGGCCACCCGCACCGGCAGCCCGGAGATCTTGCACCCGTCGATCAGGGAGGCGTGGTTGTACGCGTCGGAGACCACCAGGTCGCAGACCGCGGAGAGGGCCCGGACGACGGCCAGGTTGGCGAGGTAGCCGGAGGAGAAGACCAGGGCCGCGTCGAGACCGAGCCATCCGGCCAGGGCGTCCTCGAGGGCGGCGTGCGCATCGGTCGAGCCGCGGACCAGCCGGGAGCCGGTGGCGCCCAGGCCGAACGTCTCCAGCGCCTGCCGCGCCGCGGCGATCACCCGGGGATGACCGGAGAGACCGAGGTAGTCGTTGCCGGCGAGGTCGATGACGGTGTCACCGGCCGTCCGTGGCCGTAACTGACGGGTGAGCCCCGCCTCGGCCCGCTCGTGGGCCAGCCGGTCGAGCGTCTCCAACCAGTCCGCCAAGACACCCCCATTGATCACCAGAGTGGCAAACTATCACCCGGCTCCGACAGAACTACCGTGCTCGAAATTCTGTAGGGTACGGGCATGCCAGAGATCCTCGACCGGGCGCGGGCCCGGGTGCTCGACGACGGTGCCGGTCTCGGTGAGGCGGACATCCTTGAGATTCTGCGCCTGCCCGACGAGGACCTGCCGGAGCTGCTCCAGCTCGCCCACGACGTACGGATGAAGTGGTGCGGCCCGGAGGTCGAGGTCGAGGGCATCGTCTCGCTGAAGACCGGTGGCTGTCCCGAGGACTGCCATTTCTGCTCGCAGTCGGGCCTTTTCGCATCCCCCGTCCGGGCGGTGTGGCTCGACATTCCCTCCCTGGTGGAGGCTGCGAGGCAGACCGCGGCCACCGGAGCGAGCGAGTTCTGCATCGTCGCCGCGGTTCGCGGGCCGGACAAGCGCCTGATGGATCAGATGCGTGAGGGTGTCAAGGCGATCCGGGAGGCGGTCGACATCCAGGTCGCCGCCAGCCTGGGCATGCTCACCCAGGAGCAGGTCGACGAGCTGGTCGAGATGGGTGTGCACCGCTACAACCACAACCTCGAGACCTGTCGGTCGTACTTCCCCAACGTGGTTACCACCCATTCGTGGGAGGAGCGCTGGGGCACGCTCACGATGGTGCGCGAGTCCGGCATGGAGGTCTGCTGCGGCGGCATCCTCGGCATGGGCGAGACCCTCGAGCAGCGCGCCGAGTTCGCCGCCCAGCTGGCGGAACTCGACCCGCACGAGGTCCCGCTGAACTTCCTCACCCCGCGACCCGGGACCCCGTTCGGGGACCGTCCGGTGGTGGAGGGCCGCGACGCGTTGCGCGCGATCGCCGCCTTCCGGCTCGCGATGCCGAGGACCATCCTTCGGTACGCCGGCGGGCGCGAGATCACCCTGGGCGATCTGGGTACGCGGGACGGTCTGCTCGGTGGCATCAACGCGATGATCGTCGGCAACTACCTGACGACGCTGGGCCGTCCGGCGAGCGACGACCTGGAGCTCCTGAAAGACCTGAAGATGCCGGTCAAGTCGCTGTCGGCGACGTTCTGATGTACTGCGACCGTTGCGGGGAGCCGGGTTCCCATCCGGGATGCGCGGCCGCCCGCGAGCTCGAGCCGCCGCGGTACTGCGCGCACTGCCGCCGCCGGATGAAGGTGCAGGTCGTCCCGACCGGCTGGACCGCGACCTGTGTGGAGCACGGCGAACTGCGGGGCTGACGACCCTTGGGTGACGGCGGGTCCGAACCGGTGCCCGCCGCCACCCCTCTCACCCCGCGACGCGGGGAGCTTCGTCGCCGACCCGTGGACCGGCCGTGCGCAGGGTGACGGTGACCATCGCGCCGTCCCGCTCGATCGGGCCCGAGCCGACCCGGCGCAGGGTGCGCAGCATCGCCACGTTTCCCGCCCCGATGTGCGCGACCATCGCTGCCACACCCGATCGCGTGGCGTGCGCGCGGAGCCGGCGCAGCAGAGCCGTGCCCAAGCCGCGCCGCTGCCAGTCGTCGGCCACCAGAACCCGCACCTCACCCAGGTCGCCCTCGGCCAGCAGGGTCGCCATCGCCACCACGGCCCCGCCGGGCGTGACCGCGAGCAGGGTCGTCCCGCCGGCGGGCTCCAGCAGGCGGCGCAGCCGGCCCTCGGCAGGCACCCCGGCCGGGTAACGCTGCCGCAGCGCCGCCGGCGAGCACTCGTCGTGGAACTCGGCGACCGCGGCCATGTCGTCCGGTCCGGCGGCGCGCAGCAGCGTCTCGGTGCCGTCCGGAAGCAGCAGCGCCACCTGTTCGCGGTACTGCCGGTGGACCCCGCCGGCGACCTCGACCAGTGCCTGGGCACGGGCGAACTCGGCCGGGGTGAACGCGGGAAGTGCCCGGAGCACCTCCAGCGCGCCACCGGCCGGGTCGGTCAGGACCATCCGCCCGCCGTGGAAGCCGGGCAGGTCACCGCCCTGTGGCCGCCAGCGCACCTCGGTGGCGTCGAGCAGGGTGACCAGGGCCTCGCCCAACGACTCGGGCTCGTGCACCAGACGCCCGGCCAGGGCGAGCGCCCTGGTGGGCTGATCGGCCAGTCCCTGCGCCTCGGCCCGGGCCACGAACGCGTCCCGGCCGCGCCCCTTGGCCACCGCGGCCAGCAGATCGGCCTCGACCAGATTGTCCGGAGCGTCCACCAGGAAGTCGTCGACCGCGCCGTCCTCGGTGGTGTGCACCTGCACGGCGAGGATGTTGACCGACCGCAGGGCCAGGCTCGCGGTCAGCACCGAGAGGTAACCGGGGCGGTCGTCGACCGTTGCCCTGACTCGCCACAACGCCATCTGGGGCACTCCCTCCATCCGACTTACAGAGTGCACCGCCGTTGTTGCGCTGGTATTGCTTGAGCTGCGAAAACCTGGGTTAGTACGGTCACACCGGGTTGACGGCCGCGGGCGTGCCGACGGAGTCCAGCCGGTCGCCGAGGATGACCGCGGCGGCCCGGACCAGCTGGGCGATCCGGTCCACCTCGGTGATGTGGAAGGCGGCGGCCGGCAGGTCGTCGTCGTCGCTACGGGCGACGACCAGGACCAGCCCGGCCCGGCCGAACGGGGCGACCGCGTACCGCGCACCACCGGGCTCGACCATCGGGCGGGCCCGCAGCGGGGTCACCTCGGGCAGGTGCAGCGGGGACGGGGCACGCCAGCTCGCGTAGACGACACCCGGTCCGGTGCCGCCCCCGGAACCGTTGCGGGCCGCCCAGTCGGCCGGCACCACGGCGGCCGCCGCCCAGTCGGCGGCGAGCAGTCCGGGCACCGCGTCGACCAGGGTCGCCAGACCGTCCATCGGGTTCGCCGCGACCTGGGCGAGCAGTTCGGCGTCGTGGCCGCCGGCGACCGGGGCTCCTATCGCCTTCCACACGCCGTCGACCTGCACACCGGGGATGGCGGCCAGACCGGCGAGGAGACGCTCGACCCGGGTGGCGCCGGGCCAGACGACGGTGAAGTCGTCGACCGCACGGCCGCCGAGCCGCTCCAGCACCACGACCTGGACGATGTCGGCACCGGCCACGCCCAGGGTGCGCGCGACCTGGCCGAGCGCGCCGGGACGGTCCGGCAGGGTGACTCGAACCCGTAGCAACATGTGACTCCTCCCGTCGCGACGGCCGGTGGCGCCGTCCCCGATCAACACCCTGCCCACCTGGCGTTTCCGACCCGTTGCACGGCCGTGTCCCAGCCGTCAAGCTGTTGCGGTATGCCCGGAATCACCACTCAGAGTAGAAGTACGGGCCGGTCCGGGCGGTTCACCGGTCGGGTGTCGGACACCGCCGTCCTCCCGGAGAGTGGATCAGATTCCCAGAATCCGGGAAGAGGGCAGGCGTTAAGGTCGAGGAATGATCTGTGAGGCCTGCCGGAAGCGGCGGCACGACGACTGCCGGGGCGGATCCTGGTGCGACTGCCAGCACCGTCAGCCCGAACCGATCCCGCCGGTCACCGGCCCGCCCGGCCCATGATCTTCTCGACCGGCGAGCTGCTCGCCCACTACCCGCGGACCGAGCACCCGAGCCTGCGGGCCAACTTCATCGCCAGCGCCGACGGGGCGGTCACCGTCGACGGGCTCTCCGCCGGCCTGCAGGGGCCGGGCGACAAGGAGGTCTTCGACCACCTGCGGATGATCTGCGACGCCCTGATCGTCGCGGCCGGCACGGTCCGCGCCGAGCGCTACGACGCGCTGCGCCTCACCGAGCAGGGCCGGGCCTGGCGGATGGCGAACGGCCTCTCCCCGTACCCGCTCATGGTGGTCGTCTCCGGCTCCCTCGACCTCGATCCGGCACAACTGATCTTCTCGGACGCCCCGGTCCGCCCGATCGTGCTGACCCACCGGGCGGCTCCCGCCGACGCGCCGATCCGCGAGGCCGCCGAGGTGATCGCGCTCGGCGGCGACGAGGTCGACCTCGCCGCCGGGGTGCGCCTGCTGCACGATCGGGGTGCCACCCGGCTGCTCTGCGAGGGCGGGCCGGGGCTGCTCGGCGCGATGATCGCCGCCGACGTGGTCGACGAACTGTGCCTCACCGTCGCCCCGCTGCTCGCCGGCGGCACGGCGGGCCGGATCGCGCACGGCCCGCCGGCGCCACCGCGCCGGATGTCGCTGCGGCACGCGCTGACCCACGACGACATGCTCTTCCTCCGGTACGTCCGCAGCGAACCGGCCACCACTCAATCCCCGGCGCGGTGACCTCCACGCCCCCGACGTGGTGACCTCCACACGCCGACGTGGTGACCTGCGGCGCGCCGGCGGGCATAGCTGACCACGCCGGCCCGCGCCCCCGGTCGCGGGGTGAGTAGCGGTTCGCTCCGTGCCGCCGTTCACCACGTACGTCTCTGTCGATGGTTGCGTGGTGAGCTGTGCCCTTGGGTGCGCCGCGGTTCACCACGCTACGGGGTGGGGGCGGCGTGACGGGTGCCCGGAAAGGTGTAATCGGTTCGGTTTCAGGCGCGCCTTCGCCCAAAGGTCAAGATCTTGTGCATAACTCTGTGGATGGACACCAGAAGTTGTGGACAACCGAGGCCGCAGGCATTTTGTCGTACCGCTGAGGCACCATGATCCCTGTGTCTGACGAAGCTGGGCTCCTCCGTGGCGGAAAACTGAATGACCAACCGGGTGAGAACCCGGTCGGAAGGGTGCTCGGAACAGCGGACGCGACACCGCTGCAGTTCTGGACGGCAGTCAATCCGGGCAGCTATCTCCAGCTCGACGACGTCGTGGTGACCAGGCGCGACCTGCCGGACCGCGAGCCGGTGACGATCGCCGGGGTGGTCACCCAGGTCCGGGCCCGGCACGAGGGTGCCCAGTTCGACTCGGACGTGTTCGCCATCGCCGACGGCACGCTGCCCGCGATGGTGCAGGAGGCGGCCGAGATCACCACCACCCGCGTCGACCCGGAGCTCTATGTGCCGCCCGCCCCCGGCGCGGTGGTGCACCGGGCCACCGGCGACGCCCGGGACGCGGCGCTGCACTTCGACCGGATGGAGCGGCGGGTCCCGATGGGCACCGGCCGCGACGGTGTCCCGGTCTTCCTCAACGCCGACTTCATGGACGGCACCCGCGGCGCGCACGTGTCGATCTCCGGCATCTCCGGGGTGGCGACCAAGACCAGTTTCGCGACGTTCCTGCTGTACTCGGTGTTCCGGTCCGGGCAGCTGGGCGCCGACGGCACCAACGCCCGCGCGCTGATCTTCAACGTCAAGGGCGAGGACCTGCTCTTCCTCGACCATCCGAACATCAAACTCGACGACCGGACCCGCGAGGCGTACGCGTTGCTCGGTCTGCCGGCCGCCCCGTTCCCGGACGTGCGGGTCTACGCGCCGCCCCGGGCCGGCGACTCGTCCGGCGCACCCGACGTGGCCAGCCGGCTCACCGGCGTCGACGCGTTCTACTGGACTCTCGCCGAGTTCTGCGAGCAGAAACTCCTGCCGTACGTGTTCGCCGACGCCGACGACGAGCGTCAGCAGTACACGATGGTGGTCCACTCGGTGACCGCCCACCTGAACCGGTACGCGGTTCCCGCCGAGGGCGGCATCAGCATCGACGGCAAGCGGATCTCCTCGTACCAGGATCTGGTGGATCACGTCGTCGAGCAGCTCACCGACGACGAGACCCGGTCCACCTGGGCGGGCAGCGCGGTCAACATGGGCACGGTAAACGCCTTCGCGCGGCGGCTGATCGGCAGCAAGCGCGACCTGTCCCGGCTGATCCGCGGTGACCTGGCGCAGCGCCGCCCGCACCGGATCAAGACCGCCGACAGTGCCCAGGTCACCGTGGTCGACCTGCACAACCTGCCGGACCGGGCCCAGCGGTTCGTGGTCGGTGTGACGCTGAAGACGGAGTTCGAGGAGAAGGAGAAGGCGGGCACCGGCCGGCCGCTGCTCTTCGTGGTCCTCGACGAGCTGAACAAGTACGCCCCGCGGGAGGGTTCCTCGCCGATCAAGGAGGTGCTGCTCGACATCGCCGAGCGGGGCCGGTCACTCGGTGTGATCCTGATCGGCGCCCAGCAGACCGCCAGCGAGGTGGAGCGGCGGATCGTCACCAACTCGGCGATCCGGGTGGTCGGCCGGCTCGACCCGGCCGAGGCGTCGAGGCCGGAGTACGGCTTCCTGCCACCCGCCATGCGCCAGCGTGCCCTGCTCGCCCGGCCGGGCACGATGTTCGTGAACCAGCCGGACATCCCGGTGCCGCTCTGCGTCGAGTTCCCGTTCCCGGCGTGGGCCACCCGCAAGTCGGAGTCCGGACCGCCGCCGGCCGAGACGCTCCGTTCGATAGTCCAGGGCGCCGACCCGTTCGCGGTGATAGGCGGGCGACCAGGGGCCGACGACGACATTCCCTTCTAGCGTTCGGACTAGGGTTCAGCGATGCGCATCCTGCACACCTCCGACTGGCACGTCGGGAAGGTTCTCAAGGGCCGCAACCGCCACGAGGAGCACATCAAGGTCCTCGCCCAGGTGGTGGAGATAGCCCGCGCCGAACGCCCCGACCTGGTGATCGTGGCCGGTGACCTCTACGACACCGCCGCGCCGACCGCCGACGCGACCCGCCTGGTCACCCGGGCGCTGTCGGCGCTGCGCAACACCGGTGCACGGGTCGTGGCGATCGGCGGCAACCACGACAACGGTGCCGCCCTCGACGCGCTGCGGCCATGGGCCGACGCGGCCGGGATCGAGCTGCGCGGGTCGTACCCCAAGGGTGATCTGACCGATCTTCTGATCGAGGGGACCACCGAGGGCGGTGAGCGGTGGCGGCTCGTCGCTCTGCCGTTCCTCTCCCAGCGGTACGCGATCCGCGCGGCCGAGATGTACGAACTGACCGCCGCCGAGGCCAACCAGACGTACGCCGACCTGATGGCCCGCCTGATCGCGAAGGTGAGCGCGCCGTTCGAGGAGCCGGGCGCGGTCAACCTGCTGACCGCACACCTGACGATCGTCGGCGCGAGCACCGGCGGCGGCGAGCGCGAGGCGCACACCATCATGGGGTACGCGGTGCCGGCCACCGTCTTCCCGCCGAACGCGCACTACGTCGCTCTGGGCCACCTGCACCGCACCCAGACGGTGATCTCCCCGTGCCCCACCCGGTACAGCGGCAGCCCGCTCGCCGTCGACTTCGGCGAGGAGGAGAACGTCTGCTCGGTCGCAATCGTCGACGTGTCCACCGACAAGGCGGCCCATGTCCGGGACGTCCCGGTGACCTCGGCGCTCACCCTGCGGACCGTCCGCGGCACCCTGGAGCAGCTGGCCACGGTGAACCTTCCGGATGCCTGGCTGCGTGTCCTGGTGCGGGAAACGCCCCGGCCGGGCCTGCGCGAGGACGTGCAGGAGCTCCTGCCGAACGCCCTGGAGGTGCGCGTCGACCCGGACATGCTGCCGAGCCGCAGCGGCGCCCGCAGCGCCGAGCGGGCCGGCCGGTCGCCACGCGAGCTCTTCGGCGACTACCTGGACAGCCGCGGCAACGCCGAGGAGGGCGTCCGCGAGCTCTTCGACGCGCTCTACGACGAGGTGAGCAGCAACCGATGAGGCCACTGAGGCTCGACATGGCCGGGTTCACGGTCTTCCGCGACCAGACGACCGTGGATTTCACCGACGCCGACTACTTCGCCCTGGTCGGCCCGACCGGGTCGGGCAAGTCGACCGTCCTGGACGCGATCTGTTTCGCCCTCTACGGCACGGTGCCCCGGTGGGGCGGCGCCCGGGGGATCGTCAACGCCCTCGCGCCGTCGGCCGCCGAGGCCCGGGTGCGGCTGGTGTTCGAGTCGGCCGGCGACCGCTTCGTGGCGACCCGGGTGGTCCGCCGGGACGGCCGGGGCAACGTGAAGACCGCGGGGGCCGGACTGCAGCTGATGCCGCCCGGCTTCGACGTCACCAAGCTCGACACCGGCATGGACCTGGCGGACCTGGGCGAGGTCCTGGCCGGCACACCCGCCGAGATGGACGCGGCCGTGCTGGACGCGGTCGGCCTGCCCTACGAGCAGTTCACCAGCTGTGTGGTGCTGCCGCAGGGGCAGTTCGCCGACTTCCTGCACGCCAAGCCGGCCACCCGGCAGCAGATCCTGGTCAACCTTCTGGGCCTGCACGTCTACGAGGAGGTGCAGGTCAAGGCCGCCGAGCGCGGTAAGGGGGCGGAGGCCAAACTGACCGTGGTCGAGCAGCGGCTCGGTGCCCTGGGCGACGCCACCGACGAGGCCGTGGCGGACGCCGCCGGCCGTCTCGAGCGGATGCGGGAGCTGACCGCCGCGGTGGAGGCAGCGGTGCCGGGGCTGCGGACGGTCCGGGCGGCCGAGGTCGCCGCCTCGGAGGCGCTCGACGCGGTGGACGCCGAGCTGGCGTCGCTCGGCTCCGTGCGTCCCCCCGCGGGCCTGAGCGAGGCCACCGGCGCGGTCGCCGCGGCACGTGAGGCGGCCGACCGGGCCGCCGACGAGGTCCACGCGGCCGAGGAGGCCGAGGAGAAGGTGCGCGGCGAGCTGTCCGCGGCCGGTGATCCCGGGCAGCTGCGGGTGGCGCTGGACCGGCACTCCGAGCTGGGCCGGCTGATCGAGCAGGAGGAGTGGTTCGCCGGGAAGGTGTCGGTGGCCGACGTCGAGCACCGGGACGCGCTGGCCGCCGCCGAGCTGGCCCACGCTCAGCACCTCGGTGCCCAGCAGCTGCTGGAGCAGGCCCGTCAGGACTACCGGGACGCCCAGCAGCGGGACCGGGCGGTGGCGCTGCGCGGCCACCTCAAGGCCGGCGACTCGTGCCCGGTCTGCGAGCAGACCGTCACGGTGGTGCCCGAGGTGCCCCGGGAGTCGGCGGTCCGGCTGGCCGAGCAGGCCGGCAACGTGGCCCGCGAGGAGGCCGAGTCGGCGCAGGCCCGCTGGCGGGAACGCGACGCGGTCGCCCGCAACGCGGCTTTCGACCTGGAACGTAAGCGCGGCCAGCACGAGCATCACCTGACCCGGCTGGCCGAGGTGCGCAAGGCCGTCGAGGCGCTGCCCGGGGTGGAGGTGCTGCAGCGGCGGCTGGCCGAGCTGGGCGCCCTGCAACGGCGGCTGGAGGACGCCGGGGCGGCGGTACGCGCGGCGCGCGAGGCGCAGCGCAAGGCGCAGACGGTGCTCCGGGCCGCCGAGGAGCAGCAGCGTACGGCTTGGCGCACGTTCGACGCGGTGCGGGACGGTCTGGCCCGGTTCGGCCCGCCGCCCGCCGAACGGGAGGACCTCGCCGGTGCCTGGCGCGCCCTGGTCGGCTGGGCGACCGGGGAGCACGCCGCCCGGCAGGCGGCCCGTGCCAAGGCGGTGGCCGCGGTGGCCGCCGCGCACCAGCAGACGGTCCGGGCCCGCGCCGACATCGTGGACCTGTTCACCGCGGCCGGTGCACCGGGTCCGGCGTCGGCTGACGAGGCGGGCCTGATCCGGGCCGCCGCGGTGACGGCCGAACGCGCCGAGGCGGCCTGGCGGCGGCTCGCCGAGCGTCGTGCGGAGGCCCGGACCGCGATCGAGCAGCGGGACACGCTGCTGCGCGACAGCCGGGTGGCGAAGTCGCTGGCCGGGCATCTGCGGGCGAACAACTTCGAGCGCTGGCTGCTGGAGGAGGCACTCGACCTGCTGGTCGACGGGGCGTCCCGGATCCTGCGGGAGCTGACCGGCGGTCAGTACGAGTTGATACACGACAAGGGCGAGTTCTTCGTCGTCGACCATCACGACGCGGGGCTGCGGCGCGGGGTGCGGACCCTGTCCGGCGGCGAGACGTTCCAGGCCTCGCTCGCCTTGGCGCTGGCGCTGTCCGAGCAGCTGGCCGGGATGAGCACCACTGCGGCGAGCCTCGAGTCGATCGTCCTGGACGAGGGCTTCGGCACCCTGGACGCGGCCACCCTCGACGTCGTGGCGGCCACGCTGGAGAACCTGGCGGCCCGCGGCGACCGGATGGTCGGCCTGGTCACCCATGTGCACGCGCTCGCCGAGCGGGTGCCGGTCCGGTTCGAGGTGCGCAAGGACGCGCGTACCGCCCATGTCGAGAGGGTCGGTCTGTGACTCGGATGTTCGTCGATGCCTGGGACCCGTCCTACGGCTCCTCGTTCGAGGGCGGCGACGGCGGGGACGGGCCGGGCTCGTCCAGCAGTGCCCAGGTCGACGTGGACGTGGAGGTTCCGGCCGCCGAGTGGGCGCCGATCGACGTGTCCCGGACGACTGCGGTGCCGGACGTGGTGTTCCTGGTCGACGGGGTGCGGCGGAACGACGCCGGGCTGTGGACGGCTGAGGAGGACGGCACGTCGTACGCGGGGCTGGCCGCCTCGTACGCCGCCGGGGTGGTCCGTTGTGACCTGGCGCGGGGTGTGGCCGAGCTGGTCGGCGCGCGGGTCGCCCGGGGTCTGTTCACGGCGAGCCCGACGGCCACCGACGTGCAGGCCGGGTCGGTGCGTTACGAGGTGCACCGGATCAGCGGTGCCGGTGAGGCGAGCAAGTTGCCGGCCGCGGTGCAGGGGCCGCTGACCGCGCTGGAGATCGAGATCTCGGCGGCTGCCCGGGACGGTGGCTCGGACGGCGCGGATCTGCTGGTCGTGGACGGACCGCTGCGCAACCGGCGGCAGCTGCCACGGACCATCGGCTACGTAAAGACCCAGCAGAAGCACTATCTGCCGGCCGCGCAGGAGGCGATCGTGCCCCGGCTGCGGCCGGGTCAGCGGACGCCGGTGTTCCACCTGGGCTCGGTGTGGGGCGGCTGGTCGTGGTACCTCCGGCTGCCCGGGGCGTCGGGCGCCCCGTGGTCGGGCATCGTGCGGGTGGAGTGTTCGCCGGAGCTGACGGCCGAGCAGGCGATCGAGCTTGCCGAGGTGTCGGTGGCGACGCTGCCGCGGTTCGCCTCGTCGGCGTACAAGGATCCGCGTGCCCCGCAGAACCTGGTGCCGATCGCGGGGCTGGAGCGCCGGCTGCGGGGGATGCTCGGCGACGCCCGGGTCCTGCACCGTGCGTTGTCGCTGGCGACCAGTCGCACCCGCTGAGGCGGACCGTCTTGTGATCGTGCACATTCCGTTCTCGCCAGGTGGGCCGGGGCCATCTCAGAAGAGACTGTTCCGTCCCGCGGTCTGGGGACTTCATCCGCACATCGGAACGCCGTCGCCCGTGGGGAAAGGTGGTCGTGCCGACCTGCCCGCGCCCGGTGCCCGCGGCGCCCGGCGAGCGGCGGCACGCAGGCTCACCAACTGCGAAATCGGGAATGGGAGCGCTCCCTGACGGGTGTCGCCCGAAAGAGTCCATCCGTCATTGAGGCATCCCCCGATCGGCTCATGGGAGCGCGCATTCACCGCACAATACGCACGTGTGACAACGGAGCGAAATCGCCTGTTCACGCTGCGAGATCACGCTCTCTCGCGATCGGCGAGAATTATTCTCGGGGACATGTCCAGGGTCGAATGTCGCTGAGTATCATTCCGGCTTACCTGGCATCCCGATCGGCGTTGATCAATACGGAGCGTGATCGGCGGCTAGGGTTGCCTCTCCACCACGAAAGCAGCGGAGGACCGTTGAGACCGAGCGTCCCGGAAAATCTCGCCCCGGCTTTGATCCCGACCGGGCCTCCCGGCCGTATCTCAGGCGACGGGGAAAGGTCCGGGCGGAGGTATCGATGCATGCGGTGGCCGAGGATCGGCTCGCGCCGGAGAGGGTGCTTGTGATGGCACGGCAACACTCCGGTGGTAGGTGGCAGGCTCTCGACGGTGGCAACAACCGGGACGAGGGCACGGTGATCCCGCGGCAGTCACCGCGGCACGAGGCCGCTCCGAACAGCACGCCGGGTCACGAGGACACCCTCGTGCGGCTGCTGTACGAGGAGCATGCCGGTCCCCTGCTGATGTTCGTGCTGCGGCTGACCGGTGGAGACCGGCAGCGCGCCGAGGACATCGTGCAGGAGACCCTCCTGCGGGCCTGGCGCAACGCGCACCGGCTCGGCGCGCAGGGACAGCAGTCGCTGCGCCCGTGGCTGGTCACCGTCGCCCGGCGGATCGCCATCGACGAGCATCGCAGCGCCAATGCGCGCCCCGCCGAGACGTATGATCGTGAGCTGGAGAGTTTCCCGACCACGTCCGACGAGACCGACAAGGTCCTGCAGTCGATGACGGTCTCGGACGCGCTCCGGCAGCTCAGCCACTCGCATCGGGAGATCCTCATCGAGACGTACTTCCGTGGCCGCACCGTCCCGGAGGCCGCCGAGGCGCTGAACCTGCCGCTCGGCACGGCCAAGTCACGGGTCTACTACGCGCTGCGCGCCCTCCGGACCGCTCTGCAGCAGCGGGGGGTGACGGAATGACCCAGGACCAGCACTACGACGTGGCGTCCTACGCCCTCGGCATCCTGGACGACCGGGACGCGGCCCGCTTCGAGGACCACCTCATCGACTGCGCGCAGTGCGCGTACGAGCTGGAGTCGTTCGTCGAGGTGGCCGACGTCCTCGCGACCGTCGACGGTGAGGCCTTCGAGGCCGCCGAGCGTGCCGAACGGGACGGTGCGGTGCTCAACAAGATGCTCCGCGAGGTCGGTGCCGAGCGGCAGCGTGCCAACAGCCGCCGCCTCTACTCGCTTGCCGCCGCCGTGGTGATCTTCGCGATGCTGTCCGTCGGCGCGCTCTTCGCCGGCGGCGAGTGGCTCGGCGGCGACGGCACGGCCAAGCCGGGGAGCACCGCCGAGGCGGGCAACAAGCTCGACCCGCTGCCCGCCGACAACGTGGACATCGGTGGCACGCCGCTGCCCGGTGACAACTTCACCGGCAAGGACCCGCGCAGCGGTGTCAGCGCCGCGGTGGGCCTGCTGAAGAAGGACTGGGGCACGCAGGTCTCCTTCGCGGTCGCCGGCGTGAGCGGGCCGAAGAAGTGCGCCCTGTACCTGGTCCGCCGGGACGGCACCTCGGAGAAGATCGCCGACTGGACGGTGGGCGACAAGGGCTGGGGCACGGCGGCCAACCGCGAGCCCTTGATGCTGCAGGCGGTCACCTCCACCCCGCGTGACGACATCGCTCACGTGCAGGTGCAGGAGATCACCGAGAGTGGCGTGGGCGAAACTCTGGTTCGCGTTCCGTAACCGTACGAACACCGAAATGGCCCGGTCGCTGAGGCGACCGGGCCTTTTTTGCGCAGGTGATCCCCGGTTTTACGTACCGGACGGCCAGAAGGTTCAACCGAAAAAACATTGATTTGATCCACCCGAATGTTCAACCGACTTGAACCCCTCTCCGTACTACTGGCCGGAAATGGCATGACCCTGAATCAGTTGGAGGGGCCAGTGGCACCGGAGAAGCGAAAGTTGAAGGTTGTCGGCGCGGGTCTGGCGGCGGTGATCGCCATGGCCGGTTGCGCCCCGACCGGATACAACGCGGCCGACTACGGCAACGCGGCTGAGCCGGCGTCCAACGATGTCGCCGCCACGCCGGGTGCGGAGGCGGGCGACCCCACAGCCGAGGCGACCGCACCGGCCGAGCCGGCCGACGGCGAGGCGAACACGCCGGAGATCAGCGACGAGCTGGCCACCACGGAGCTCAACGCCCGCAAGGTCGCCCGGATGGGCACGACCGTGCAGGACGAGGACGGCTTCGTCCTCTACCGCTTCGACAAGGACGGCGACAGCCCGTCCAAGTCGAACTGCAACGACGAATGCGCCAAGATCTGGCCGCCGGTCTACACCAACGACGGCGAGCCGACCCTGGACGGCGTCGACGAGTCCCTGGTCGGGACCGTCACCCGGGCCGACGGCACCAAGCAGCTCACCCTCAAGGGCTGGCCGCTCTACCGCTACATCGGTGACAAGAAGGCCGGTCAGTGGAAGGGCCAGAACGTCAGTGGCACCTGGTTCGTGATCCAGCCGAACGGCACCAAGAACCTGACCTGCCTCCCCGCCGTGTCGAAGCCGGTCGCGCCGCCCAAGGACGCCGAGGGTGAGGCCGGCGGCGACGCGGACGCCGGCGGCGACTACAGCTACTGATCAGGCACAGCACCGGAGGTTGGAGGAAGACATGAGGACCCGCCGTATTCCCCGATGGCTGGTCGCCACGCTGGCACTGTCCCTGGCGTTCATGGTGACGCCGACCAGTGCCGCCCACGCCGAGCCCGCGGTACCGGTACCCCCGAACACCGGTCTGACCGACAAGGGCTCCGGCGTGGTCAGCGCCGCGGACCGTGACTTCGTGGTCAAGGTCCGGCTGGCCGGTCTCTGGGAGGTCCCGGCCGGCAACATGGTCGCGGAGAAGTCCGAGAACCCGGTGATCCGGAAGATCGGCGCGGAGATCGCCAAGCAGCACGAGTCCCTCGATGCGCTGGACAGGGCGGTGGCCGCGAAGCTCGGCATCATGCTGCCGAACAAGCCGAACGGCGATCAGCAGGCCTGGCTGAACGAGATGAGGACGGCTCCGACCCCGAAGCAGCTTGACCAGATCTTCATCGACCGGCTCCGGGCCGCCCACGGCAACATCTTCCCCGCCATCGCCACCATCCGCGGCACCACGCGCAACGACTCGGTCCGCAAGCTCGCGCAGCAGACCAACCAGTTCGTGATGACGCACATGACCCTGCTGGAGAGCAGCGGCATCGTCGACTACGCCGCGCTGCCCACGGCGCCGGCTCCGAAGGCCGCCGCGGGTCAGGGCCCGGTGCCCATCGACAACCAGATGCTGGTTTCAGCCACCTCCGGGGAGAACATCCCCGGCCTCAGCAACACCGTGATCCTGTTGGTCCTCGCTGCCGCGCTGGTTGTCGGGGTCGTCACCACCATGCGCATCTTCCGCGCACGGTAGGTCAAACATCGCCCAGGCGACAGAGAAAGGTGTCACCCCATGCGAAGGTCCAAGTACCGCCGCGCCAATACACCGGCGTGGTTCAGCGGTCGGCGCCGCATCATCGCCCTCGCCGCCGCTTCGCTGGCAGCGTTCGGTGGTGTCGTGGCCGTCACGCAGATCTCCAATGCCAGCTCCGAGGACCCGGTCACCAAACGGGCTCTGGCCTCCTGTGACAACCTCACGGCTCCGAAGTCCTCCCGGCTGTCGACCCAGACCCGGAAGGGCACGTACACCACCAACAACGGCCGGGTCACGCAGCACGCGGACGACGGTGCCGGTGACGTGGCGACGACCGCTCAGGTCCGTACCCGGTGCCGCGAGTGGGTCATGAACAACGTCGCGTCCGACGCTGAGACGCTGGCCCGCCGGAACCGTGGCCGTGGCAACAACAACGGCGGCAACCAGGGTGGCAACAACAACGGTGGCAACCAGGGCGGTAACAACGGCGGCAACGCCAGTGCCCAGCCGAGCACCGGAGCCCAGCCGAGCAACGGAGCCCAGCCCAGCACCGGCGCCGGCAGCCAGCCGCCCGCTCAGGGCGGCGACAACGGCGGCAACAACAACGGTGGCGACCAGGGCGGCAACAACCAGGGCGGCAACAACAACGGTGGTAACCAGGGCGGCGGGAACCAGAACCCGGCTCCCCAGCCCACCGCCACCACGCCGCCGCCCGGCGCCGGCCTCGGCATCCTCACCAACAGCTGCGACACCTCCGACCTGGAGGACCACGACGGCTTCCAGCGGGGCAACCGCTGCGTCTCCACCGAGTTCGGTGAGGTCGGTGCGGCCGCCAACAACCCCACCCTGCTGATCACCGGCGCGCCGCGCGTGGTGAACCGGAACCAGCCCTTCACCCTCCAGGTCAGCACCCGCAACCTGATCCGGGACCGCTTCCTCGCGGCCGGCCAGGGCGGTTACTACGTGGAGAGCAGCGTGCTGCAGGGCGGCCTGGTCCGCGGTCACTTCCACACCGCGTGCCGGATCCTGGACAACCGCAACGCGGCCCCCGCCGGTGACCCGGTTCCGGCGTTCTTCGTCGCGACCGAGGACAGCCGCGGTGGCGCCCAGCCGGACACCGTCGCCATCCAGGTGCCGGGCCTGCCCCAGTCCGGCGAGTTCCAGTGCTCCTCGTGGGCGGGTGACGGTTCGCACCGTATCCCGATGATGGAGCGCGCCAACCAGACGCCGGCCTTCGACTCGGTTCGTATCCGGGTCCGCTGACCGTCGATCACTGATCGCGGAGCCGTACGTCGCTCCGCCGGGAACCGAACCGGACCGGGTTCTCCCAACCTGGTCCGGAACCCCCCATCGGTACCGGCGGCCGTCCTTCCCCCTGCTGGACGGGACGGGCGGTTCCGCAGAGGGTGACCGGACCTTTCTCGGGTGTCCGGTCACGGCCCGATGGCCCTGACCCCGGAGCATGGTCAGGGCCATCGGCGTGCCCGCGTGAACCGGCCGCGGGGTGGCATAGTTGCGCGGTGACCGTGACCCGCCGGCTAAGCCTTCCGGAGCGCTACGCCTTCGGTTCGTCGGTGCGGCCGCTCCTCGTGCCCAAGCACGACCCGTGCGGCACGGTCCGGGAGGACGGTTTCTGGCTCGCCATGCGTACCCCGGACGGCCCGGCCACGCTTCATCTGACCCGCGACGCGGGGCAACTCGTGGCCACCGGGCACGGGCCGGGCGCGGGATGGGCCGCCGACCGCGCGGACGCGGTGGCCGGTCTCCGCGACGATGTGAGCGGATTCCCGGCGCTGGCGGCGCGGCATCCGCTGGTCGGGCGTCTGGCCAAGACCTTCTCCGGCGTACGGCTGCCCGCCACCGGCCTGCTCTTCCCCCGGCTGCTGCGGGCGATCCTGGAGCAGAAGGTCACCGGCAAGGAGGCCCACCGGTCGTACCGGGCGGTGTGCCGGCACTTCGGCGAACCGGCGCCGGGCCCCGCCGGGCTCGTGCTGCCACCGGACCCGGCCGCCGTGGCGGCCACCGCCTACTGGGAGTTCCATCCGTTCGGGGTGGAGCAGCGCCGCACCCAGGCGTTGCTGCGGGCCGCCCAGGTCGCTGCCCGGCTGGAGCGCTGCGCCGACGCGGCGGAGGCCACGGTTCGTCTGACGGCTCTGCCGGGGATCGGCCCGTGGACCGCCGCCGAGACGGTCCGGCACGCGTACGGCGACGCGGACGCGGTGAGTGTCGGCGACTTCCACATCCCGAACACGGTGGCGTTCGCGCTGGCCGGTGAGGCCCGCGGGAGCGACGATCGGATGCTCGAGCTGCTCGAGCCGTTCCGTGGCCATCGTGGCCGGGTGTGCGATCTGCTGGCGATGGGCGGGATCAGCGCCCCGAAGTTCGGCCCGCGGATGCCCCTGCGGTCGTTCTCCCGGTTCTGAACCCGTACGCTCGCTAAATTGTTCGGGAATGTGTCATTTGTCCCGAAAGGCGTCGTGATGGATGGCATCGGTGTGCCGGTCCTCCTGGTGTTCCTGCTGATCCTGGTCAACGCCGTGTTCACCGGCAGCGAGATGGCCCTCATCTCACTGCGCGACGGCCAGGTGCAGCGCCTGGAACGGGAATCCCGCTCCGGGCGGGTGCTGGCCCGCCTTACCCGGGACTCCAACCGCTTCCTGGCGACCATCCAGATCGGCATCACCCTCGGCGGCTTCCTCGCGTCCGCGGTGGTGGCCATCTACCTGTCCCAGCCGCTCGTCGAACGACTCGGCTTCCTCGGCGCCGCCGCCAACCCGGCCGCCACCTTCCTGACCACCGCGGTGCTGACCTTCGTCACCCTGGTGCTCGGTGAACTGGCGCCGAAGCGGATCGCCATGCAGCGCGCCGAGGGCTGGGCACTGCTCATGGCACGGCCGCTGGACCTGCTGTCCCAGATCTCCCGCCCGGCGGTCTGGCTGCTCGGCAGGGCCACCGACGGCGTGGTCCGGCTGGCCGGGGTCGACCCGCACGCCCAGCGCGACGAGGTCACCGCCGAGGAGATCCGCGACCTGGTCGCGGCCCAGCAGGAATTCTCCGTCGAACAGCGGACCATCATCTCCGGCGCGTTCGAGATCGCCGACCGCATCCTGCGGGAGATCCTGGTGCCCCGCCGCGACGTGCTGACTCTGCCCAGCGGCCGGCCGGCCGCCGACGCGCTGCGCGCGCTGATCGACGGCGGGCACTCCCGGGCACCGGTGATCGGACCGGCCGGCCTGGACGACGTGATCGGCGTCGTGCACCTGCGTGACCTGGTCGGCGCGGACGGACCGGTCGACGAGCTGGCCCGCCCGCCACTGTTCCTGCCGGAGACACTGCGGGTGACCGACGCCCTCAAGCAACTGCGGGCCGAACGCCAGCCCCTCGCCCTGGTCGTCGACGAGCGCGGGGCCATCGACGGCATCGTCACCATCGAGGATCTGGTCGAGGAGATCGTCGGGGAGATCTACGACGAGACCGACCGGGACGTGGCGGCGACCGTACGCGAGGCCGACGGCGCTCTGCTGATGCCCGGCTCGTTCCCGATCCACGACCTGCCGGACGTCGGGTTCCACGGCCACCACCAGGAGGAGGGCGACTACACCACGATCGCCGGGATGGTGCTTGCCAAGCTGGGTCACATCCCCACCGAGCCGGGTGAGGTGGTGACCCTGCCGGAGTTCACCGCCGAGGTGACCGAGGTGACCGGCCGGGCCATCACCGAGGTACGGGTCCGCGCCCTGCCGGAACAGGACGACTGACGATCTGTGCGACCCTCAGGGCGGTCTCCGGGAATAGGCTGCCATCCATGACAGAGTCGTCGAGCGCCTACGAATACCTGGACAACGTGGACCCGCGGGAACAAGCCCGCCTCGAGGCCGTGCGCCGCTACCGGCTGGTCGACCAGCCGGTCGAGGAGGCGTACGACCGGATCGCCTTCGTGGCCGGCGCCCTCTTCGGCACGCCGATCGCCACCGTCTCGCTGGTCGAGCGGGACCGCGTCTGGCTGGCCGCCTGCCAGGGGCTGAACGGCGTACGCGAGGTCGGCAAGGAGCCCGGCCTGTGTGCCTCGGTGATCGCGCAGGATGACGTGTACGTGATCAGCAACGCGGCCGTGGACCCGCGCACCCTGGAACACCCGCTGGTCCGCGGGGAGCTGGGCCTGCGGTTCTACGCCGCCGCACCGATCCGCACCCACGACGGCTACCGCCTCGGCACCGTCAACGTGATCGACAGCGTGCCGCGGCAGCCGGAACCACGGCAGCTCAAGGCGCTCGAGCACCTGGCCTCGATCGTCGCGGACGAGCTGGAGCTGCGACTCATGGTGATCCGCAGCGCGGCCGCCGAACAACGTATGCGGGAATCGGTGAACTGATCGCGCGGGCTGGGTATTACCCGGCCATGATCTGGAACCTTCTTCGCCGCATCGTCCTGACCGCTGTACTCGTCCCGCTCGGCGTCGCGGGAGCCCGCAAGCTCAGCGACACCGTCGAGCGTCGCCGTGGACCCAACAATCGGCTGTCGCGTTACCTCCGCCAGGGCGCGGGTACCGCGGAGACCCTCTTCGGCCGCAAGAAGCGGCGCCGCTTCGGCTTCCTCTGATTGATTTCCGCGGCCATCGGGTAACGGCGGCGACATGCGAACCCCCCGCACGATCGCCGTCGTCGCCCACCAGCGGAAGACCCTCGGCGGCGGCCTCGACGAGCTGCGCCGCCTCCTCACCGGGCGCGGCGTCGAGAAACTGATCTGGCACGAGGTACCGAAGAGCCGCAAGGCCCCCAAGAAGGTGCGCAAGGTCGTCGCCGCCGGTGTGGACCTGCTCGTCGTCTGGGGCGGCGACGGCATGGTGCAACGCTGTCTGGACGTACTCGCCCAGGAGAAGGGCGGCAACAAGATCCCGGTGGCGATCATGCCGGCCGGCACCGGCAACCTGTTCGCCGGCAACATCGGCATCCCCACGGACCTTCCGGAAGCCGTCGACATCGCCTTCACCGGTGACCGCCGCCGATTCGACCTCGGCCGGCTCGCCGGTGAGCACTTCGCGGTGATGGCCGGTGTGGGCTTCGACGGCGCCATGATCAAGGACGCGGACGGGGCGCTGAAGGATCGGCTCGGCAAGCTCGCGTACGTCTGGACCGGCATCCGCCACGTCAACGGCGAAGCGCCGCAGGCAAGGATCAAGGTGGACGGCACCGACTGGTTCGAGGGTGAGGCCAGCTGTGTCCTCATCGGCAACGTCGGCACCATCACCGGCGGCATCCACGCCTTCGACGACGCCGCTCCCGACGACGGCTGGCTCGACGTCGGAGTCGCCACCGCCCAGAACGCCCTGCAGTGGGCCCGCGCCCTCGGCACCATGGCGGTCACCCGGTCCGACAAGTCGCCGTTCGTCCGTACCACCCGGGCACGCCGTATCGACGTCACCCTGGAGTCGAAACTCGAGTACGAACTCGACGGAGGCGCCCGGTCGAAGACGAAGAAGTTCACCGCCGAGGTGGTCCCGGGAGCCGTACAGATCTGTGTGCCGCGGGAACCGAACGGCGGATAGCCGGGGCCCGGCCGGCATGCGGGGCGAGGGCCCGGAGCGGGCGATGCGCCGGCACACCGGCTGTCCACCCCGGGCCGCCGACCGGCGCGACGCGCCGCTGCTCCGCGCCCGTTACGGGATCCCGCTGCCCGCATCGTTCAGCTGATCTGCTGCCACCAGCCGTCCACCGGCGGCGGGTTGTCGACGTCGACCCGCTCACCGGGCCGCGGCACGGCCAGCCGGACATCGCGGGCCTTGGCCTCCCGCCAGGTGCGGTCGGCCGGTTCCGACCAGTCGTGCAGGGCCAGGTTGAAGGTCGCCCAGTGCACCGGGATCATCAGTCCGCCGCGCACGTCGACGTGGGTGGCGACGCCGTCCTCCGGCGTCATGTGGATGTCCGGCCAGGCGTCGCCGTACGCCCCGATCTGCACCAGGGTCGCGTCGAACGGCCCGTACGACTCGCCGATCCCGGCGAATCCGGGGAAGTAGCCGGTGTCGCCGGAGTAGAACACCTTCCGGGTCGGTCCGTTGATCACCCAGCTGGCCCAGAGCGTCTCGTCACGGGTCAGCCCACGGCCGGAGAAGTGCCGGGCCGGCGTGGCCACGAACTCGACCCCGGCGACCGTGGCCGTCTCGTTCCAGTCCAGCTCGACGATCCGGCCGGCCGGGACACCCCAGCGCTCCAGGTGCGCCCCCACCCCCAGCGGAACCAGGAACTTCGCCGCCTGCAGATCGGCAAGCGTCTGGATCGTCACCATGTCCAGGTGGTCGTAGTGGTCGTGGGAGATCACCACCGCGTCGATCGGGGGCAGCTCGCGCAACGCCACCGGCGGCTCGTGCAGCCGGCGCGGGCCGGCCAGCCGGGACGGCGAGCACCGGTCGCTCCACACCGGGTCGAGCAGGACCCGGCGGCCCTCGATCTCGATCAGGGCGGACGAATGGCCGTACCAGGTGATGTGAAGACCGGAAGCGTCGCCGCCGGGAGCCGGGGTGACAAGCGGGACCGGAAGGTGCGGCCGCCGGGCCTCCCGGCCGGTGGCCGCCGCGGCCGCGAGCCGTGGCATCGACGCGGCGACGAGTTCGGTGGCCGGCACGGTGTTGCGGAACTTGCCGCCGGAGAACTGCGGCGACGACTCGACCCGGGTCCGGCGGGAACCGGCTGCCCGGCCGCCGAGCTGAGCGGGAATGTCACGGGCGGCCCAAGCCGCCGCGGCCGCCAGCGCCAGTGCCATCACGGTACGCGTTCGTTTCGCCATGGTCTCCAGTCTGGCCTGCCCCGGTAGATGACGGCCAGCGCCTGCCTCAGCGTCTCCTCAGCAAGTGACCGGTATGACACACTGCCGCGGTGACGCAAGACACCCTTCAGGCGCAGACCCACCTCATCGTGCGCCAGCGCATCCGCCTCATGGTCAACCAGTACGAGGTCCACGCCGTCTCACCCGACGGTCAGGAGGCCGGCATCCTCGCCTTCGCCCAGCAGAAGCGGCTGGCGTTCAAGGAGCAGGTGACCCTCTACACCGACGACACCAAGCAGACACCGCTGCTCGGTTTCAAGGCCCGGCAGGTCATCGACCTCGGCGCGACCTACGATGTGACCGACGCCAACGGGCAGCCCATCGGCCTGTTCCGGAAGAACTTCGCGGCCTCGCTGCTGCGCTCCAGCTGGATCGTGGAGCAGCCCGGCTACGGCGAGATCGCCGGCCAGGAACGCAACCAGTGGGTGGCGATCCTGCGACGGTTCGTCGACTACCTGTCGTGGCTGCCGTACCACTTCGACTTCACCATCCAGGGCCGTCCGGCCTTCTCGGTGGTGCGTAAGTGGGGTCTGCGCGACACGTACCAGGTCAGCGTCCATGACCAGTACCTGGACCGCCGCCTCGTGATTGCCATGGCCGTCGCGCTGGACGCTCTGCAGAGTCGGTAGATTCACAGGGATGGACGATCCACGTGCTCAGCGCCTCTTCGGTGACAGTCTGGTAGCTCCCGGAGATCTGGCGCAGAGCCCGTTCCGGGTCGACCGGGACCGGATCGTCAGCTCACCCTTCCTGGCCCGTCTCGCCGGGGTCACCCAGGTGATCAGTCCCGGCGGGGCGGGGCTGCTCGTGCACAACCGGCTCACCCACAGCCTCAAGGTGGCACAGGTCGGCCGGGCCATCGCCGAACGGTTGCGGGCCTCCGACCCTGATCTGTCGGAGAAGCTCGGGGGCTGCGACCCCGACGTGGTCGAGGCCGCCGCGCTCGCCCACGACCTGGGGCACCCGCCCTTCGGTCACCTCGGCGAACGGGTCCTGGACCGGCTGGCCCGGCAGCGGCTCGGACTGCGTGACGGCTTCGAGGGCAACGCCCAGTCGTACCGGATCGTCACCAGTACCGAGATCGGCGCCCAGGCCACCATCGGCCTCAACCTGACGAACGCGGTCCGCGCCGCCATCCTGAAATACCCGTGGACCCGGCGCACCCACCCCGACCCGCATCCGCGCTTCATGGATCCGCCGCCGCGCGGTGCCGCCGCCGTCCCCGACGACCCGGACGGCGGCTCGCAGAAGTTCGGCGCCTATTCCACCGAGATCGCCGACGTCCGCGCCGCCCGGGCCCCGTTCGCCGGGCGGGTCGCCGACTGGCAGCAGACCGTCGAGGCCTCGGTGATGGACACCGCCGACGACATCGCCTACGCCATCCACGACCTGGAGGACGTGCACCGGGTCGGCGTCCTCCAGCAGGGCCTGGTCGCCACCGAACTGATGGCCTGGCAGCGCTGGGGCAGCGAGTCCGACCTGACCAGGGCCGGCGGCGCCATCGAGTCCCTGCGCCGGCAGCTGCGCCGCAAGGAGGGGTGGATCGCCGACGACGAGGCCTTCGCCGACGCCGTCGAACTGGTCCGCGCCGAACTCGTCGACGGCCTCCTGGCCCGGCCTTTCGACGGCTCCCTCGAGGCCGAGGCGCGGGTGGCCGCCTTCTCCGCCAACTGGACCCGCCGCCTCGTCGAATCCGTCGAGCTGATCGGCCAGCCCGCGATCCGCAGCGGTCACGCCCAGCTGGCCCGCGCCCAGTGGCACGAGGTGCAGATTCTCAAGTTCGTCCAGAACCGGTTCGTGCTCGAACGGCCCGACCTCGCCCTGCACCAGCGGGGTCAGGCCCGCCTCCTGGCGTCCCTGGTCGAGGCCCTGTCAGCCTGGCTCACCGACCCGGACGAGGAACAGCGCCTTCCCCGCCGCCTCCGCGACCTGGTCGAGCTCGCCGTGGCCGAACTGCCGGCCGGCACCCCGGAACGCCTCACGCGGGCCCGCGGTCGAGCCGTCATAGACTTCGTCGCCGGTCTCACCGACAGCCAGGCCGTCGGCCTCATGGAGGCGCTGTCCGGCCGTTCCCGGCAGCTGTGGACCGACGCCTTCGTCCTCTGACCCCGCCTCCCGGTGCGGTCGCTTCCGTCCGGCGAGCTGCGTCTCCCGGTGCGGCCGCTTTCTCCCGGCGGCCCCGGCCAGGCGCCAGATCCCTCAACCCCTTTTCCGGTACGGGCTCCGCCGCCCCTCAACCGCACCTCAGACCGTCCCGTGGCTCCGCCCGCGAGGTGGCTCACTCCCGCCACCAGGGCCCCTATCGGGCTGAATCCGTGCTCCCCCTTACCCCACCCCCGGCCAGACCTCAGCGCTGTATCGGGGCCCTGAATGCAGCGCTGGGTTCTGGCTCGCCGGACCCTGGGCTGTATCGACGTCCGGCCAGCAACGCTGGGTTCTGGCCCGCCGGACCCCGGGTTGTATCGGCGCTCGGCCAGCGATGCTGGGGTCAGGCCGTCGGACCGCGGCCAGACCCCAGGGCTGTATCAGCGCCCGCGAAACGGCGCTGGGTTCTGGCCGCCGGACCGCCAGAGCCCTGGGCTGTATCGGGCCTTGGATACAGCGCTGGGCTCTGGCCGCGGGGCCCACCGCAGCCCGGCGGGGGCCCTGGGGGTGGGAGTGGGCAGCCACGTCGCTGGTGTGTCACGGGACGGTCTGAGGTGCGGTTGGGGCGGCGTAGCCCGTACCAGACGAAGGGTTAGACCAGGAAGCCACCGCCTGCGTGGATGTTCTGGCCGGTTATCCAGGCGGAGTCGGGGCCGGCCAGGAAGGCGATGACCGCAGCGACGTCGGCCGGGGTGCCGAGGCGCTGCAACGCGGTGAAGGCCGCGACTCGTTCGAGCCCTTCGGGAGTGTTGACCGAGCGCAGCATCTCGGTGTCGGTGGCGCCGGGCGAGACGGTGTTCACGGTGATGCCGCGCGGGCCGAGCTCGCGGGCCGCGACCTTGGTCACCTGTTCGAGGGCCGCCTTGCTCGCGCTGTAGAGGGCACCGCCGGGGCCCGGCACCACGGTGTTGATGCTGGAGATGTTGATGATGCGGCCGCCGTCGCGCATGAGCGGGGCGGCGGCCTGCAGGGCGAAGAGCGGGAACTTCGTGTTGATCGTCATGATCCGGTCGAAGTCGGCCGGGGTGATCTCGGTGATGGGCTTGGCGAGGGCCACCCCAGCGTTGTTCACCAGGATGTCGAGGCCGTCCCGGACCGGTTCGAAGACGGCCGGGAGGGTGTCGAGGTCGGCCTGGTCGCAGCGGACCGCGACCGCACCGGTCTCGGCGGCCAGGGCGTCGGCGGCATCCCCGGCCGAGCGGTAGGTGAACACGACCCGGGCGCCGTCGGCTACCAGACGCAGCACGGTGGCCCGCCCGATGCCGCGGGACCCGCCGGTGACGAGGGCGGTCTTTCCGGTCAGAGCGAGTGTCATACCCGTCGATGCTAGGGGCCGGAGGCCGGGACGGTGGGCGGTCAGGCGGGGCGGAGCCGGAGGGCTGCGGGGGCGTGGGCCGGGACGGCGGGGGAGCGCGGCGCGACCGGCGTGACCCGCTGGTAGGCCTCCCCGAGTCCGGGCCGCGGGTCGGGTTCGCCCTTGTTGGGCCAGAGGGCGACGGCCCGTTCGGCGAGAGCGGTGATCGTCAGGGACGGGTTGACGCCGAGGTTGGCGGGGACCGCGGAGCCGTCGATGACGTGCAGGCCGGGGTATCCGTAGACCCGGTGGTACGGGTCGACGACCCCGGTCGCCGGTGAGTCGCCGATGGTCGCGCCGCCGAGGATGTGCGCCGTGAGCGGGATGTTGAAGATGTCGCCGACGGTGCCGCCGGGGTAGCCGCCGATCCGGTCGGCGATTCTGCGGACCGCCTCGTGGCCGACCGGGATCCACGTGGGGTTGGGTTTGCCGTGCCCGAGTGAGGTGGTGAGCCGGCCGGTACGGGTGCGCCGCACCGTCAGCGAGTTGTCCACCGACTGCATGACGAGCGCGATGATGGTCCGCTCGCTCCATCGGCGTACCGACAGCGAGTGCCCGAGCATGACCGGATGCCGCAGGGCCTGCCAGAGGAAGCGCAGTGGTCGCGGCACCCGCCCGCCGCCGTCGACGAGGATGGTCGAGAGCAGGCCCATGGCGTTGCTGCGCGGCCCGTACCGGACCGGTTCGATGTGGGTGTCGGCGTCCGGGTGGAACGACGAGGTGATCGCGATGCCCTGGGAGAACGGCTGTTCGGGTACGTCCTTGGTGGCGGCGCCGAGCAGGGCTTCCGAGTTGGTCCGGGTCAGCTGCCCGAGCCGGCCGGAGAGTCCGGGCAGCACGCCGCGGTCCTTCATGGTGTGCAGCAGCCGCTGGGTGCCGAGCGCCCCGGCGGAGAGGATGACCTGCCCGGCGGTGAAGACGCCACGCCGGGTGCCGATGCGCCAGCCGTCGCCTTCCTGATGGAGCGCTGTGACCTCGGTGTCCGGGTGGACCGTGACTCCGGCGCGTTCGGCCAGGTAGAGATAGTTGACGTCGAGCCGGTTCTTGGCGCCGATCTTGCACCCGATCATGCAGTTGCCGCATTCGATGCAGCCGGTGCGTTCCGGGCCGGCGCCACCGAAGTACGGGTCGGGCACGGTCTTGCCGGGTTCGCCGAAGAACACCCCGACGGGGGTACGCCGGAACGTGTGCCCGACGCCCATGTCCTCGGCGACCTGTTTGATCACCACGTCCGACGACGTCATGGTCGGCTGTTCGTTGACGCCGAGCATCCGGGAGGCCTGGTCGTAGAAGGGTGCCATCTCGGCGGACCAGTCGGTGATGTGCGACCAGTTCGGGTCGGCGAAGAACGGTGCCGGCGGCACGTACAGGGTGTTGGCGTAGACGAGCGAGCCGCCGCCGACGCCGGCCGCGGACAGCACCATGATGTCCTTGAGCAGGGTGATCCGCTGCATGCCGCGGAACCCGAGCCGGGGTGCCCAGAGGAAGTTGCGCAGGTCCCACGAGGTCTTGGGCAGGGTCTCGGGGGTGAACCTGCGGCCGGCTTCGAGCACGGCGACCCGGTAGCCCTTCTCCGCCAGCCGCAGTGCGCTGACGCTGCCACCGAAGCCGCTGCCCACGATCACGATGTCGAAATGCGTCATCGGGTCACCTAAGCATTACCGGCTGGTAACCATCAAGGGGTCAGCGTCGATATATCCTGATCGAGTACCCGACGTGGTCTATCTCCCGGGATGTGGCGATCATCTGTTTCAGGCGGGGCCCGGCCAGGGCCACCCGCGAGTCGGAGACCACCAGCAGACCGCGGACCTCGTCAAGCGGCACGGTGTACGGATCACGCGCCGCGATCCCGTAGTAGGAGGGCACGCCGGAGCCCTTGTAGATCAGCCACACCCGCTCACCCGGATATCTCGTGCGCAGATGCCGCCCGAGCCGGGCCAGGTCCTGCCCCCAGTCGACGTTGGAGTCGTGCAGGTTGAGGTGGGTCCGGGAGGTCCCGCCGAACGCCTCGTTGGAGTACGGCAGGTAGTACGGGAAGGTCAGCACCGAACTCGCCGCGACCCAGAGCACGAGCAGGCCGGCGGCGATCCGCGACCACTTCCACTCGATCAGTGCCACCGCCCCGGCGGCGACGGCCAGGAACATCGGCAGGTGGATGGCGTACCGGGTGCCGTAGTTGCGTGCCCCGGCCATCGTGACCAGCAGGAGCCCCACCGAGACCGGCAGCAGGTAGAGCAGCGCGGCGCGCAGCCGTGGCACCACCAGCATGGTGACGATCCCGCCGGCCCAGAGCGCCAGCATCGCCAGCGGCGTCTTGATCAGGATCGCGACCGGCATGTAGTACCACAGCGACCCCTTGTAGGACTCGCCCAGGAGGAACCCGTTGAACACCCGGTTCTCGAACTTGAATTGGATCAGCATCCCGTCGCGGTAGGGCTGCGGGAAGGGCAGCAGGTTCACCGCCAGGCCCTTGAGGCCCTCGACGTCGGGCAGGCCGGGCGGTGCGGCCCAGCGCAGGCGGGGGTCCACCGCGAGATAGACCAGCCACACCACGGCCACCGCGATCACCCCGGCACCGAGCGCCGCTCCCGCGGAGATCAGCAGGCGGCGCCTCAGCTCATCGGTCCGCGCCCGCCAGACCGACAACCCGGCGAGCAACACCACCAGCGGTACGGCCGGGAGCACACTGGCCCGCGTCGCGAGGGCCGCACCCAGCGCGGCCCCGGCCAGGGGCACGTACCGGCCCGGCCGGGTCCGGGCGCGCCAGGCCAGCCAGAAGGCGGTGAGCAGCATCCCGGCGGCCGGCACGTCGAGGGTGGCGAGTGAGCCGTGCGCGATGACGTCGGGGGAGAAGCTGTAGAGCGCGAGCGCGATCAGCCCGGCCCACATCCCGGCCAGGTCGCGCGCGAAGAAGAACACCACGAGCCCGAAGGCCAGCGTGAGCAGGATGACCGGCAGCCGGGCCAGCAGCATCAGCTGGAACGGGTTGTTGCCGCTCTCGTACAGCAGATGTCGTCCGAGCCTGGTCTGGTTGCCGGGGTAGGCCGGGTCCAGCTCGGCGCCGGCGAAGGCCGTCCCGGTCGCGATGATCAGCTTGCCGAGCGGTGGGTGCTCCGGGTTGTAGCGCAGGCTGTGCTGCTGCCGGTAGACCTCGGCGGTGGCCACGTAGACCGGCTCGTCGATGGTCGGCGACTGCTGCATCGCCGTGGTGACCATCGCGAACGCCATCTGCCCCAGCATCGCCACGACCGCGAGGATCTGGAGCAGGCGGTGGCGTTGCATCGGGCCAATCTAACCGTGGTCGTCTCAGACGCCCACTGTACGGGTCGCCACCAGCCCGCGTGTCGCGTCGCCGGTCACCGACGGTATCTGCAGGGCCCATCCCCCGGTGAAGCAGTCGTCCCGGGCGATGGTCATCGCGCCGAGGCGGCGGCGTTCGTCCGGCGGGTACGCCTCGGCGCACGCGTCCTGCGGCAGCGCGAGTTGCGCGGCGTGCAGGAGGTCGTCGTCGGAGTGCACCGCGAAGTGCACGTGCGGCCAGTGCCCGGCGTGCGCACCGGGGAAGGCTCCGCTGAACGCGACCCAGCCGGCCGCGTCGACCGGCTGCCGGCTCAGGGACCGGTGGCCGCCGCAGTGCCAGAGGCTGACCGTGCAGCCGGTCCGTGGCCGGCCCGAGTTCGAGCTCACCAGCCGCAGTTTGACGGTCAGCGGCACACCGGAGGCAGGTTCGGTCATGGCGGTCCGTTCGGCAGCTCTCCCGGCTCGGTGAACACTTCGCCGGTGGCAGAACGGGAGCACCCCCGGCGCGGCGTGCGCGCCGGGGGTGCCGGGTCCGGGTGACCTCAGACCGAGGACGGAACGCGGTCCGTCTCCTGTTCGTCGTGGGCGGCCCGGGCGGCGGCCAGCTTGCCGGGGAACTGCTGGCAGGTCCGGAGCAGCTTGTAGATCAGGAACATCTCGAAGGCGAGCAGCGCGGCACCGGCCGCGATGGTGACCCCGAAGATGAGACCGGTGATCGGGCCGATGATGAAGACGAACATCTCGTACTCGATGCCGCTGAACAGGTGGGTGCGGATCCGGTTGCGGCGCAGCGTCGCGCCGATCCGGTTCTTCAGCGAGCCGCCGCCGGCCGGGGCCGGAGCGGGAGCGGGCATCTCGTCGCCCGGCTCGCCCATGTTGGCGCCCGGCTCGGCCTGCGGCACGACCGGCAGACGGTAGGCGGCGATCTGGTCGCGCATGCTGGCGCGCACCTTGGTCATCTGGGCGCTGTTCAGGTAGCGGAACAGGTCCAGGAAGACGGCCACGGCCATCAGCCACAGGTACGCCACGTTGCCGGTCTGTACGTACTGGCCGCCGAAGAGAGCCAGCGCGATGAAGAAGACCCGGACCCGGTCGAGCACGAAGTCGAGCCACTGCCCGAACATCGTCCCCGTCCCGTTCAGCCTCGCGATCTTGCCGTCCATGCAGTCGACGACGAAGCTGATGTGGAACAGGATGCCGCCGGCGACGAGCGCCCACCGCTCACCGGTGGCGAAACAGGCGGCCGCCCCGAACCCGAAGATCGAGGCGACAAGGGTCAGAACATTCGGTGTGATCCATCGGTACGGCGCAACCAGACGCACCAGCCGAGCCGCCAGTGGATCGACCAAAAGCACGGTCCACCACGCGTCAACCGGTTTGTAAGTCCGTTCCCGGATTTCCTGCAAGGTCACCTTCACGCGCGGCACTTTAGACCTTAATCCCATGAGAACGCTACGTGGCCCGCCGGTGAACCGGGGCCGCTACCTGCGGTGATACCGATCAAGGCGGCCCGTAGTCGGAAATCTCGGCAAAGTCACAACACGGTCTCGCTCGTTGTTGTAGAGCACAATCCTACGCGCGCTCCCCCGGGTCGGCACGGCAACCTCACCCGGCGCGCAGCTCGGCGCCGACCTCGTGCAGATGCCGGAGCGCCTGGCGATAGGAATCCACCAAACCGGTCATCTCGTACGTGACGCCGATCTCGGCACAGTAGTCGCGCACGATGGGCTGGGCCCGTCGCAGGTTCGGCGTCGGCATGGCCGGGAACAGGTGGTGCTCGATCTGGTAGTTCAGCCCGCCCAGCACCGCGTCGACGAACCACCCGCCACGCACGTTGCGGGACGTCAGTACCTGTTTGCGGAGAAAGTCCTCGGTGCCGTCCGGGTGCGGCATGCCCTTGTGGTTCGGGGCGAACGTCAGGCCCAGGTAGAGCCCGAAGAGAGCCTGGTGCACGACCAGGAACGCCAGCGCCTGGACCGGTGACAGGACCAGGAGCAGCGCGGCGGCGTACGCCAGGAAATGAACCGCGAGGAGCGCGGACTCGAGGCCGCGTCGCTTGACCGACCCCTCGCGGAGCGCGCGCACGCTGTCCCGCTTGAGGGAGACACCCAGGAGGGTGAGCAGCGGGAAGAAGAACCACGCCTGATGCCGGACCAGGAAGCCCTTGCCGCGGGCGCTCTCGGCGGACCAGACCAGCACGTCCGGGCTGACGTCCGGGTCGAGGTCGTCGTGGTTCGGGTTGGCGTGGTGCTTGGTGTGCTTGTCCATCCAGTAGCCGTAGGACATCCCGATCGCCAGGTTCCCGGCGATCATCCCGGCCCGCGCGCTCGGCGTGTTCCGGCGGAACACCTGCCGGTGCGCCAGGTCGTGCGCCACCAGTGCCACCTGCGCGAACGCCACCGCCAGGAACGCCGCCACGGCGAGCGTCCACCAGGAGGCGCCGACCAGGAAGAAGGCGGTCCATCCGCCGGCCAGGGCGAGGGTGACCAGGCTCAGGCGGACGGCGTAGTGGCCCGGCCGTCTGCGCAGCAGCCCGGCCGCGTTGATCCGGCGGTTGAGTTCGGCGAAGTCGCTGCCGGTGGCCCGTGTCTCGGCTGTCGTCGTCATGCTCCAAGCGAACCGGCGAAGTGATCGGCGGGCAGGAGTGCCAGGCCACCGGATCACGGTAGTGCTGGCACTACCGACAACCTGGCGCCCGCTGGCGAGGATGGTGACATGGACTCCCGTGACTGGATCCGCGACGGCGTTCGCGCCGTGGCCGGCGGGTTGATCGCCGTCCCGCTCGCCATCGTCAACCTGCCACTTTTCGTGTTGTTCGCGGTCGCACTCGTGCTGACCCCCGTGCTCGGTATCGGGCTGGTGCTGCTGCCGCTGGTGACGATGCTGATCCGGGCCCGCGCCGACCTGGCCCGCCGGCTCGCCGCCGGCCGCGGCGTGCCCGTCCCCCGGCCGTACCGCCCTCGTCCGGAGAAGGTGGTCTTCGGCAGCCTGCGCCACTACCGGTGGCTGGTCACCGACCCGGCGACGTGGCGTGACGTGGCGTGGCTGGTGCCGGGCGCGGCGGTGGGCCTGGTCCTGGCCATGCTGACGCTCGCCCTGCCCGTCTACGGCGCCGAGGGCATCCTGCTCATCCCGCTCTGGATCTGGCTCGGCACCGACGAGTACGGCTACGGGATGATCTGGCCGATCGAGACCATCGGCGAGGGCTTCCTGTCGCTGCCGCAGGGTGCGCTGATCCTGGCGATCGGCATCGCCGCGGCGCCCTACCTGCGACGTGCCGACGCTCTGTTCAACCGGTTGTTCCTGGCCCCCACCCGGGCCGCCGAGCTGCGCATGCGGGTCAGTCAGCTCACCGTCACCCGGGCCGACACGGTCGACGCCCAGGCCGCCGAGCTGCGCCGGATCGAACGCGACCTGCACGACGGCGCCCAGGCCCGGCTAGCCGCCCTCGGCATGACGATCGGGCTGGCCGAGGAGATCGTCGACGCCGACCCGGCGATGGCCCGCAAACTGCTTGCCGAGGCCCGCGAGACCAGTTCGGCGGCGCTGGTCGAGCTGCGTCACCTGGTCCGCGGCATCCACCCGCCGGTGCTCGCGGAGCGGGGTCTGGAGGGTGCGGTGCGGGCCCTGGCGATGGCCCTGCCGATCCCGGTCACGGTGACCGCGGCGCTGCCGGGGCGGCTCGACACCCCGGTCGAGTCGGCGGCCTACTTCGCGGCGGCCGAGGCCATGGCCAACACGGTGCGCCACAGCGCCGCGTCGAACGCCGCCGTGGAGTTGTGGCACACCGGGGAGACGCTGCTCCTGCGGATCAGCGACGACGGCCGTGGCGGGGCCGACCCGTCGGGCGGCACGGGACTGCGAGGCATCGAACGCCGACTCGCCGCCTTCGATGGCACGATGAGCCTGTCCAGCCCGCCGGGCGGACCGACCGTCGTGACCATGGAGCTGCCGTGCGCGTTGTCCTCGCCGAAGATCTCGCCCTCCTCCGGGACGGCCTGACCCGTCTCCTCGAGGCGTTCGAGTTCGAGGTGGTGGCGTCCGTCGACAACGGACCGTCGCTGCTGCCCGCCCTGCTGGAGCACAAGCCGGACGTGGCGGTGGTGGACGTACGGCTGCCGCCCACCTTCACCGACGAGGGACTGCAGGCGGCGATCACGGCCCGGCAGCGGGTGCCCGGTCTCCCGGTGCTGGTCCTGTCGCAGCACGTCGAGCCGCTCTACGCCCGGGAGCTGCTGACCGACCGGGCCGGCGGGGTGGGCTACCTGCTGAAGGACCGGGTGGCGAACGTGGCCCAGTTCGTCGACGCGGTGCGCCGGGTGGCGGCCGGCGGCACCGCGATGGACCCGGAGGTCGTCTCGCAGTTGCTCGCCCGCCGCCAGTCGCCGCTGGCCGCACTTACCGCCCGGGAGCGTGAAGTGCTGGGGTTGATGGCCGAGGGCCGGTCGAACGGGGCGATCGCCGCCAAGCTGTTCGTCGGGGAGAAGGCGATCAGCAAGCACATCAGCAGCATCTTCACGAAGCTGGGCCTGCCGCCCTCCGACGACGACCATCGCCGGGTCCTGGCCGTCCTCGCCTACTTCAACGTGTGAGTCTCGCGATCCGCCCGTCGCGGCCCGACGCCCAGCAGGAGCCGTCGCCGGTGCAGGCCACCGCGTCGAAGCTGCCGGTGTCGAACCGGCGCCAGGTGACGCCGCCGTCGAAGGACACGTCGCTGCCGGTCGGCCCGACCGCCAGCGCGGTACGCCCCCGCCACCAGGCCACCCCGGACCGGTACTCGCCCGGAACCTTCCTCGACACGGTCCAGTGCCGGCCGCCGTCCCGGGTGACCGCCGATCCGTCCGGCGCGGCCGTCTCGGCGTTGTAGTCGCCGCCGACCGCGATCCCGTGCCGGCTGTCCCGGAACGCCAGCGAGTAGATCCCGGCGCTGGGCCCGCTCGGCACCGGCGAATCGGTCACCCGCCAGGTGCGGCCGCCGTCGCGGGAGCTGAACACCCGTGCGGTGGCGCCGCCGCCGGTGGCGAACCAGGTGTGCCGTCCGGATGAGACGATGCAGGTCCCGCTGGCCGCGAACGCGAATTCACCGGGCAGCGCGTCGGGCATGCCGCCGGTGGGGCGGACCTGCCAGCTGCGGCCGCCGTCGCGGGTGGCCAGGATGCGGAACTTCCCGCCAACCGGGTCGGACAGGGCCAGGCCGTGCCGCCGGTCGGAGAACGTGAGGCAGTCGTAGAAGGCCGTCGGCTCGTCGTTGCGGAAGGTCTCGGTCCAGGTGCCCCCGCCGTCCGAGGTGGCGTAGACGCGGGAGTCCGGGCCGTTGCCGATGGTGAGTGCCACCGCGTTGCGGGAGTCGAAGGCCTCGATGTCCCGGAACTGGAGCGCGGCTGCCTCGGGCGGCCCCACCGAGGACCAGTTGCGGCCGCCGTCGACGGTCCGCAGCACCGTTCCGGCGGATCCGGCCGCCCACGCCACGTGTGCGTTCACGGGCGCGAGCCCACGGAACCGTGCGGTCGTGCCGGTGTCGGTGAGCTGCCAGGACAGTCCGGGGCCCGGGGTGAATCCGGTGCCACCGGCCACGACGAGGGCGAGCACTGCTATGGACAGCTTTCGATGCAACGTCATGCCGGGGAACCTACCGGTTCAGACGGTGGATCTCGACGGTCCCGGTGACGGTACGGGCGCGCGCGCCGGACCGTCGTCAGCGAGGAGCCGCCCGGCGAGCAGGCCGCAGCCGAGGACCAGTACCGCGGCGATCATGGCGATCACGCCCTGGAGCACGGGGCGCCGCCGCCGGCCGGGCAGACGCTGGAACCCGCTCAGCGCGTCGTTCATCGCCGCCTCCTCTCCGCATCCCACCTCGATTCTCAACGTGCGGGCCGCTTCGGGGGATGTCACTCGTTCCGGGTCAGCCGAACAACCGGGTACCAACCCCGTGTCCGTCGCTTCACGATTGAGGCGGGTATTCGCTGATAAGAGAGGCCTGCCGATGGACGACCGGTTCAGGGCGGATTTCCGGCGCGGCGCTCTCACCGTGCTGATCGTGTCGACGATGGCGGCGATCCTGGCCGGGCTGGCGGTCCGCGCGTACGCGGAGGAACGGCCGGTGAACGAGCGGTTCGGTGACCGGCCGGCGGTCAGCCCAGCAGAGCCCTCAGTCGCAGACTGTCCTGTGTCGTCCAGCCCGGTGGCGGGGCGATAGCGGCCCACCCGTCAACCGTCTCGGACTTGTACGAGTGCCCGTGCCCGGTCGGCACCTTGTTGGAGAAGACCAGGTCGCAGGTGATCTGCCAGAACGTGATGCCCGGGTACCAGTGCATGTCCGGGGTGACGTCCGGCGCCCGCCGCCCGGTCAGCCACTCCGGCTTCTTCCACAGCAGATCCCAGCTCCACCAGACCACCGGGTCGGTGGCGTTCTGCAGGTAGACCACCTTGGGCCGGGAGCCGGTCGGATCGCGGAGCTCGGCCGCGTCGTCGGCGAACTCGACCGGCAGGCCCGGATAGCTCGGATCCCAGACCGGGCTGCCCGGCACCCGGCCGGCGGTGAGCTCGCGATGGGTCGGGTTGGCGAACGTCGGCCCGAGCAGCAGCGCGCCGTCCGCCCCGTCGACCAGGCGTTGCGGCGTACCGAAGGTCATCTCCATCCCGTACGTCCCGAGGCTCTCCCCGAACAGCAGCAGCCGTGGCCGGGTCGCGGCCGGCAGCCGGGACCAGCGCTCCCGGACCGCGCCGATCAGCGCGTCGGCCGCGTCCGCCACCTCGGAGCGGTCACCCATGAAGGCGAAGAAACTCGGCAGGTACGAGTACTGCATGGACACCAGCGCGGTGTCCCCGGCATACATGTACTCCAGGGAGCGGGTCACCTTGTTGTCGACCCAGCCGGTGCCGGTCGGGGTGAAGACGGCCACCACCGAGCGTTCGAACGCCCCGGTCCGGTCCATCTCGCGGACCACCAGCTCGGCCCGTTTCTCGACGGTGCCGGCCGAACTGAGCCCGGCGTAGACCCGGATCGGCTCCAGCGCGGGCCGCCCGGCGAACTCGGTGAGTTGCTCGCCGGTGGGGGCGCCGGCCACGAACGCACGGCCCTGCCGGCCCAGCGTGTGCCATGGCACGAACGACTGCGGGCCGCCGGAGCGCAGTGCGGAGGCCGGAACGGTCACGCCGTTGCCGGTCCCGCTGTTCTCCACGGCGGCGAGCCGGTCGGCGGTGGCGAACAGGTTGGCGACCAGCAGGCCGTCGAAGGCACCGTACGCCAGAACGGCCACCACCAGCGTGCCGGCGCAGTAGGCGGCCGGTATGGGGAACACCCGCCGGAACACCAGGGAGCAGCCGTGGGTGGCGAGCCGCAGCATCCGGGCGATCAGCAGCAGCAGCCCGAAGGTGAGCAGGCTGATGCCGACGGTGCGGGCCACGTCGTACTCCGGGGCGGGTGGCATTCCGAGCCGGAGCCGCAGATCACGCTGCCACCGGGTGCCGAGCCAGAGGAAGATCGCCACCAGGACGGGAAGCGCCGCGGCCAGTAGAAGCCACGCGATCCGGGTGGTCCCGGCGCGGAAGGGCCCCCGCACGCGGCGGACCAGCGCTCCGGCCGCGGCGCCGGACGCGTACCCCATGGCTGCCGTGATGCCGGCCACCACGCCCTGCAGGAACCAGGCCCGGGGCAGCAGTGACGGAGTGAAGGAGAGGCAGTAGAAGACAGCGGCGAGGCCGGCGCCGGCGAGGCTCAGACCGGACCGGACGATCCGCCGCCGGGGTGGTGGGAGAGCCGGGAGGACGAGGGGCGAGTCGGCGAGGGGGCGGCGAGGGGAGGGGATCCGGGCGCGGAGCGCCGCCGGCCAACTGGGCGGGGACGCCACTACCCGTCTTCGCATCCGGTGCTCCGTTCGTCGGACCGGTCGCACCGGGCGTGACGACCTCCACCCGACGCGCTGCCTCCCCATTCTCGTGGCTCGATGCCGCTGGGCGCCGCCCTATTTCTCTCCGGGTATTCCCTGGTTTCCTGCCCGGGGATCGTTCACTCCGCGCCGCGCCTGCCGATGACAAGCGGTGAGGAGGAACGCGATGCGGCTGCGTAACTGGATCGCGGTGCTGGTCAGCGTGTTGTTGCTGGCTGGTGCCGGGGTCGCCGGCATTCTGGTGAACCGCTCGACCGTCAAGGCGGTCGAGACCGTTCACCAGAACGACACCACGGCGCTCGGCACCAACAACGGCACCCTGACCGGGCAGTTGCAGAAGAACTCCACGCTGGAGCTCGGCAAGCTGCTCGGTTCCGGCTCCATGCGCCTGGGCGCGAAGGATGCGAAGGACCGGATCACGTTGTCCGTCCTCGCGGCCAAGAGCACCACGTTCCAGTACGGCATGGCCACCGCGAGCCAGGACCGCGATCTCCTCACGGCGAGCCGGGCCTCAGGCCTCCCGCCGGCGTCCGACCCGGCCTGGGCGCCGATGTGGGAGTCGCTCGAGACGCGTGACTTCGGCTTCTCCGGTGTCATGCCGGCGGGCGAGACGTTCGTGACCGCGGTCGCTATCCCGATCAAGGTCGGTGGCGGGCTGGTCGGATACCTGATCGGTTTCAACCAGGTCGCCGCGACCCCGCTGCACGGCTACATCCGCGAACTGCGCAGTGACGTCCACAAGACGATGATCGTGGACACCGCCGGCCGGATCGGGGCCGCCAGTGACGACGCGCTCGTGGGCGGAGCGGTCAACGGGGCGATCCGGCCCGAACTGGGAAGGCCCGGCAGCCGTTTCGTCGAGTACGTCGAGAACGACGTGAAGATGATCGCGGTGGTGGTCGGGGTGCAGCCGAGCGGCTGGTCCTATGTGCGGACCCAGACGAAGGCCTACTTCGACGGTGCGGTCTACAGCCGGAGCCAGACGCTGAACCTCACCCTGCTCGTGATGCTGGTCATCGGTGTGGTGGGCATCACGGTGCTCGGTTACCGGACCCAGATCACGCGGCGGCGCGCCGACGAGCGGTTCCAGGCACTCTTCCAGCACGCCCCGGACCTGGTCTCGGTGCTCGACATCAACGGCCGGATCATCTTCAGCAGCCCGAGCACCACCTCGGTGCTCGGCTTCAAAGCCGGCTCGCTGGCCGGGCACGGCGTCTTCGACGTGGTGCACCACGAGGACCAGCCGCAGATGCGCGAGCAGCTCGGCGCCCTGGTCGCCGACCCGGACGGGGTGCTGCGGCTGCAGTGCCGGGTGCGGACCGCGGGCGGCGAGTTCCGCTGGTTCGACTTCACCGCCTCCAACCAGATGCACAACCCGGCGCTGAACGGTGTGGTGATCAACGCCCGGGACATCTCGGAGAACCGGGCGTTCCAGGAGCGGCTCGAGCACGAGGCCCAGCACGACCCGCTGACCGGTCTGCCCAACCGGCGCCGGATGCAGGACAAGCTCAACTCGACGCTGCGCGCCGGCGCGGTCGCGGTGCTCTTCGTCGATCTGAACGGCTTCAAACCGGTCAACGACGCGCACGGCCACGAGGTCGGTGACGAGCTGCTGCGTCAGGTGGCGGACCGGCTCAGCGCGTGTGTACGGTCCGAGGACGTGCTGGCCCGCGTCGGGGGCGACGAGTTCGTCATCCTGATGCCGGGCGTGATGACGGCCGAGGACGCGGTGGGCATGAGCGGCCGCGTACGGTACGTCCTCGAGCTGCCGTTCCGGATCGACGGGCACGAGATCGGGATCGGGGCCAGTGTCGGGGTCCACCTGGCACCGGCCGCGACGGACCCGGACGAGGCCCTGCGCGCCGCCGACCACGCGATGTACGAGATCAAGCACACCAGCCGGATTCCGGCCGGGGTGACCGTGAGGGTGGGCCGGCACCGCGCGGTGGACTAAACTTCGTGCACACTGGGTGCATTAAGTTTCGACCGAAACGGTGGTGACCGCGGTGTCAAAGGTGTTCTCCCGGCGGGATCTCGACTTCCTGCTCTACGAATGGCTCGACGCCGAGGCGCTGACCGCCCGGGAGCGGTTCGCCGAACACTCCCGGGAGACGTTCGACGCCTTCCTGGACGTGTCCCAGCAGATCGCCGAGCGGGACTTCGCGCCGCACAACCGGACCGGCGACCTGAACGAGCCGACCTTCGACGGCGAGCGGGTCACGATGATCCCGGAGGTCGGCCGGGCGCTGAAGGTCTTCGCCGAGTCCGGGCTGATCGCCGCCGGCTTCCCCGCCGAGCACGGCGGCCTGCAGTTGCCACACGTGGTGCAGCGGGCCTGCTTCCTCTGGTTCCAGGCCGCCAACACCGGCACCTCGGCGTACGCCATGCTCACCTCGGGCAACGCGCACCTGCTCCTGACGCACGGCACCGAGGACCAGATCCGCCGCTACGTCCATCCGATGCTCGAGGGCCGGTTCACCGGCACGATGTGCCTGTCCGAGCCGCAGGCCGGATCCTCGCTGAGCGACGTGGCCACGAGGGCCGTCCGGCAGGACGACGGCACGTACCTGGTCAACGGCGGCAAGATGTGGATCTCCGGCGGCGACCACGAGTTGAGCGAGAACATCATCCACCTGGTCCTGGCCCGGGTCGCCGGCGCGCCGGCCGGGGTCAAGGGCCTGTCGCTGTTCATCGTGCCGAAGAAGAACCCGGACACCGGCGAGCGCAACGGCGTGGTGCTGGCCGGGCTCAACCACAAGATGGGCTACCGCGGCACCACCAACACGGTGCTCGCCTTCGAGGACGCCGTCGGCGAACTGGTCGGCGAGGAGGGCCGCGGCCTGGCGTACATGTTCCTGATGATGAACGAGGCCCGGATCGGCGTCGGCTCGGGCGCGGTCGCCCTCGGCTACACCGGATACCTGCACGCCCTGTCCTACGCCCGCGAGCGGCAGCAGGGCCGCCCGGTCGCCGGCAAGGACCCGGCGGCGCCGCCCGTCCCGATCGTCGAGCACCCCGACGTGCGCCGCATGCTGCTCGCCTCGAAGTCGTACGTCGAAGGTGGCCTGGCCCTCGTTCTCTGGGCGGCGAAGCTGCTCGACGAGCCGTCGCCGGAGAACGACCTGCTCCTCGACACGCTCACGCCGATCGTGAAGGCCTGGCCGTCGCAGTGGTGCCGGCTCGCCGACGACCACGCCATCCAGGTGCACGGTGGTTACGGCTACACCCGCGAGTACCCGGTCGAGCAGTTCTACCGCGACAACCGCCTGAACTCGATCCACGAGGGCACCGACGGGATCCAGGCCCTCGACCTGCTCGGCCGCAAGGTCATCCAGAAGGGCGGCGCCGGCCTCGCGCTCCTGCTCGACCGGATCCGGGTTACCGCCGTGCGGACCCCGGAGCTGGGCGCCCATGTCTCGAAGGCAGCCGACCGGCTCGCCGCTACCACCGCCAAACTATGGGCCGACGGTGACGCGGCAAAGGCGCTGGTCAACGCCACGGCATATCTGGACGCCGCCGGCCATCTGGTGATCGCCTGGCTGTGGCTGGAACAACTGCTCGCCGCCGAGGGCAAGGAGGGTGACTTCTACGAGGGCAAACGCCTCGCCGCACGGTATTTCGTCACCCATGAGCTGCCCCGGATCGGGCCCATGCTCGACCTGCTCGACTCGGGCGACACCCTGCTTCGGGACATGGACGACGCCTGGTTGGGCTAGTTTCAGGGCATGGCAGGTAAAGCCACGATCATCGAAGTCGGCGACTACGAGGTCCGGGTCTCCAACCCAGACCGCGTGTACTTCCCGGAGCTCGGCGCCACGAAGCTCGACCTGGTCGAGTACTACTTGGCGGTGAGCGACGGGATCGTCCGCGCGCTGCGCGAGCGACCCTGCATGCTGCACCGGTTCCCGGACGGCCTCTCGGGGGAGAAGGTGCACCAGAAGCGGGTGCCGAACGGCGCCCCGCCGTGGCTGGAGACGGTCCGGGTCAAGTTCCCGCGCTACAACCGGCACGCCGACGAACTGTGCGTCACCAAGCCGGCCGACGTGATCTGGGCCGTGCAGATGTCCACCGTGGAGTTCCACCCGTGGAACTCCAGGCGGGCCGACACCGAGAAACCCGACGAGTGGCGCATCGACCTCGACCCGATGCCGGACTGCCCGTTCGACACGGTCCGCCGGGTCGCGCCGGTGGTCCGGGAGGTCCTCGGCGAGCTGGGCATCACCGGTTTCCCGAAGACCTCCGGCGGCAAGGGCCTGCACGTCTACGTGCGCATCGATCCCCGCTGGGACTTCTCCGACGTACGCCGGGCCGCGCTCGCCTTCGCCCGCGAGGTGGAGCGGCGCGCCCCCGACGACGTGACGACCACCTGGTGGCGCCGCGACCGCGACCCGAGCGCGCTGTTCATCGACTACAACCAGAACGCCCGCGATCACACCATCGCGAGCGCCTACTCGGTGCGGGGCGTGCCCACGGCCACCGTCTCCACCCCGGTCACCTGGGACGAGATCCAGGACCTCGACCCCCGGGACTTCACCATCCGTACGGTCCCCGCGCGCTTCGCCGAACTCGGCGACCTGCACGCCGCCATCGACGACCACGCGTACTCGCTGGACACCCTGCTGGAGTGGGCCGACCGCGACGAGAAAGCGGGCCTGACCGTTCCCGACGAGAAATCCCAGGACTGACCGGGAACCGATCACCGGCCACCCGAACGCCGGACCGAGTCTATCGCGCGCTTGCGGTCACCCTGCGCCGTGACGACCGGGCGTCCGAAGCGACCGCCGAGGCGATGTCCCGCGCCTATGCTCGCTGGTCCACGGTCCGCCGGCTGGACAACCCGGCCGTCTGGGTCTTCCGGGTGGGCCTCAACTGGGCCACCTCGTGGTGGCGCATGATCCAGGGGTTGATCACCGCGGCGAAGCCGTGCCGGCAGCCCGTCCGGCGGTGCTCTCCCGGACGATCAGCCGGTGCGGAGCGCGTACCTCAAGGCCCTCGGGGGGTGTCGCACTGGTGATGCGCAGCAGCAGCCTCTCCACCGCGGTGGTCGCGATCATCTCCTTGTCCGGGGAGATGGTGGAGATCGTCGGGTTGGAGAACCGCCCGTCCTCGATGTCGTCGTAACCGATGACCGCAACGTCCTCGGGCACCCGCAGTCCACGCGACACGAGCGTGCGGATGGCGCCCAGCGCGACCAGGTCGGAGTAGCAGAACACGGCGTCCGGTGGTTCCGGGAGGTCGAGCAGGTGGGCCATGGCCCGCGCGCCGTCCGGCCGGTTGAACCGGGGTGTGCTGATGATCAGGTCCTCGCGGGGGGTGAGCCCGCGGGCCGCATGGGCCTCGCGGAAGCCCTGGGTGCGCCGCTGGGCCGCCTCGCCGGTGGCGTACGGCTGGTCGCCGATCGCGGCGATCCGCTGCCGGCCCAGGTCGAGCAGGTGCTCGGTGGCCTGGCGGGACGCGGCGACGTCGTCGATGCCCACGTGGTCGAAGGTGCCGTCGCTCGACCGTTCGCCGAGTATCACCAGCGGCAGGTCGGGGTCGCGGTCGGCGAGGGCCTGCTGGTCGAGACCGAGCGGGCTGAAGATGATGCCGTCGAACAGCAGCCGGCGCGAGCCGTGCGCGATGAACGCCCGCTCGTGTTCCGGGTCGCCGTCGGTCTGGTCGATCAAAACGTTATAGCCGCTGATCCGCGCCGCTCGGATGACGCTCTGCAACAACTCGGAGAAGTACGGGGTGTCCAGGTACGGAACGACGACCGCGATCTGCCCCGATCGGCCCTGTGCGAGGTTGCGGGCCAGCACGTTGGGCCGGTAGCCGAGCTGCTCGACCGCACGTTGAACGCGCTCTCTCGTGTGTTCGGTGACGTTGGCGTAGCCGTTCACCACGTTGGAGACGGTTCGGCTGGAGACGCCGGCCAACTCCGCGACGTCACGCAGAGTGACTTCTCGACGCATTCTTGCCCCCTCTGACCGCCCCAAGTTTCCGGCAGGTTACCCCTTGCCGACGTTCGGGGTGCCGTGCATGCTTTGCTTTGCAGCGCTGCAAAAGCGTAGCAACATCGCTCGACCAGCGGTGAAGACCGTTGGGCGTGCGAGCCCCGGCCTCATGGCCGACCCCCGGTGTGCCAGCACCGGAGGTCGGCTCTCCGAGCCCTTACCAGGCCCGGAAATGATCAACTGGATACGCATCTACTCGTCTGTGAGGACCCAGTGAACATCGGCAACTTTAGTGCACGGAAAGTCAGTCGGCGATCAGTTGTGGCGGCGGTCGCGGCGACGGCCCTCGCGCTGACCGGGTGTACCAGCGGTGGCGACGACAAGCCCGCCGAGAAGCCGGCCGGACCGGTCACCATCAAGGTGTGGGCCTGGTACCCCGAGTTCCAGGGCGTCGTCGACAACTTCAACGCCACGCACACCGACATCAAGATCGAGTGGACGAACGCCGGCACCGGCCAGGACCAGTACACCAAGCTGCAGACCGCGCTGAAGGCCGGCAAGGGCGCGCCCGACGTGGCGATGCTGGAGTTGCAGGAGATCCCCACCTTCGCGCTCACCAAGCACCTGGTCGACCTGGGCAAGTACGGCGCGAACGACGTCAAGGGCGACTACGTCGAGTGGGCGTGGAAGCAGGTCAGCTCCGGCGACCAGGTCTACGCGATCCCGGTCGACGCCGGGCCCATGGCGATGATGTACCGCGAGGACATCTTCAAGAAGTACGGCCTGACCGTGCCGAAGACCTGGGACGAGTACAAGCAGCAGGCCGAGAAGCTGAAGACCGCCTCGGCCGGCAAGAGCTTCATCACCGACTTCGGCGCCAACGACGGCGGCTTCATGAGCGGCCTGTTCTGGCAGGCCGGCGCCCAGCCGTACAACTACGACCTGGCGAACCCGACAAGCATCGGCGTGAACGTCAACAGTGCCGAGGCCAAGAAGGTCATCGAGTACTGGGAGGGCATGGTCAACGCGGGCCTGGCCGACACCACCGCGTTCCACACCACCGACTTCTACAACGGGCTCGGCTCGGAGAAGTACGCCACCTACCTCGCGGCCGGCTGGGGCCCCGGCTACATCCAGGCCAACGCCGCCAAGTCCTCGGGCAAGTGGAAGGTCGCCCCGCTGCCGCAGTGGGTCGCCGGCGAGAACAAGCAGGGTGACTGGGGCGGCTCCTCGTTCGCCGTCACCGACCAGGCGAAGTACCCTGACGTCGCGGCCAAGGTGGCCATGGAGCTCTTCGGTGCCAAGAACACCGAGGCCTGGAAGATCGGTATCGACAAGGCGTTCCTGTTCCCGACCGCCACCCCGGTGCTGGAGTCCGACACCTTCAAGAACAAGCAGTACGACTTCTTCGGCGGCCAGAAGGTCAACGAGGTCTTCGTGCCCGCCTACAACGCGATCGGCCCGTTCTCCTGGAGCCCGTTCAACAGCTACAACTTCAACCAGCTGACCACCAACATCAACCAGGCGATCGAGAAGAAGACGTCCTGGACGGCGGCGCTCGACACGGCGCAGGCGAACGTCAAGACCTACGCCACCCAGCAGGGCTTCAAGGTCCAGTAATGACCGAGGTACAGAATTCCCCCGCGGTCGCTCCGGCGGCCGCGGGGCCCTCGGTGAAGACCGGACGGCGCTCCCACCTGCGGGAGGCCGCCACCGGCTGGCTGTTCGTCCTGCCCTTCGCGGTGCTGCTCGTCGCGTTCCTGCTGCTGCCGATGGCGTACGCGTTCAAGATCAGCCTTTATCGGTCGACCCTGATCGAGGGCGAGGTCTTCGCGCTCTTCGACAACTACAAGCAGGCGATCGACGACCCGCTGGTCCGTGAGGGCGTCGTCCGGGTGCTGATCTTCGGACTGATCCAGACCCCGGTCATGATCGGGATCGCGCTGCTCGCGGCGCTGCTGATCGACGCGGCCACCTCGCGGTTCTCCCGGTTCTTCCGGCTCGCGGCGTTCGTCCCGTACGCCGTCCCGGTGGTCATTGGCACCCTGATGTGGGGCTTCCTCTACAGCGACAGCATCGGCCCGTTCTCCGCCCTGGGCATCGACTTCGTCTCCAGCGACACGGTGCTGGCCTCGCTCGGCAACATCGTCACCTGGCAGTGGGCCGGTTACAACATGATCGTGCTGTACGCGGCACTGCAGGGCCTGCCCCGGGAGACCTACGAGTCGGCCCGCATCGACGGCGCGACCGAGGTGCAGATCGCACTCCGGATCAAGACACCGATGATCGCCTCGGCGCTCGTGCTGGCCACCCTGTTCACGATCATGGGGACCCTGCAGTTCTTCACGGAGCCGCTGATCCTGCAGCCGCTCAACCCGGGCGCGATCACCCAGCACTACACCCCCAACGTGTACGCCTACCAGCAGGCGTTCTCGTTCCAGCAGTACAACTACTCGGCGGCGATCTCGTTCCTGCTCGGCGCGGTGGTCTTCATCGGGTCGTACATCTTCCTGTTCGCCACCCGGAAGCGGAGCGCGCTGCGATGACGTTCAAGAAAGGCAGCGTCGCCGCCCACATCGTGATGGGCCTGCTGGCGATCTACTTCCTGCTCCCGTTCTGGTGGCTCCTGGTCGCCGCGACCAAGAACAACGACGGCCTCTTCCAGTCCGCGTCGCTGTGGTTCAGCGACTTCCAACTGATCGACAACCTGAAGCTGCTGTTCCAGCAGGACGGCGGGGTGTACGTCACCTGGCTGCGCAACTCGGCGTTCTACGCGGTGGTCAGCGGTGTCGGCGCCACAGTGATCTCGGCGCTGGCCGGGTACGCGTTCGCCAAGCTGCGCTTCCCGGGCCGCAACGCCCTGTTCGCGCTGCTGCTGGGCCTGATCATGGTGCCGGCCACGGCGCTCGTGCTGCCCACCTATTTGCTGATGTCGCAGGCGAACATGGTCGACACGATCTGGGCGGTGATCCTGCCGTCGCTGCTCAACCCGTTCGGCGTCTACCTGCTCCGGGTGTACGTGCACGACTCGATCCCGGACGAGATGCTCGAAGCGGCCCGCATCGACGGTGCCGGCGAGTTCCGGGTGTTCCGCAGTGTGGCCCTGCCCGCGATGAAGCCGGCCCTGGTCACCGTCCTGCTGTTCAGCATGGTCGCGTCCTGGAACAACTTCTTCCTGCCGCTGGTGATGCTGAGCGACGACCAGCTCTACCCGCTCACCGTCGGCCTCCGGGCCTGGTACATGTCGGCGATCATGGGCAACGGCGGAGCGGCCACGTTCAACGTGATCGTGACCGGCGCTCTCGTGGCCATCGTCCCCCTGATCGTGGCCTTCCTGATGCTCCAGCGGTACTGGCGTGGCGGCCTGACCATCGGCTCGGTCAAGTAGCCCTCCCGTACCCGCGCATCTCGTCTTCTTCTTGGTAAAGGGAACAACCATGCTCCGTGCGCGTGTCGCATTGAATCCGGCTGCCGTCGTGGCGCCCGTCAGCCGCCGCACCTTCGGCTCGTTCGTCGAGCACATGGGCCGCTGCGTCTACACCGGCATCTACGAGCCGGGCCACCCGCTGGCCGACGAGGACGGCTTCCGCACCGACGTGCTGGCGCTCGCCCGGGAACTGGGCGTCACCATGGTCCGCTACCCGGGTGGCAACTTCGTCTCCGGATACCGCTGGGAGGACGGCGTCGGCCCGCGCGACCAGCGGCCCCGGCGGCGTGACCTGGCGTGGCGCAGCATCGAGACCAACGAGGTCGGCATCGACGAGTTCGCCAAGTGGGCGGAGAAGGCCGACGTCGAGATCATGTACGCGGTCAATCTCGGCACCCGCGGCGTGCAGGAGGCGCTCGACGTCCACGAGTACATCAACCACCCGGAGGGCACGGCGCTGTCCGAGCAGCGCCGCGCCAACGGTGCCGAGAAGCCCTACGGCGTCAAGATCTGGTGCCTGGGCAACGAACTGGACGGCCCCTGGCAGACCGGGCACAAGACCCCTGAGGAGTACGGCCTGCTCGCGGCCAGCACGGCGCGGGCTCTCCGGTCCGCCGAACCCGACCTCGAACTGGTCGCCTGCGGAAGCTCGTCCTCCACGATGCCGACGTTCGGCACCTGGGAGTCGACGGTGCTCGAGCACGCGTACGACGTGGTGGATTATGTCTCCTGCCACGCGTACTACGAGGAGCACGACGGGGACCTGGGTTCGTTCCTCGCGTCCGCCGTCGACATGGACTTCTTCGTGAACAGCATCGTGGCCACCGCGGACGCGGTCGGTGCCCGGCTCAAGAGCACCAAGAAGATCAACCTGTCGTTCGACGAGTGGAACGTCTGGTACCTGTCCCGCTTCCAGAACGCCCCGCTGCCCGAGGAGTGGAAGGTCGCCCCGCGGGTCATCGAGGACTGCTACAACGTGGCCGACGCGGTGGTGGTCGGGAACCTGCTGATCTCGCTGCTGCGGCACAGCGACCGGGTGACGGCGGCCTGCCAGGCGCAGCTGGTCAACGTGATCGCCCCGATCATGACGGAACCGGGCGGCCCGGCCTGGCGGCAGACCATCTTCCACCCGTTCGCCAAGACCGCCGCGCTCGCCAAGGGCGACGTGCTGCGCCTGCACATCGACGCCCCGGCCTACGAGACGGCGAAGTACGGCATGGCGCCGCTCGTCGACGCGGTCGCCACCCACGACCCGGCCACCGGGGACGTGACCGTGTTCGCGGTGAACCGGGATGTGGAGAACCCGGTCGAGTTCGGCGTGGATCTGAGCGCCTTCGGTGCCGGTCTGACCGTCGCCGAGTCGTGGACCCTCACCGACGACGACGTCTACGCCAGCAACACCAGGGACGACCCGGAGCGCGTCTCGTTGCGCGCGCTCACCGACGTCCCCGGCGGCGCGATCGCCGTCGACGCCGGCGCCGTCACCCTGACCCTGCCCCGCGTCTCCTGGTCCGCGATCCGCCTCACCCGCTGACCGAACCCCGGCTGTGCGCTACCGCTGTCTCAGCGCGCCTGAGACAGCGGTGTGGGCCGGCTGCCGAGAACGGGCGGCTGAGGCAGCGGTGGGGGACGGGTGGGGAAGTTTTTGTTATCGGGGTGCGGCGAGAACGTCGGCGAATTTGACCTTAAAAGAACGTTAAAGCCTCTGTGAGAGCGGTTTCTCGCGACGAATAATGGGCGACCTACCCCCGACAGCCCCCCACGGAGGTCACATCCCCATGCGTCGCAAAAGGAGCCTGATACTCGCCTCGGTGGCGACTGTCGCAGCGCTCGCCACCGCCTGGATCGCCCTGCCCGCCTCGGCCGCCGCGCCGACCGCCACCCTGCGCACGGTCTCCGACTGGGGCAGCGGCTGGCAGGACGAGATCACCATCAGCAACACCGGAACGTCCGCTATGACGTCCTGGAAGGTCGAGTTCGATCTGCCGGCCGGAAGTGCGATCGGCAGTTTCTGGGACACCGACATGACGGCTTCGGGCAGTCACCGTACATTCACGAATCGTGCCTGGAATGGTTCCGTTCCGGTGGGTGCGAGCGTGACATTCGGATTCGTCGGAGCCGGCGCGCAGCCGGTGAACTGCAAGCTGAACGGCAACCCGTGCAGCGGTGGGGCGACTGCCACCACGCCGCCGGCGACCGTGCCCGCGACGACGGTCCCGGCCACGCGGCCGACCACGGTTCCGACGACGGCCGCACCGACGACGAAGGCTCCGGCCACCGCGCCGGCCACCACACCGGCCGCGACCGTCCCGCCGGCGGGTGACCTGCTGCCGGTCACCGTGACGAACCGTAGCGGCCGTGACGAGCCGGTCTACCTCTACGTGCTCGGCGTGAACCTGCAGACCGGCAAGCTGGGGTACGTCGACGCGGGCGGCGGGTTCACCCCGTGGACCGGTGGCGGTCCCGTGCCGGTGCCCGCGCCGGACGTCTCGATCCCCGGCCCGGCGAACGGTTCCAGCACGACGATCAAGGTGCTGAAGAACCTCTCCGGCCGGATCTACTTCTCGTTCGGCCGCAAGCTGGAGTTCCGGATCACCGGCGACGGCCTGGTCCAGCCGGCCCCGTGGGCGGGCGGCGACCCGAACCGGGACATCCTGTTCGACTGGAGCGAGTTCACCCTCAATGGTTCCGGCCTGTGGCTGAACAGCTCGCAGGTGGACATGTTCGCGGTGCCGCACGTCGTCTCGGTCACCGGTGGCAGCGGCCGGACCTCGAAGACCGGCGAGCTGGTCGCGAACGGCCGGCAGAAGGTCATCGACGCTGTCCGGGCCAATCCCGACTTCGCGAAGAGTGTGGTGACCGGTTCCGACGGCACGGTGCTGCGGGTCCTCGCCCCGGGCAAGGCCGCCGACGCCGGCCTGATGAGCCCCACCTACCTGGATTCGTACATCACGAGCGCGTGGAACGCGTACGCCTCGAAGACTTTGACCGTGGTGCCGTTCGGTGACCGGCCGGACGTGAAGTACCTGGGCCGGACCAGTGGCAACGTCATGAACTTCACCGACGGCAGCGGCCGGACCGTGGCGTCGTTCACGAAGCCGTCGACCGCGAACGTGTGGGGTTGCGACGGCGCCCTCGGAGCGCCGAACGACCAGGTGGTCGGGCCGATCGCCCGGACGCTCTGCTCGGCGCTGTGGCGGACCACGCTCGGACGGATCGACACGCAGCCCGGTGGTACGGCCGCGGACTTCTACACCGGCGGCCCGGCCAACCCGTACGCGAAGGCCGTCCACGACAACATGGTCGACGGCCGGGCGTACGCCTTCGCCTTCGACGACGTGCTGGCCCAGGAGTCGCTGGTCCACGATGGAGATCCGCGCGCGGCCGGGATCATCCTGAGCCCGTTCTGATCTTCTACATCGACGAGGCCCACTCTGAAAAGAGTGGGCTTCGTGCGCTATGTGGCACTCGTCACTCGATATCCGTCGAAGCAGTTCTCAAGAGCAGTTACGCAGGTCGGGCCGGGCCCCGGGCGGTATCGACAGGTGTGCGGAACCCCTCAACGCCCGGTGCGCAAGTTTCCTTCCCGTGTCGGACGGGTTAGCCTCCCCTCAAGTTAGGTAAGGGTTACCTTATTGGAGGCCTCCCTTGGAGCGGTCCGAGTCCCCGCATCTGTTCTCCGGTTCCACGCTGGACGCTTACACGTCCGGGGTGTGGCACGCGTCGGCGCTGCTCGCCGACCGGGTGAAGGCGGTGCGGCAGCCGTACTCAGGTGCGGGCGTCGCCGATCTGCAGGAGCAGGTCGACGCGGTTGATCTCGACCGGCCACTCGGCGACACCGGCGCGGCGCTGCACGAGGCCGCCCGGCTCTACCTGGACAACGCGGTCTGGTTCCACGAGCCCACCTACGTGGCGCACCTGAACTGCCCGGTCGCCATCCCGGCGCTCAGTGCCGAGGTGCTGATCTCGGCGGTCAACTCCTCGGTGGACACCTGGGACCAGAGCACCGCGGGCACCCTCATCGAACGCCGCCTGATCGACTGGACGGCGGGCCGGATCGGGTTCGGGCCGGGTGCCGACGGCATCTTCACCAGCGGCGGCACCCAGTCCAACCTGCAGGCCCTGCTGCTGGCCCGGGAGGAGACCCTGGCCGGTCCGGTCGAGGACCGGGCCACCGCGATCCCGAAGCTGCGGATCTTCGCCACCACCGAGAGTCACTTCAGCGTGAGCAAGTCGGCCGGCATCCTCGGGATGGCCGCCGACGCCGTGGTCGGCGTGGCCACCGACGGCACCGGCCGGATGGACCCGGAGTCGCTTGCCGCCGCCATCGACGACGTGCGCCGGGACGGCGGGATCCCGATGGCCGTGGTCGCCACCGCCGGCACCACCGACCTGGGCCGTATCGACCCGGTCGGCGCCATCGCCGCGATCTGCGAGAGCCGGGGCATCTGGTTCCACGTCGACGCCGCGTACGGCTGCGGCCTGCTCGTCTCCACCCGCCGCCGGCACCTGCTGGACGGCATCGAGCGGGCCGACTCGGTGACCGTCGACTTCCACAAGAGCTACTTCCAGCCGGTCAGCTCCAGCGCGATCGTGGTGCGCCGGGGCGAGACGATGCGCCGGATCGCGGTGCACGCCGACTATCTGAACCCGCGTACCGCCGCCGTGCCGAACCAGGTGGACAAGAGCCTGCAGACCACCCGCCGGTTCGACGCGCTGAAGCTGTGGATGACGTTGCGGACCATGGGCGCCGAGCAGATCGGTGACATGTTCGACGCCGTCGTCGACCGGGCTCACGAGGCCTACCTGCAGATCTGCGACGACCCGGACTTCGAGGCGGTGGCCGCGCCGACGCTGAGCACGGTGCTGTTCCGCTACCGGCCGGCCGGGATGACCGTCGCCGAGTGCGACGAGCTGATGCCACGGCTGCGCCAGCGGCTGTTCTACGGCGGCCGGGCGATCGTCGCCGGCACCACCATCGGTGGCCACTACTGGCTGAAGTTCACCCTGCTCAACCCGAACACCACGATGGACAACCTGCGGGACGTGCTGAGCCTGATCCGGGAGATCGGTACCGAGATGACCGGCGAGCGGGACGAGGCCGCGGCGGTGATGGCCTGATGCACACCTACGACTTCGCCGCGATCGGGGTCGGCCCGTTCAACCTGGGCCTGGCCGCGCTCACCGAGGACCTGCCGGACGTGGACGGGATCTTCCTGGAGCAGCAGGCCGAGTTCGACTGGCATCCGGGTCTGATGCTCGACGGCGTGACGATCCAGGTGCCGTTCATGGCGGACCTGGTCACGATGGCCGACCCGACCTCGCGCTTCTCGTTCCTCAACTACCTGAAGCAGGTCGGCCGGCTCTACCCGTTCTACATCCGGGAGAGCTTCTACCCGCTGCGGGCCGAGTACAACGAGTACTGCAAGTGGGTGGCCCGCCAGCTTCCGTCGATCCGGTGGAACACCCGGGTGGACACCGTCACCCACGACGGCGAGGCGTACCTCGTGCACACCGGCGGCGAGACGTTCCGGGCCCGCAAGCTGGTGCTCGGCATCGGCACGGCGCCCCGGATCCCGGCCGCCGCCGACCAGGGTCCCTACGTGCACAGCGCCGACTACCTGCCGAACAAGGCGGAACTCCAGAAGCTCGACTCCATCACGATCATCGGCAGCGGGCAGAGCGCCGCGGAGATCTACCTCGACCTGCTGAACGACATCGAGACGTACGGGTACCACCTGAGCTGGATCACCCGCTCGCCGCGGTTCTTCCCGATGGAGTACACCAAGCTCACCCTCGAGATGACGTCGCCGGAGTACATCCGGTACCACCAGGGCCTGCCGATGGAGGTACGCGACCGGCTCGGCCGCGAGCAGCGCAACCTGTACAAGGGCATCAGCGGTGACCTGGTCGACACCATCTACGACACGCTCTACGCCAAGAGCCTGGCCGGGCCGGTCGCGACGACCCTGCTCACCGGGACCTCGCTGACCGGCGTCATCTGGGACGGCGACCGCTGGACGCTGGCCCTCGAGCACCTGGAGCAGGGCAGCTCGTTCACCGCCACCTCGCGGGGTCTCGTCCTGGCCACCGGGTACGCCCCGCGGGTCCCGTCCTTCATGGACCCGGTCCGGGACCGGATCAAGTGGGACGCCCGCGGCCGGTTCGACGTCACCGTGGACTACGCCGTCGACCGGTCCGGCAACGAGATCTTCGTCCAGAACGCGGCCGAGCACACGCACAGCGTGACCGACCCCGACCTGGGCATGGGCGCCTACCGCAACAGCGTGATCCTCCGGGGCATCACCGGCCGCGAGATCTACAAGGTCGAGGAGTCGATCGCCTTCCAGCAGTTCGGGCCGCCCACGGCCGACATCCCCAAGGCACTGGTGACATCGTGAGACTCGTACCGCTCGACCTCGATCGTGATCTTGATCTTCTCTTCACCTGGGTGACGCACCCGCGGGCGCACTACTGGGGCCTGCAGGGCGCCACCGTGGACCGGGTCCGCGAGGAGTACCAGGGCTTCCTGGACAACCCGCACTACGACGTGTGGCTGGGCCTGGACGACGACGGCGTCCCGCTGTTCCTGGCCGAGACCTACGATCCGGCGCACAGCGAGCTCGCCCCGCACTACGACGTGCGTCCCGGTGACATCGGCATGCACGTGCTGGTCGCGCCGCCGACCCGGAAACGCTCCGGGCTCACCTCCGCGGTGATGCGCGCCGTCATGGACTTCTGCTTCGCCGATCCGCGGATCGAGCGGGTCGTCGTCGAGCCGGACGTGCGCAACGACGCCATCCAGCGCAAGAACGCCGAGGTCGGGTTCGTGCCCGAACGTGACGTCCCGCTGCACGGCAAGACCGGCCGGCTCAGCTTCTGCACGCGTACGGCGTACGAGATGAGCGTCCCGCACCTGCGTCCGGAGGCCATCGAGTTCGCCCACCGGCGGCTGATCGCGAAGGCGATCGCCGAGTTCAGCCACGAGCGCCTGATCTCGCCCGTGGCCGAGGGCGACCGGTACCGGTTCGGCGCGAACACCTTCACCGCGAAGCGCTACCCGCTCGAGCACTGGGTGATCGACCCGGAGTCGCTCGACGGGCCACTTGACGCGCTCGACTTCATCGCCGGCCTGCGCGAGACGCTCGGCATCCCGGAGAAGCTGCTCGGCACGTACCTCGAGGAGATCTCCGCGACGCTTGCCGGGACGGCCTGGAAGTACGCGCACCGCCGGGAGACCGCCGACGACCTGGTGCACGCGAGCTTCCAGACCATCGAGGCGGCGATGACCGAGGGCCACCCCGGCTTCGTGGCCAACAACGGGCGGATCGGTTACGGACTCGGCGACCACGAGGCCTACACGCCGGAGGCCGGGCGGCCGGTCCGGCTGCGGTGGGTGGCCATCCGCAAGGACCAGAGCGTCCTCGTGTACGACGGCGACGAGCGCGAGCACTACCGGGCCGAGCTGGGCGGCCTGCTGGACCGGTTCGAGAAGCAGCTCCGCGGTCAGGGGCTGGACCCGGCGGACTACCGCTACCTGCCGGTGCACCCATGGCAGTGGGAGCACAAGGTGACCGTCACGTTCGCGCCCGACGTGGCCCGCCGGTCGATCGTCCCGCTCGACGCCGGTGATGATCGTTATCAGGCGCAGCAGTCCATCCGGACGTTCTTCAACCTGGACCGGCCGGAACGCCACTACGTGAAGACCGCGATCGCCGTGCAGAACATGGGCTTCCTGCGCGGGCTGTCGCCGAAGTACATGAAGGCCACGCCGCCGATCAACGACTGGGTGGCGGGGCTCGTCGAGGGTGACGAGGAACTGCGGGCCTGCGGGTTCGGGGTGCTGCGCGAGCTGGCGGCGATCGGGTACACCGGGGACGCCTACCACCGGACCGGTACGCCCAGCGCGTACACCAAGATGCTCGCCGCCCTGTGGCGGGAGAGTCCGCTGCCCCGGCTCGCCGACGGAGAGCGGCTCGCCACCATGGCCAGCCTGCTGCACCGTGACCGCGACGGGAACTCGCTGGCCGCCGCACTGATCCGCGAGTCCGGCGTGACGCCGGCCGCGTGGGTGGCGACCTATCTGCGCGCCTACCTGCGGCCGGTCGTGCACTGCCTGCTCAAGCACGACCTGGCGTTCATGCCGCACGGCGAGAACCTGATCCTCGTGCTCGAGAACCACGTGCCGGTCCGGGTGTTCATGAAGGACATCGGTGAGGAGGTGGCGGTCATGAACGATCAGCCGCTGCCGCCGGAGGTCGAGCGGATCCGGATCGACGTCAGCGACGAGTTCAAGGAACTGGCGATCTTCACCGACGTGTTCGACGGGTTCCTGCGGCACCTCGCCGGGATCCTGGACTCGGACGGGGTGCTGAGCGCTGGCGAGTTCTGGGCCCTGGCCGCCGACTGCGTGCGCGAGCACGCCAAGGACCACCCGGAGCTCACCGGGCGGCTCGACCTGCTGCGGCCCACGTTCAAGCACTCCTGCCTGAACCGGCTCCAGCTGCGCAACACGCTGCAGATGGTGGACCTCACCGACCAGGCCAGCTCGCTGATCTTCGCCGGTGAGCTGGACAACCCGATCGCGGCATGAGGGTCTACCGCGACGCCTACGGAATCCCGCACCTGCGCGCCGGCTCGGTCCTCGGCCTGGCCTGGCTGCAGGGGCGGGTGACCGCTTCCGATCGGGGCCGGCAGATTCTCGTCGAACGCCTGCGGTCCGAGGGGCGCCTCGCCTCGATCGCCGGGGCCGCCGAGGTGGGATGGGACCGCTTCGCACGCCGGGTCCGGCTGGACGACACCGCGCGACGGTCGTTCGCCGGCCTGGACGCCGCGACGCGGCGATGGCTGGAAGCGTATGCGGCCGGCGTTCGCGCCGGTGGCATCGAATGGCACCCGTGGTCGTCGCTCGGTGTCTTCCAGGTGCAGCACATCCTGTTCGGGACGTTCGGCAACAAGATGTGGCGTGCGCACGTCGAGCGGACTCTCGGCCCCTCGGCGGTCGCGTGGTTCGCGAACGAAGGACCCGGCGGCTCCGGCAGCAACGCCTGGGCCGTCCCGGGGGAGATCGCCGGTGACCCGCACCGGCTCCTCGAACTGCCCGGCGTATACCAGCAGATCCGCCTCGCCTGCCCGTCCTTCGACATCGCCGGGCTGACCTTCCCCGGCGTTCCCGGTGTGCAGCACTTCGGGCACGCCGGGTCGGTGGCCTGGGCGATCACCAACGCGATGGCCGACTACCAGGACCTCTACATCGAGGAACTGCGCGCCACCGAGGACGGGCTCGAGGCGCGCGGCGCGACCGGCTGGGAGCCGGTGGTCACCCATCAGGAGACGATCGACGTACGCGATGAGCACCCGGTCGTGGTCGATGTCATGGAGACGCCACGTGGACCCGTCATCGATGGGAACCTGAGTCTTCGTACGCCCGCGCGGTCCGGTTCCGACCTGGGTTTCGACGCCCTGCTGCCACTGCTGCACGCGTCCACGGTGGACGATGTGGCCGACGCCCTGTCCCGCTGGGTCGAACCGGTCAACAGTGTCCTGACCGCCGACAGCACCGGCCGTACCCTGCAGCTGACCGTCGGCCGTGTCCCGCAACGCGACGACCGCAACCGGCTCGTCCCGGTGCCCGCCTGGGAGGCCCGTTACGCGTGGCGGCCGGGGTGGGCGCCGATGTTCCGCGCCGAGGTGCCGGCCGCGGTCAACGCCAACGACCGGCGGCCCGACACCGAACCGTACGGTGCCGACTTCGCACCGCCCGCGCGGGCCCGCCGGATCCGCGACCTGCTCGCCGCGGGTGTGCCGCACGAGTCGATCCACATGGACACCGCGCTGCCGGCCGGCTCGGCCGAGGCCGGGCGGCGGATGGCCGAGCGGTCCGCGGTGGCTCGTGCGCTGGGTGATCTGCCCGCCCTGCGGCCGCTGTTCGAACCGTCCGGCCACGATCCGCTGTTCGCCCCGTGGACCGACCCCCGCGCGCGGATCGGCCTGGCCCTCGACGGGGTGCTCGCCGGCCTCGGCCTCGACGGGCCGGCGCTGATCCCCGGCTCGCTACCGGACTCGACGTGGGGTTCCCGGCATCTTCTGCACCCGATCCAGCTGCCCGGCGACGAGGTTGTCGTGCCGCGGGTGGAACTGTCCGGGTCGGCCGCCTGCGTGCTCAACACGTCGAGCATCCCCGGAGTCAGCGACCTGTGCTGGCGCGGACCGGTCGCCCGGTACGTCTGGGACCTCACCGACCGCCGGCGCAGCCGATGGGTGGTGCCGTTCGGGGCCTCCGGCGACCCCTCGTCGCCGCACTTCCTCGACCAGTTGCCGCTCTGGGCGAACGGGTCGCTCGTCCCGCTGATCACCGACTGGGAGAACCTGATGGAAGAACCCCTGATCATCCTCGCCGAGAAGCTGCCGGGGCTCGGTGAACTCACCATGATCCCGCTCGATCCGGCGCGGCACGCCCCGGTCGTGCACGGCTGGGTGGTCAAGGAACGCAACCGGTACTGGGGCATGGGCGGGCACTCGGCCGCCGACGTCGAGGAGATCTACGCCTACCTCGACACCCTGGACAGCCACCACGCCTACCTGCTGCTGCTCGACGACGGTCCGATCGGGATCTTCCAGACGTACGAGCCGTCGTCCGACCCGGTCGGCGAGTGCTACGACGTGCTGCCCGGTGACTTCGGCCTGCATCTGCTGATCGACGCCGAGGGCCGCGATCTGCCGCACCTGACCAGCGCCGTCTTCCCGGCCCTGCTCCGGCATCTGTTCGCCGCCGATCCGGCACGCACCCGCATCATCGCCGAGCCGGACGTCCGCAACGACCGCATGATCGACCGCCTCCGGCGGGAGGGCTTCACCCTGGGTCCGCAGGTCGACCTGGGTCACAAGAAGGCCCAGCTCACCTTCCTCGACCGGACCCGGTTCGCCACCGCGAGCCGGACGGCCTGACCCGCAACGTCCCGGTTGGCTATCGTCTGGGCATGGAGTACCGAGGCGAGCTGGTGCAGACCGGGGGCAACACCACCGGGTTCCGGATTCCGGACGCCCTCGTGGCGGAACTCGGCGGCGGTGGGCGGCCCAAGGTGGTCGTGCGGACCGGCGGGTTCGAGTTCCGGTCCTCGATCGCGCGGATGGGCGGGGAGTACTGGCTCGGTGTCAGCGCCGAGCGGCGGACGGCCGGCGGGCTCGAGGGCGGCCGGACATACGACCTCGAGATCGCGCTCGACGACGCCCCGCGTACCGTCGAGGTGCCGGAAGATCTCGCCGCGGCCCTCGCCGCGGAACCGGACGTGCAGGCCTTCTGGGACCGGATGTCGTTCAGCAACCAGCGGTGGCACGCCGACCAGCTGAGCTCGGCGAAGACCGGCGAGACCCGCGCCCGGCGGCTCGCGAAGTCACTCGACCTGCTGCGCGCCGGCAAGGCCCGCTGACCCGCGGGCCTGCTGGCCGGACCTCACAGCGGGCGGTACGCCACCTCGGGGTCGAGCAGGGACACCCACGACGGCCGGTACGCGGGCAGGCGGGCGTCCATCTCCTCGCTCAGGTTCGTCCGCCACGGGCCGGACACACCGTCGTCGCGCCACCAGAGCGGCCAGGAGTCGTAGCGCCGCTCCACCCGTACGCCGGTCGCGGTCGTCTCGACCCGCAGGAACAGCCACCGGCCGTACCGCGGATCCGACTCCGCCCGCCGCAGCGCCCGGACCAGCTCGGTGAGCCGCCGGAAACCCGCATACCGTTCCTCGTCCGGCCGGTCGGCGGGCGGACGATCGCCGGGCTGGACGCTGAAACTGGTCGCGTCCGCGTAGGCCAGCAGCGAGCATCGTCCGTCACCGCGCGGTGCCCGGTCCTGCAACCAGCTGACCAGGGTGTCCAGCTCGGCGGTCGTCGGCGGCGCCCGCCGGGACAGCTCGACGGAGTCCCGCATGGCCGACCAGACCAGACGATCGTGCTCGCCCTGGCTGAGCCGGCGGATCCGGCGCATCGGCGGCCGCCGGCCGGGATCGATCCGCGGCGCGGTGCTGCCGGGTACCAGACCGCCCCGGACGGCCGTCACCATCGCCGCCGCGAGGTCCGGTGGTGGATCGGTCAGCAGGTCGCTGAAGTACCCGGCCGACACCTCGGCCCGTACCGCGGCGAACAGCAGCCGCTCGGCCGCCGCCCGGGGACCGAACCGGGACAGCGCCACGATCGTGCTCTCCCCGGTCAGCAGCCGGCCGGCCAGGGCGGTCATGCCGTCGTCCAGCCCGTCCCGGTACCGCACCCGGGACCAGCGGCCGTTCTCGTGCCAGATCACGAAACCGAGCCCGTCCCGTTCGGCGAGCGGTGACAGGGAGTCCCAGGGCAGCCAGTCCGGGGCGCCGGTGAGCAGATCGATCGGCGGGTCGGCCCGGGTGGTGGCGCTGTCCTCGCGATGGTGGCCGTACAGCACCGCGCGACGCCCGTCGAGCAGCGCGAACCGGGCCCAGCTGCCGTCCACCCGATCCCTGACGGCCCCGCGCTCGTCGATCGACCATCCGAGGCGGCCCATGGCGGTGTACGTGGCGCTCAGCGTCGCCCACCGGGTCCAGAGCAGCCCGGGTGCGGGCAGATCCACGTCGGTAAGCACCTGTCCACTGTGCCAAACGGAACCGGATCCCCGTCACCCCCGGGTGCCACCGCCCGGCCGTGCCCGGATCCGGCCGCGCCGGGTGCGGATGAGGTGCGGACAGTAGCCGTGTGGGTGCGTGCTGTCAGCGGTCGGTAAGACGGGCCGAACTGCACCGCGATGCTTATCCACGCCTTCGGGATCCTCGGTGCTGCCCTGTCCATGTCGATCGCCTGGCCGCAGGTGTACCGCTCGTGCATACGCCGGCGTACCAGCGGCTTGTCGGCCACCGCGTGCATGCTCGGTGTGGCGATGCCGCTCGGCTGGGTAACCTATGGACTGCTCATCGGAGACCGGTTCCAGGTCGTGACGAACACGGTCAGCGCCTCGACCGGAGTCGCCATCCTGGTAGCTCTGCTCGTCACCCGCCCCGCCGCGCGAACCGGGCGTGCCCTGCTGGCCTCGGCCGGCGCCGCCGGTGGGGTGCTGCTCGCGATCCTCGGCATCGCGGCGTCCGCCATGTCGTCGCACGTCACCGGTCCGCGGGCGGCCGCGGTGCTCGGCATGGTGCTGGCCGCGGTGTCGTTGGTGTCCGCGGTGCCGCAGCCGCTGGCCCTGCTCCGCGACCGGAACCAGGACATCTCCGGGCTGTCCCCGCTGCGCTGGACCCTGGCCGCGTCGGCGTGCGGTTCGTGGCTGGCCTACGGGATCGGTGTCGGCCAGCCCGCCGTGTGGGCGTCCGCGCTGGTGGGCCTGACCAGTGCCCTGATCGTCTGCGCGGTCCTGTTCACCCGGCGCGGCGTCCTGGTGCCGGCCACCGCCTGACGATCCGGGCGGAACGGACTGCCGAGCCGCTCCGCCGGTGCGGGCGACGCGCCGGGGGACGCCGTTCAGCGGCGGGGGAGTTCGCTCTGCGCGGCGGCGAGCCAGTCGAGGGCGTACTCGAGGTCGATCGCGGCGGCCCGGCGGCGGTGCGAGCGCTGGGCACGGGCCCGGGCCGCACAGGCCTCGATGCGGCGGCGGAAGGCCGCGTACCGATAGTGATCTTCGATCGGTGCCGGACCGTCCTCGTCGTGATCGCGACGCAGCCGGAGGCGCCGCAGTGCGGCGAGGACGAGCAGCGCCGTCCAGAGACCGGCGACGGCGGCGAGGGCCAGCGGCAGCGGCCGCGTCGCCGGATCACCGGCCACCGCCGGCACCGTGCTGGCGACGAGAAGGCCGGCGGCCGCGCTGAGCGCCATCGCGACCGGGCCGGCGACCAAGCCGGGCGTCGTGCGGCGACCGGTGGCCGCCCGGACCTGGTGCCGGGCCTGACCGAGCCGGGCGAAGACCACCCGGTCCGGCCGGTCGGCGGACCAGTCCCGGCTCTGTGCGTCGGTGATCACGGCGTCGAGGTCGCGGTCGATGGCCCGCAGCCGGGGCCGGGCCTCGCCGGAGAACGGGTCCTCGCGAATCCGGGAGGGCGTCACGCGGTGTCCTTCCGCTGATCGCGCAGATGCCGCTCCAGACAGTCGACAGCCTGGCAGAGCAGCTGATCCGCGTGCGCGAGGCGGCGGATCACCGGATCGCTGCGGATCGCCCGGCGCAGCCGCGGCGCGTCCCAGTTGCCGGCGCCCGCCTGCCGCAGGCCCGCCGACACGAGCCGTACCCGGGCGCGCAGAAGACCGTCGGAGACCCGCACCAGTGCGGCCTCGGAACGCCGCCCGGGTCCCGGCGGGACGGCCGGCTCGTGGCCGTTTCGCGGGTCCGATGGGGACGGTGCCGGAAGCGCGGTCACCGGGAGCCGGGCCGGTGGGGAAGCGGCTGCCCGCGCCAGGCGGCGCAGGCCGACCATGGCGAAGACCCGGCGCCCGGCGTACGGCAGAGCCGTGAACAGGATCAGCAGAGCCACCGCGGAGACCGCCGGCATTCCGGCGCCGCCGAGCCCGAGGGCACCGGCGACGGCCGCCGATCCGGCCACGACCAGGAACGTGGCCACCGTGACTGCCGCGATCTGCACCGGTGCGGCCAGAACACCCGTGGCTTCGGTGAGCACGCCGTCGAGCGCGGTCAGACGGGCGCACGCGGTGCGGACCCACACCTGGCCGGCGTCGCCGGTGTCGCCGATCTCGGCGAGCCCGTCGGCGACCAGCGCGCGCACCACGGCGAGCTCGGCGGGCAACGTGCGTCCGGACATGTGTCGAGCGTCGCATCGTGACGCTCGTCGCGCAGCTCCCGGAGTGTCGTGTTTCAGCGCCTCAGGACCCGCAGCCACCGTGCGGCAGCGTCCGGTGTGGACACCGACGCGGCGTCCGGAAGCGGCGGCCGATCCACCATGAGTACCGGAACACCCAGCTCACGGGCCGCGACGAGTTTGGCGTCGGCGCCGCCGCTGTCCTTGGTGACGAGCACGTCGAGGCGATGCCGGGTGATCAGGTCCCGTTCCCCCGCGACGGTGAACGGCCCCCGATCGAGCAGCACCTCGAGCCGCCGCGGCACGGGCGGTGCCGGCGGTTCCACGGAGCGGGCCAGGAACCAGCATTCGTCAAGGCCGGCGAAGCAGGCCAGGCCCTGCCGCCCGGTGGTGAGGAACACCCGCCGGCCGAGCCGGGGCAGCACAGTGGCGGCTTCCGGCAGGGACGCGACGCGGTGCCACTCGTCGCCCGGTCCGGCGGTCCAGCCGGGCCTCCGCAGAATCATCAGCGGTACGCCCGTAGCGGCGCACGCTCGGAACGCGTTCTCACTGATCGCGGCCGCGAACGGATGGGTGGCGTCGACAACCGCGTCGATCCGCTGCTCAGGCAGATATCCGGCCAGCCCGTCCACCCCGCCGAACCCGCCGATCCGGACCTCCCCGGCGGGCAGCAGCGGGTCGCGGGTACGGCCGGCCAGCGAGGTGATCACGGTGACCTCGCCGGCGATCATCCCGGCCAGGCGCCGGGCCTCGGTGGTACCGCCGAGCAGGAGAACCCTCATGGCCGGCAGCGGTCCACCGAGTACAGATGGCTGTCCGGGAACTGTCCCGCGGTCAGCGCGGCGCCGACCACGATCACGGCCGTACGCCGTACGCCCGCCTCTTCGACCTTGGCCGCGATGTCGGCGAGCGTGCCGCGGAGGATGAGCTCGTCGGGCCGGGAGGCCCGGGCGACGACGGCGACCGGGCAGTCCGGCCCGTAGTTGCCGGTGAGTTCGGCGACCACCGCGCCGATCCGCTGGACCGCGAGGTGCAGCACCATGGTGGCCCGGCTGGCGCCGAGAGTGGCCAGGTCCTCGCCGGGCGGCATGGCGGTGGCCCGTTCGGCGGTGCGGGTGAGGATGACGGTCTGCGCCACCTCCGGGACGGTGAACTCGCGCCCGAGGGCAGCGGCCGCCGCGGCGAAGGCGGGCACCCCGGGCGTGACGTCGTACGGCACCCCGGCCGCGTCGAGGCGGCGCATCTGCTCGGCGACGGCGCTGAACACCGACGGGTCGCCCGAGTGCAGCCGGGCCACGTCCAGTCCGGCACCGTGGGCGGCGGCCATCTCGGCGATGATCTCGTCGAGGTTCAGGTTCGCAGTGTCGATCTTCCGGGCCCCGGGCGGGCAGGCGTCGAGCAGTTCGGCCGGGACCAGGCTGCCGGCGTAGAGACAGACCGGTGACGCGGCGATCAGCCGGTGACCGCGCAGGGTGATCAGGTCGGCGGCGCCCGGCCCGGCGCCGATGAAGTGGACGGTCATCGGATCACCGTCGACCAGATCGTCACCGGCATGAACGAGCGCCACCCGGTGAACCCGCCGACCGGCGAGCCGCGTTGCACGGTGATCCGGCTCAGTTCACCGCCGAGCTTCGCGTACGCGGCGGCGAGCACCGCCTCCGATTCGACCGTCACCGCGTTCGCCACCAGCCGGCCGCCGGGGCCCAGCGCGGTGAGACAACGGTCCAGGACGCCGTCGCGAGTCAAGCCGCCTCCAATGAAGATCGTGTCGGGCCGGGGGAGTCCGTCGAGGGCGTCCGGGGCACGACCGTGCACCACCCGCAGACCGGGTACGCCGAGCGCCGACGCGTTCGCGGTGATGACGGCGGTCCGGTCGGCCGACGATTCGACGGCGATCGCCCGGCAGGACGGGTGCGCGCGCATCCATTCGATGCCGATGCTGCCGGAGCCGGCTCCGACGTCCCACAGCAGTTCGCCGGGTGCCGGGGCGAGCGCCGCCAGCGTGACGGCCCGTACCTCGCGCTTGGTCAGCTGGCCGTCGCCCCGGTAGTCGTCGTCGGGCAGGCCGGGCACGACCGCTCGCGCGGGGCCGTCCCCGCACTCGATCGCCACCACGTTGAGGGGATCGCCGTCCGGAACCGTCCAGCCGTCGGCGGTGCCGGTCACGAGTCGTTCGGCCGGCCCGTCCAGCTGTTCCAGGACGGTCATCGTCGCCGCACCGTGCCCGTGCCGGGTGAGCAGCGCCGCGACCGCCGCCGGGGTGTGTGCGCCGGCGGAGAGCACCAGGACGCGGCGTCCGGGATTGATCAGCCGGCCCAGCGTCTCCACCGGCGCGGTGACCAAGCTCACCACGTCGGTGGTGGCCAGGTCCCAGCCGAGCCGGGCGGCCGCGAGCGACACCGACGACGGGTGCGGCAGGACACGGAGCCGGCCGGCGCCCGCGATCCGGGTCAGGGTGGTGCCGATGCCGTGGAACATCGGATCACCGCTGGCCAGCACGCACACCCGGCGGCCGTGCTCCGCCTCGAGCAGTCCGGGCAGGGCCGGGACCAGCGGGGACGGCCACGGGACGCGGCGGGCTCCGACGTCGGACGGCAGCAACTCCAGCTGGCGGGCGCCGCCGAAGATCACCTCCGAGCCGATCAGGGTGCTCTGTGCCGTACCGGAGAGGTCCGGCCAGCCGCCGGCACCGATGCCGATCACGGTGATCGGGGGTTCGGATCGCATGCGCAGAACCTAACCTCTGGGAATTTTGCGATCTCGTTGAGCCAACTCGGCGTGATGCGCGTACCCAACCATGACGACCTTTCCGCGCACGGGTCGTCACGTCGGCCGCATGGGGTGGCAGGCGCCGTGAGACGACTGCTGAGCAGGTGAGGACGTTGACCATTCCGGCTTTCCGGGATCAACGCGAACTTCCCGACGACGACGGGTACTTCTCCGACCTCCGGACCGATTCCCGGCCGAGCTGGGACAACCCGTCCATGCCGTCGTGGCCTGAGGCCCAGGGGCAATACGCCCAGCCTCAGCAGTACGGGCAGCCGTACGCGGCACCGGACAACTACCGGCGCGGGGAGGTCACCGAACCGTCGATGACCGACCCGACCGGCTGGAAGGCCGGCGCCGGCGTCCCGGTCGTCGACGAGCGCCCGCCCGGTGAGTCCACCAGCGGCAACCGGCTCCTCACCGTCCTGCTGTTCTTCTCCGGGCTGGCTACCAGCGTCGCGTTGTGGCTGTTCAACACCCAGCCCGGCGCGATCAGCAACGACGCCACCCTGATGATCGCCGCCGGCCGCGTGACCGGCCTGATCGGCGGCTACCTGCTCTTCATGCAGCTGCTGATGATGAGCCGGGTCTCGTGGCTCGAGGAGTGGGTCGGCTCGCGCGACCTGCTGCGCTGGCACCGCTGGCTCGGCACCTCACTGCTGACCTTCGTGGTCGCCCACGTCGTCTTCATCGTGTACGGCTACGCGCTCACCGCCGGCACCGGCGTCGTCGAGCAGGGCTGGACCGTGATCACCACGTTCCCCGAGATGATCAGCGCGACCATCGCGACCGGTCTGCTGGCGTTCATCGCGCTCATCTCGATCCGGGCCGTCCGCAACGTGCTCAACTACGAGCTCTGGCACCTGATCCACCTGACCAGCTACGCCGTCCTGCTGCTGGGGTACGGCCACCAGATCGCCGCCGGCGCCGACATGAGCGGCAAGTTCGCCTCGGTGTTCTGGCCGGCGCTCGGCTGCATCACCATCGCCGCGCTCTTCTGGGGCCGGATCGTCGAACCGCTCTGGCTCAACGCCCGGCACCGGTTCACCGTGGCCGAGGTGGTCGGCGAGGGCGCCAACACGTTCTCGATCTACATCGAGGGCAAGCGGCTCGACAAGCTTCCCGTGCAGGCCGGGCAGTTCATGCGCTGGCGGTTCCTGACCGCGAACGGCTGGTGGCAGTCGCACCCGTTCTCGCTGTCGGCGGCCCCGAACCCGCAGTGGCTGCGGCTCACCGTCACCATCGCCGGTGGCCACACCCGCAAACTGGCCACCATGCGCCCCGGCACGCCGATCTGGGCCGAAGGGCCGTTCGGGACGTTCACGGCCGAACGCCGTACCCGCCGCCGTGCCCTTCTGATCGCCGGCGGCAGCGGCATCGCCCCGATCCGGGCCCTGCTCGAGGACATGCCGCCGGACACGATCGTCATCTACCGGGCCAGCCGCCCCGACGAACTGGTCTTCCGCACCGAGCTCGAGGAGCTGGCCGAGGAGCGGGACGCCTGGGTGCGCTACATCGTCGGCGGCCGTAACGACCCCGGACCGCGGCGGCTGTTCACCCCGGAAGGGCTGCGCGGCCTGGTCCCGGACGTGAACCGCCGCGACGTCTACCTGTGCGGCCCGCCCGGACTGGTCAACGCCGCCGTCGACACGCTCAAGGAGCTCGACGTGCCGGACAGCCAGCTCCACCTCGACCCCTTCGAGTTCTGAGTCCCTTTCCCCACTCGAGACCCAGGAGTTCTCGCGATGCGACGTAGTACCGCAGCAGCCGTCGGCACCCTCACCGGCGCGGCCCTGATCCTCGGGGTCCGCCTGAGCGTCCAACCGGCGACCGTCCCGGTGTCCGCCGCCGCGGCCGGCAACACCGCCGAAGAGCCCGAGATCGACGAGGCCGGTGAGAAGACCGCCGAACCGGAGGCCACGGCCACCAAGAAGCCGTCCGGCAAGAAGACCACCGCACCGGCCGAGCAGGACAAGCAGGAGGAGGCCGGGCTGAAGTCCGGCACCTTCAAGGGCAAGGCGGTGCAGCACACCTACGGCACCGTCCAGGTCACCATCAAGATCAGCGGCGGCAAGATCACCGCGGCGGACGCGACCTTCCCGAAGGAGGGCTTCAGCGGCACGATCAACCCGAACGCGGTCAAGTCCCTGAACTCCTCCGCGCTCAAGAAGCAGAGCGCCGACGTCGACGCGGTCTCCGGAGCCACGCTGACCAGCGGGGCGTATGCCAGCTCCCTGCAGGCGGCTCTCGACAAGGCGGCGTAGGGTTCCGATCCGTGCGGCACGTCGAAGAGGTCATGGGTACGGTCGTCAGCATCGAACTGGCCGACGATCTGCCCCCGGCCCGGCTCACCGGGCTCGTCGAGTCGACGTGCGCGTGGCTCCACGAGGTCGACGCGCGGTTCAGCACCTACTCCGACGACAGCGAGGTGTGCCGGTTCCGGCGCGGTGAGATCGCCCTCGCCGACTGCTCCGACGACTTCCGGCACGTGCTCGACCGGTGCGCCGACCTGTGGCGCGACACCGGTGGCTACTTCGACGCCCACGGTGGCGGTGAATACGACCCGTCCGGGTACGTCAAGGGCTGGTCCGTCGAGGTGGCGTCCCAGCGGCTCGCTGACGCCGGATCGATGCGGCACTACATCGGCGCGGGCGGCGACATCCGGATGCGCGGCTCCGGGCCTGGCGGCCGCCCCTGGCGGGTGGGCGTCCGTCACCCGTGGGAAGCCGACAGCCTGGCGTGGGTCCTTTCGGTCACCGAGGGCGCGGTGGCGACCTCCGGGACGTACGAGCGGGGCGCGCACGTCTGGAACCCGCTCACCGGGAAACCGGCCGAGGGCCTGCGTTCGGTCACCGTGGTCGGTCCCGACCTCGCCGTCGCCGACGCCTACGCGACGGCCGCCCTGGCCATGGGCGAGAGCGGCCTGGCCTGGCTCGCCCAGCGGATCGACGAGGGCTACGAGTCCGCCGCGGTCACCGACGACGGCCGTGCCTTCACCTCACCGGGCCTCCCCGTCGTCGACTGACCCGCACACCGCCGTCCTCCCACCCCCCCAGCTGGCTCTGGCCGGTGTCTCAGCCGCGCTGAGACACCGGTGGTGGCCAGCCGGTGAGTGGGCAGCAGCCCGGCGGTCGCGGTGGGACCGTGAGCCGGGCGGACGTCGCGGGGTAGGCCCGTTACTCTTCGTGTTCCGTACCGAAATTGGATCTTGATCTTCCGGCGCCGGGCCAGGGGCCGGGTGCTGAGGGCTGCGAGTCGGCCGGCCGGGTCTCGGTGCGCTGGACGGTGAAGCCGCGGGCCTGGTAGTTGGGCAGCGCGGCCGGGCCGTCGAGGCTGCACGTGTTGACCGTGACCCGCTCGACCGGCGGGATACCGTCGTGCCGCTCCGCGAGAGACCAGGCATTGCGCAACGTCACCGTGAGCAGGTGCCCGCCGATGCCCAGCCCGGCGAAGCGCGGCAGCATGCCGAAGTACGCGATGTCGACCACACCCGGCCGGCTGCCGTCCAGTTCGGCGTACCCGGCCGGGGTGCCGCGCACGTAGGCGACCCAGATCTCCACGCCCGGCCGGTCCAGCCAGTCGTGCCACTGCTGCCAGGTCCAGGACAGCCGATCGGACCAGGACCAGTCGCCGCCGACAGCCGTGTAGAGGAACCGGTTCAGCTCGGGACTGGGCACCTCCGCCCGGATGATCTCCACCGGCTCGGCGGGCGGCCGGGCCGGACGGATCAGGGCCGCGTCGTCCTGCTCCAGGTACCACGTCGTGATCTCCACGCCGCCCATGATGGCCCGCTCCCGGGCGACACGCGGGGTACCCCGGTTTGGCGTGCGGTCGGTGGACCAGATAAAGTTCTGTCGTCGCCGGGGAACACCGGGTGACACGCGGAAGTGGCGCAGTGGTAGCGCATCACCTTGCCAAGGTGAGGGTCGCGGGTTCGAATCCCGTCTTCCGCTCGGAGAGGCCTGATCGAGGGCCGGCTCGGTGGAGTGGCCGAGAGGCGAGGCAACGGCCTGCAAAGCCGTGTACACGGGTTCAAATCCCGTCTCCACCTCGCGAGCCTCTTCGGAGGCGAGTTGCAAGGGCGATTGGCGCAGCGGGAGCGCGCTTCCTTGACACGGAAGAGGTCACTGGTTCGATCCCAGTATCGCCCACTTTCACCGTTTTCGTGGGTCGGCCCCGTGGTGGGATTTCGCCTGATCCGAGTGCCGACTTTTCTGGGATTGATGTCGTGGGCATCCGGCATCGAGGTCACCGAGTGTGCGACCCCGGACGGGGTCGTGGACCTTTATGCCTGCTCCACACTGTGGCACTCCACCTTCACCTGCGATCCGGATCCGCTCCTCTCGTTCAGTCTCACCGACGACGAAAGGCAGCGGGCCTTCCTGCTCGAGTGTCGAGTACACGACGTCAGAGAACGCGCCGCTCTTCGAGGTGCGGACCATCGTCGGCAACCATCGGTTCCACTGCGGCACGGTCCAGTTCCGGTGGGCCGCGCCGGGCTGAGGTCCCCGGCAGCTGCTCTGTGCCGCCGGAGACCGCGAGCCCTGTCACACCCTCATCGAGGGCTCAGCGAGCCGTTCGATCGCAGCTGGGCCAGCACCAGCGGGTCGATCGCGCCCGGCACGATCCGCTCCTCGAGGTTCTCGATGCCGGCCCAGTCCGCCAGCGCCGCGTCCAGGTCGGCTGCGGCGTGACCGGCCGTGACGAGCCTCGCGCGGACCTCGTCGGCGACCTCCCCGATGAGCGGGATGAGCGTGGCCGGATCCGGGCGCTCGAAGTAGAGCGTGTGCAGCTCCAGCAGGCGGGCCAGCTCGGCCACCGGGTCCGGATGATCGTCGACACGCAGGTCGGCGAGGACGTCGCTGGTGCCGCCGTAGCCCATGCCCTTCGCCACCACGAGCAGGGCGGCGCTCTGCCGGCCCCGCCGGTCCCCGCCCGCCAGGTCACCGGCGCGCAGTGCGTCGACCAGCCGGTACGGCAGCCGCGGCTGATCCGCGCAGGCCAGCCAGGCGGTCGCCATGTCGGCGACCACCTGCGGGCCGGCCAGCATGTTGCCCTGGATCGCGTAGCCGTCACCGGCCGCGCCGCCCGCCCAGGCGTGACAACGGTCGCCGGTGAACGTGGCACCCGGACCGTGTGTGCCGACCACGCCCACCTGCCGCTGCGCGACCGGGCCGGCGTCACCGGCGATCAGCGCCCGCACCGTGTCGGTCGCGGCGACGCCGGTGCCGAGCAACGTCAGCGCCTGCGGGCGGTAGGCGAGGTTCGCGTACGACTGGGTGGCGATCGCGCCGACGTCGGCGAGCGCGGCCGGAACAGCCGCTCCGGCACCGAGAAACTTGCTGGCCACGGCAACGCCGAGGGCGGTGCCGTCGGCGGAGCGGGCAACGATCGAGAAGGTCATGGCGAGACGTTAACCGGACTGCCCGCCGGCCCGCTGGGAGGCGCCCGATATCGGTGGCGGCGGATTCGTACCGTCCGGCCACTGCGGTCGACGACGGATGCCGGGCCGGAGTCCGCTCAGTCCCAGGAATTGAACACCGTACGGCCCACGGTTTCCGGCCGCCACGAATGGATCTGCAGCCATTCGCCCTTGCCCAGGGCGGTCGTGTCAGCCGTGTCGAGCGGTGAGTCGAGCACGGTACGGCCGAGGACGCCGAAATCCGCGGCGCTGAATGCCGCGGCCCACGGCGGTGGATCCAGGAACGTACCGGGATCAGCCACGTCGCCGGTGTTCTCCTCGACGAAGGCGATCCACGGGTGCACAGCGTTGCACAGGATTGCGGACCGCCCGGCCGGCGTCACGATGACGGCGGAGTGGAAGTTGGCGGGGTAGGCCCGTTCGGTGACGCGTTCGACGGTTCCGCCGGCGGCGCGGGCGGCCTCGTGACAGGCGCCGCGGAAACGGCGGACCGGAACCTCCGGCAGTTGCGGTTCCCTGCCGTGGCGGAACCCCGTGATTCCCTTTCCCAGCCGCAGCATCGCATCATCGTCCCGCACCCGGCGATGCTGACGTCGGTGTATGGCTGGCCGATCATCGGCCGTGACAGAATCTGCCGGATGCGGATCGGGGTGCTCGGATCGTTCGAGGTACGTACGGACGACGGCCTCCTCGCCGACGTCCCGGGTGCCCGTTTGCGTGCCCTGCTGACCGCTCTGGCGCTGGAGGCCGGCCGGGTGGTCCCGAAAGCGGCACTCGTCGACTGGATCTGGGGTGAGAACCCGCCCGCGGAGGCCGCCAACGCCCTGCATCGCCTGGTCTCCCGGCTGCGGAAGGCGTTGCCGGACGGTTCTGTCGAGGGCCATCCGGACGGCTACCGGCTGCTCGTGGAGCCGGACGCCGTCGACGCCGTACGGTTCGAACGCCTGACCGCCGGGGCGCAGTCCCGCGGGGACGACCCCGGCCGGCGCCTCCAGTTGCTGCGGGACGCGCTCGGCCTGTGGCGTGGTGCGCCCCTGCAGGACGTCGGCCCGCTGGACAGCCCGGCCTTCGAGGCTGCCGTCACCAGGCTCAGGGCCTTGCGCCTGACCGCCCTGGAGGACCGGTTCGATGCGGAGGTCAGGGCCGGTCACGGCGCGGAGCTGGTCACCGAGCTGACCGATCTGGTGGCGGCGAACCCGGTCCGTGAACGGCTGGTCGCCGCGCTGATGCGGGCCCTCGTCGCGAGCGGCCGGGACACCGAGGCGCTGCTGGTCTTCCAGCGCACCCGCGAGGTGCTGGCCGAGGAGCTTGGCGTCGACCCGTCACCGGAGCTGGCGGCGTTGCACCTGGCGCTGCTGCGCGGCGAGTCGGGCCGGCGGCAGGAGAACCGGAGCACGAACCTGCGGGCCGAACTGACCAGCTACATCGGCAAGGATTCCGATGTCGCCGCAGTGGGCGGGCTGGTCGGCGAGAGCCGGCTCACGACGCTGATCGGACCGGGCGGTTCGGGGAAGACGCGGCTGGCGTCGGAGACGGCACGGACACTGCTGGGCGCGTCGCCGGACGGGGCCTGGCTGGTGGAGCTGGCGGCGATCGGGCCGGACGGTGACGTGGCGCAGGCGACGCTCGCCGCGCTCGGGCTGCGGGACGCGCTGCTCGGCGAGGCGCCGGACATGGAGCCGGCCGAACGGCTGGTGGCGGCGCTGCGGGACCGGGAGACCCTGCTGATCCTGGACAACTGCGAGCACGTCATCGAGCAGGCCGCCGCGTTCGCTCATCGGGTGCTCGGCGAGTGCCGCCGGGTGCGGATCCTGGCGACGAGCCGGGAGCCGCTCGGCATCACCGGTGAGGCGTTGTGGCCGGTGGAGCCGCTGACAGTGCCGGACGGTGACGCCGGTCCGGAGGCGATCGCGTCGGCGCCGGCGGTCCGGTTGCTGCTGGACCGGGCCCGTGCGGTGCGGTCCGACCTGGTGGCCGACGCCTCGACGCTGACGACGATGGCGCGCATCTGCCGGGCGCTGGACGGGATGCCGCTGGCGATCGAGCTGGCCGCGGCCCGGTTGCGCACGATGTCGGTCGATCAGCTCGCCAACCGGCTGGACGACCGGTTCCGGCTGCTGACCGGTGGCAGCCGGACGGCGTTGCCGCGGCACCGGACGCTGCGCGCGATGGTGGACTGGAGCTGGGAGCTGCTGTCCGAGGCCGAGCGGACGGTGCTGTGCCGGTTGTCGGTGTTCGCCGGCGGGGCGAGCCTCGAGGCGGCCGAGCGGGTCTGCGCCGGGGACACCGTCGATCCGGACGAGGTGCTCGAGCTGCTCACCGCGCTTGCCGAGAAGTCGCTGCTGGTCACCCGGGGTGGCGGCGCGCCACGGTATCGGATGCTCGGCACGATCAAGGAGTACGCCGGGCATCGGCTCGCCGAGGCGGGCCAGACCGGCATCGCCCGCGGGGCGCATCTGGCCTGGTGCATCGAGCTCGCCGAGGCCGCCGAGCCGCATCTGCGCCGGGCCGGGCAGCTGGAGTGGCTGGCCGTGCTGGAGGCCGAGCACGACAACATCGGCGCGGCGATGCGCGGGGCGCTGGCGGCCGGGGACGCGTCCGGCGCGATGCGGCTCGCGGCCGCCGCCGGATGGTACTGGTGGCTGGGTGGCTACAAGGCCGAGGGCATCGAGTTGATCACGGCGGCCACCGAGGTGCCCGGCGAGGTCGGCGACGAGATCAGAGCCTCGGTGTACGCGCTGGTCGTGCTCTTCGCCGGCTCCGGCCGGTCGGATGAGCGCCAGGCGGCGGAATGGATCCACAAGGCGTACGAGATCGTGGTGCGCGGTGGTGGTTCGCGGAACCCGATCCTGGACCTGGTCGTGCCGCTGGAGAGCCTGCTGCGGGAGCCGGGGTCCGCCCTGACCGCCTGGGAGCCGCTGCTCGGTAACCCGGATCCCTGGGTTCGTGCACTGGCCCGGTTGCACCTCGGCAAGATGCGGATCGCGCTGGGCCACGGCGGGCGGGACGCGGACGAGTACCTGGAGGCGGCGCTCGCCGAGTTCCGCGCGCTGGGGGAGCGGTTCGGGACCTACTTCGCCCTGACCGAGCTGGCCGACCGGATCGCGGGGCGTGGCGAGTTCGCCGGTGCCCGCGAGTACTACGAGCAGGCCATCGCGGCGGTCACCGAGGTCGGGTCGATCGAGGACGTCATCGCGATGCGGGCGCGGCAGGCCCAGCTGTGCCATCTGATGGGGGATGCGGCGGACGCTGCCGCCGCGATGGCCGAGGCGGATCGGCTGGCGGCCCGGGTGACCTGGCCCGACGCGCTCTCGGAGCTGGCGCTGGCGAAGGCGGACCTGGCCCGCTGGGGCGGTGACGTCGCGGACGCCCGGCGCCACCTCGACGCCGCGACGGTGATGCTCGGCGGCAAGGCGGAGCAGCCCAACGTCCGGGCACTGCTGCAGGATCGGATGGCGTACCTGGTCGAGGATCTCGCCGAGGCCCGTGCCCTGCGGGCGGCGGCGGTCGCGGAGGGCACCGACGCGGGACACGCCCACCTGTCGGCGCTGGTCCTGGTGGGGGTCGCCGACCTGGCCCTACGGCGCGGGGAGTACGCGCAGGCCGAACGGCTGCTGGCGGCGAGTGCCGGGGTCCGCGGCCTGCCGGACCGGTCGAACCCGGATGTGACGCGGATCGAGCGGGAAGCACGCGGCCGCCTCGGCGACACGGGGTTCGCCGAGGCGGCTCGGGAGGGTGCGGAGGGAAACTGGCGTCAGCTGGTTGCGGTCACTCTGGGCTGACGGCGGTGGAGACCGGGATCGTCACGCTCGCTTCTTGAAGGTGGCGGACGCCCACAGGTAGCCGGCGAGGGCGAGGCCGGCGCACCAGGCGACCGCGGCGATCAGGTCTCCGGTCTGCGGAGCGCCGTTCAGCAGCCCGCGCAGCGTCTCGATGATCGGGGTGAAGGGCTGGTACTCGGCGAACTGCCGGACACCCGGCCCCATCATCTCGGCCGGCACGATGGCGCTGCTGAAGAACGGAAGCAGAACCAGCGGTACGGCGGCCATGCCGGCGGTCTCCGGTGACTTCGCGGCCAGGCCCAGCGCGACGGTGATCCAGCCGGCCGCGAAGCCGAGCAGGACGATCATGCCGGCCACGCCGAGCCAGTCGAGCGGTCCGGCCGCCGGGTCGAAACCGAGCAGGAACGCGACCCCGACGAGGGCCGTGATGGCGATGACGTTGGTCAGCACGCTGGCGATGACGTGGCCGTTGAGCACCGCGCCGCGGGAGACGTCCATGACCTTGAAGCGGTTGATGATGCCCTTGGTCATGTCGGAGTTGACCGATGTCGCGACGGCTCCCAGCCCGTAGCAGACGGCCAGCAGCATGAGTCCCGGTGTGGCGTAGTCGATGTAGTCGACGCCCACGTCGAAGGCGTCGCCGAACACGTACACGAACATCAGCATCATCACGATCGGCATCAGGACCGCGTTGAAGACGGAGGTGGGGTTACGGGTGATGTGCCGGAAGTTGCGGCGCAGCATCACGGCGGAGTGGGACCTGGTGCTCATTTCGCATCCACCTTCGTGGTGTGGCCGGTCAGGGCGAGGAAGACGTCGTCGAGGTCGGGGGTGTGCACGGAGAACTCCTCGGCGTGCAGGGAGTACTCGTCGAGCCGGTCCAGCAGGGCCCGCAGTGAGGCGGTTCCGCCGTCGCTCGGCACCCGCAGGGTCAGGGCTTCGGTGTCGCTGGTGGAGCCGCCGAAGAGGCGGGCAGCCGCGTCGAGCCGTTCCGCGGCGGCGAACCGGAGCCGGACGTGGGTGCCGGGGAGCCGGCGTTTGAGCTCGCCGGGGGTGCCCTGGGCGACCAGGCGGCCCTGGTCCAGCACCGCGATCCGGTCGGCGAGGTGGTCGGCCTCCTCGAGGTACTGCGTGGTGAGGAAGATGGTCACGCCGCCGGCCACCAGATCGCGGATGATGTCCCACATCGTGCGCCGGCTGCGCGGGTCCAGCCCGGTCGTCGGCTCGTCCAGGAAGATGATCCGCGGGTCCCCGACCAGCGTCATCGCCAGATCCAGCTTGCGGCGCATGCCACCGGAGTACGTCGCCGCGAGCTTGTCCGCCGCCTCCGTCAGGTCGAACCGTTCCAGCAGTTCCCCGGCGGTCCGTTTGCCGCCGCGGCTCAGGTCCACCATGAGCTGCAGGTTCTCCCGGCCGGTGAGCAACTCGTCGACCGCCGCGAACTGGCCGGTGACCCCGATCGACCGGCGGACGGCCTTGGCCGAGGCCACGATGTCGTGGCCGGCGACGCGGACCGTACCGGCGTCGGGGTTGATCAAGGTCGTCAGGATGTTGACCGTCGTGGTCTTGCCGGCTCCGTTGGGACCGAGCAGGGAGAAGACGGTGCCGGCCCGAACCGTCAGGTCGATGCCGTCGAGGACGGTCTTGTCACCGAAGGCCTTCCGGAGCCCGGTCGCTTCGATCGCTGAATCGCTCATGCCGACAACGATCGGGGCCGGCCCTGTTCCGGCTCTGACACGCGTCTGACACGGCCGCTGACAAAGATCAGGCGGCATGCTGGGCGCGGCCACCGGAAACCGTCGAGCCGGGCGGGCGCTCGCCCGGCTTATCGTCGATGCATGACTACGCACGCCGATCTACGGGTGCCCAGCCGCTTCGGGGCCGACCGGCCGTGGGCCGAACGGGCTGCCCGGCCGCTGCGCCTGGTGGCCGGGCGCGGCGCCGCCCCCACCGAGGCGGAACTGGCGGCCCTGCGGATTGGCCTGATGCGCCGCGACGAACTCGCCGCCGGGCTGATCAGGGCGGTCCGCCCGGACGACCTGCACCGGGCGCTGGCCGCCGGGCCGTCCGCGGACGCCCCGGAACCGGTGCGGGCGTTCTGGGACGCGTGCTCGCAACGGCCGGACTGGGTCGACGACGAACTGCTCGCCCGCGGTGCCGAGGCGTGCCGGGCGTTCGGCATGGACGCCGGACTGGTCCTCGCCTACGGTTCGCTGCTCGGCGGATACCGGACCGCGGCTGCCCTGGAACCGCTGGTCCGGACCGGGCGGCTGGCCGGCGGTGAGACCCTGCGCCGCATCCAGGAGACGTCGTTCTGGTGGCGGGCCGTCACCGCGCCCGGCGGGATGGCGCCCGGCGGCGCGGGCTTCCGCGCCACCGTGCACGTCCGGGTCATGCACGCACTGGTCAACGCCCGCCTGGAGGCCGACCCCACCTGGGAGTGGGACCTGCGCGGCGTGCCGATCAACCAGTACGACCAGGCCAGCACCCTCGGCGTGTTCAGCACGAGCTTCCTGTTGCACCTGCGCCTGCTCGGGGTCCGGGTGTCCCGCGCCGACGCGGCCGCGGTCATGCACCTGTGGAGTTACGTCGGCTGGCTGATGGGCGTCGACGAGGAATGGCTGCCGCACACCGAGCGGCGGGGCCGCCGCCTGCTGTACCACTTCCTGGCCAACGATCCGCCGCCGGACGCCAGCAGCGTCGCCCTGGCCCGCGCCCTGATCACGATGACCGACGACGTGGCGACCGGTCACCGGCGGTGGTACGAGCGCGAACGCGCCCTGTCGGTGAGCTGCTGGCTGCTCGGCCCGGCCGCCATGCGTGACCTCGGGCTGCCCTACCGTCCGCCCTGGTACGGCCTCACCCGGGTGGCCGCGAACCTGCTGGTCAGTCACGTCCTGGGCCGTCTGCCGGGTGGCCGGGCCCGGTTGCTGGCCCGCTCCGGGCGCCAGGCCCGCGCCCAGTTCGCCAGGTGGGGAGCCGAGCTTCCCGACGACTGACAGAAACGTGCCAGAAGTACGGCAGACGCGGCTGTCAATCTTGGAGCCGGCGCCGGACGGGACGACGACGTGACGCGCTGGCGGCGCCCACATCGACGTTCCTCGCCTGTAGAGCGCGGGCGGTGCGGGATCAGTAACAAGGGGGGATGCCGCACCTTCCGCGTTCATCAAGGATCAGGGTGACCAATGTGGCCGATCGACGAGTCGGTGCGTGACGAGACCGCCGGTGACCGCATCGCCCGGCTGCTGGCACAGCACCCGCTCGTCGACGGGCACAACGACCTGCCGGACGCCCTGCGAACCCTGCACGGCGGCGCGCTCACCCCGGCGGACCTGGACAAGTTCGCGCTCGACCGGCGCCAGCCTCTGACCCGTACCGACCTGCCGCGAATGGCCGCCGGACGGGTGAGTGCCCAGTTCTGGTCGGTCTACGTGCCCGGTGACCTGCCGCCCGCGGCGGCCGTGGTCCGTACCCTGCAGCAGATCGACCTGGTGTACGCGCTGCATCGCCGTTTCCCCGGCCGCCTCGAGCTGGTGTCGACCGCCGACGGCGTGGAGTCGGCGTTCCGGGCCGGGCGGATCGCCGGACTGCTCGGCGCCGAGGGCGGGCACAGCATCTGCGACTCCCTCGCCGTCCTGCGGATGCTGAGGGAACTGGGCGTGCGCTATCTGACGCTGACCCACAACCAGAACGTGGCGTGGGCCGACAGCGCCACCGACACGCCCCGGCTCGGCGGGCTCAACGACTTCGGCCGCGAGGTAGTCGCCGAGATGAACCGGATCGGCATGCTCGTCGACCTGTCGCACGCCGCCGACACCACGATGCGCGACGCACTCGCCGTGACGACCGCGCCGGTGATCTTCAGTCATTCGTCGGCACGGGCGCTCTGCTCGCATCCCCGCAACGTCCCCGACGATGTGCTCACCGCGCTGCCCGGCAACGGCGGGGTGTGCATGGTGACGTTCGTGCCGGACTTCCTCTCCGACGACCGCTGGGCCTGGTCACGCGAGCCGGAGGGCCCGCCCCCGCCGGTGACCGTGGAACAGGTGGCCGACCACGTCGAACATGTCCGCGAGGTGGCCGGGGTGCAGCACGTGGGGCTCGGCGGCGACTTCGACGGCTGCGCGGACACGCCCGCGGGGCTCGACGATGTGTCGCGCTATCCGCGGCTGTTCGGCGAGCTGGCGGCCCGCCGCTGGTCCGACCCGGAACTGGCCGCCCTGGCCGGCGGCAACATGCTGCGGGTGATGCGCAGCGCCGAGGCCGGGCAGGTGCAACCGGAAGCGGCACGCCAGGCGGTGAGTTCGGCGTTCTCCCGTACGCCCAGCCGGTGAAAGATCTCGCCGGCCGTCGCCCAGCAGGAGTGTGCCGCCTCGTGGTCGCCGGACGCGCAGCGGACGGCACCGAGATCACGCAGGGTGCGGGCCCGGCCCAGGTCCATGCCGATGTCCCGCCACTGGGCCGCCGCGGACTCCAGCAGCTCGGCGGCCTCGGTCAGCCGGCCGGCGGCCAGGTGCAGCTCCCCGAGGGTACGGGTGACCAGCGCCGTCCCGTGCCCGTCGCGCCTCGCGCGGGTGGCGGCCAGCGCGACCCGCAGCGATTCCAGGCCGCGGTCCGGGTCGCCCTGCCGGATCCACACCTTGACCAGCGCCTGCGCGGTGTAGGCGGCCAGGTGGGTGTCCCCGACGGCGGTGGCGATGGTGTGCGCCGCCGAACAGAGCTCCTCGGCCTTGTCGAGCTCACCGCGGGCCCGGTGCACCAGACCCATGCCGCGGATCGCGATCAGTTCGCCGCGCCGGTGGCCGAGCCGGCGGTAGAGGGCGAGGGCCGACGCGAGATGGCCGAGCGCCACGTCGTCGTCGCCGAGTTCCCGGTGCGCGAAGCCGAGGCTGTAGTGGGCGTGCGCCACCCCGGCCTCGTCGCCGAGCCGGTCCAGCACCTCGCGGGCCCGGTTGATCTGCGGCAGCGCGATGGCGTGCTCGCCGAGTTCGCGGCTGACCGTGCCGAGGCCGTTCAGCGCCACCGCCCGGCCGCGGTCGTGGCCGGCCGCCTCGAACAGTCCGGCGGCCCGGGAGAAGTGCCGTCGCGACTCGGGAAACCGGTCCTGGGCGTAGCGCAGCTGCCCGATGCCGCACTCCATGGCGGCTTCGGCGAGCCGGTCCCCGGCACGGCGGGCGGCGGCGCTCGCGGCGGTGTGCGTCCGTTCCCAGCCGTCGAAGTTGTTGCGCGCCGCGAACGACGCGAACACCAGCGCGTCGGCGAGCCCGCAGGCCGGGGCCACCAGGTCGAGCGCGGCGGCCCGCTCGACCGCGGCGATCAGCGCCGGCTCCTCGTTGTCGAACCAGCGCCGCAGGTCGACCCGGTCGATCGTGGCCGCCCAGTGCTCGGGCGGCTCGGGCAGCCCGTCCGGGTGGTAGAGGCGCGGCGTCGCCACCGGCAACTGGTGCGCCAGGTGCTCGACCAGGCGCAACAGCGCGGCCAGCGCCCCGGTCACCATGATCCGGATGCCGTCCGGGTCCTCGCGGGCCAGCTCCCCGGCGTAGAGGCGGACCAGGTCGTGCATCCGGTACCGGGTGCACGGGCCGTCCACGCCGACCACGTCCAGCAGCCGCGCGTCGGTGATCTCCTCGACCAGGTCGTCGGCCTCGTCCAGCCCGACGTCAAGCAGCGCCGCCACGGTGAGCGCGGTCAGCACCGGCGGGTCGAGGCAACCGAGCGCCCGGAACGCCTGCCGCGCTCGCGGGCTGAGACCGCGGAGACCGACGGCCAGGCCGGCGCGCACCTCCAGATCGTCGACGGCCAGCTCGTCGAGCCGGCGCCGTTCGTCGTCGAGCCGGTGGACCAGCTGGCTCACCGTCCAGTGCGGCCGGGCCGCCAGGCGGGCACCGGCGACCCGGACCGCGAGCGGCAGCCGGGCGCACAGGCCGATCAGGCGGGTGGTCTGCTCCGGCTCGGCCCCGGTCCGCTCCGCGCCGACCACCCGGGTGAGCAGCGCCCATGCCTCCTCGACGGTCATCGTGCTCAGCTCGACGCGGCTCGTCGCGGGCACCGTCACCAACCGGTTCCGGCTGGTCACGAGCAGCGCCGAACCGGCGTCGCCGGGCAGGAACGGGTGGATCTGGCGGGCGCCGACGGCGTCGTCGACGACCACCAGGATCCGCCGCCCGGCCAGTTCGGCACGGTAACGGGCCTCTCGTTCACGCAGGTCCGAGTTGCCCTGCGCGTCCGCGTCGGTGACACCGAGCATGCGCAGCAGCCGGCTCAGTGCCTCGGCCGGTTCCAGCGGGTCGGCGCCGCCCACATCGAGGAAGAGCGACCCGTCCGGGTAGTGGTCGCGGACCGCATGAGCCACGTGCACCGCGAACGCGGTCTTGCCGGCGCCGCCCTGCCCGGAGACCACCACGACCGGGCTGGCGGCGGTGGTGCGCAACGCCTCCACGGTGGCGGCGAACTGCCGGTCGAAGCCGGTGTAGTCGGGCAGGTCGGGAGGCAGCAGGAACGGGCGGGGCGCGGGCGGGTCCCCGGCCGGTGCGGCCGGCTCCCGCAACACGCTGGTGTGCGCGTCGCGCAGCAGCGGGCCCGGCTCGGTGCCCAGCTCGTCGACGATCCGGTTGCGGGACCGGGCGAAGAGATCAAGAGCTTCCGCGGTACGTCCGGAGGCGTGCAACGCGCGCATCATGGCCGCGACCAACGGCTCGCACAGCGGATCCCGGGCCAGTGCCACCGCCAGCCGGTCGGCCGCCTCCGCGTGCCGCCCCCGGGCCACCGCGGTGAGCGCCCAGTCGGCAAGCGTCGCGAGCCGGTGCTGTTCCAGGCTCTCCCGGCTGCGCTGGGCCCACTCGCCGGGCAGCCCGGCCAGCGCATCGCCCCGCCACAGCCCGAGCGCTTCCTCACAGGCGGCGAGCCGCTCGTCCGGCCCCGCGGTCCGGGTGGACTCCACCAGCTCACGGAACCGGTAGAGGTCGACCGAACCGGGTGGCACCTGCAGTGTGTAACCGCCCGACCAGCGGACCAGGGTGACGCCGGTGCTGTCCTTGACCACCCGGCGCAGCCGGGCCACGTAACCGTAGAGAGCACCGCGGGCGTCAGCGGGCGGCTCGTCACCCCAGAGCCGGTCGATCAGGGTCTCGAAGGTGACCGGGTGCCCGCCGTCGAACAGCAGTGCGGCGAGCAGATGCCGCTGCTTGAGTGCGCCCAGCGCGACGACCAGATCCCCCTCGGCAGCCTCGACCGGACCCAGAAGCCGGAACCGCACCACACTCCCCTTCGGACACCGAACGCGCCGGCCCAGCCTAGGTGGGAGAGTCGTCACCGTCTATGTCGATCCCACCTGCGGGGAGTCACCTCCGGGCGGCGTTGACCAGCCGGTCCGTGGGTGCGGCCGGCCGGCGTTCGGGTGTGCCAGGATGGCCCGATGGCAGACCTGTTCCGGGTACGCATCGCGGTCCGCGGATATGAGCTGGACCTTCAGGGGCACGTCAATCAGGCCGTCTATCTGCAGTACGGCGAGCACGCCCGCTGGCGGGCCTTCCTCGCCGCCGGGCTGGGCCCGGACACCCTGGTCACGGCGGGGGTGGGCCCGGTCGTGCTGGAGACCACGATCCGGTACCTGAAGGAGCTGCGGGCCGGCGACGAGGTCGACGTGACCTGCCGTTTCCTCTGGGGTACGGGGAAGACGTTCCAGGTCGAGCAGGACTACACGCGGGCCGACGGCACCCCGGTCGCGGCGGTCACCGGGGTGGCCGGTCTGCTGGACCGGTCCACCCGTCGTCTGGTCGACGACCCGGCGGGCCGCCTGCGCGCCCTTGCCGCCGACCCGTCCTGGCTGGGCCTCTGACCGCCCGGCCTCAGGTGCCTCAGACCTCGGACAGGGCGGGCGTCCGGCCTCAGACCTCGGACAGGGCGGGCGTCCGGCCTCAGACCTCGGACAAGGCGGGCGTCCGGTCGATCCAGGCGGTGAGGTTCGCTGGCAGGTCGGCCTTGCTGTAGAGCCAGCCCTGCACCAGGTCGCAGCCCTGCTCGCGGAGCCAGTCCCGCTGCACCTCGGTCTCCACCCCCTCGGCCACCACCCGGTGTCCCATCGCCCGGGTCATCGCCAGGACGGCCCGGACGATCGGCTCCTTGGCGCCGTTCTCACCGACGCCCGAGACGAACGACCGGTCGATCTTGACGATGCCGACCGGGAGCCGGTGCAGGTAACTGAGCGACGAGTAGCCCGTGCCGAAGTCGTCGACACACAGGGTCACCCCCATGGTCCGCAGCGCGTTGAGGGTGAGCAGGGCCGCCTCGAGGTCCTCCATCACGCCCGACTCGGTGATCTCCAGCCATAGCGCGGCAGGCGGCAGGTCGTTCTCCCGCAGCGCCTCGTCGACGAGACGTACCAGGGAACCGTCGCTCAACTGGCGCACCGCGACGTTCACCGACACGTGCAGCGGACGGGCGTCCGGTCCGCGCCGGGCGGTCCACTCGCCGAGCTGGCGCACCGACTCGCGCAGCAGCCACGCGCCCATCTCCTCGATCATGCCGGTCTCCTCGGCGATCGGGATGAAGTCCACCGGCGACACGAAACCCAGCTCCGGCGAGTGCCACCGCATCAGTGCCTCGAAGCCGTCCAGCTCGCCCGAGGCCAGATCGATGATCGGCTGGAAGTGGGCGGCCAGCTCACCACGCTCGAGCGCGCCGCGCAGCGCCTGCTCCACCCGGACCCGGTCCTGCACCTGGACCCGCATCGAGGCGTCGAAGAGCGCGTAGACGTTGCGGCCGTTGCTCTTGGCCTTGTACATCGCGGTGTCCGCGTCACGGATCAGGTCCAGCGCGTGCACGTCACCGGCGGACTTGGCCACCCCGATCGACACCGACGTGACCACATCACCGATGGAGAGCGAGAACGGCCGCTTGAACTCGGCGATCAGCCGTTCGGCGAGCTGCTCGCCCAGACGCTCGTGCGGCGGCCCGGACAGCGCGACCACGAACTCGTCGCCGCCGATCCGGCTCACCACGTCCTCGGTCCGTACCACCTGGGTGAGCCGATCCGTCACGGCCCGGAGCAGTTCGTCGCCGACCGGGTGGCCCCAGTTGTCGTTGATCATCTTGAACCGGTCGAGGTCGAGGAAGAGCAGGCTGATCTCGTGCCGTTCCGTGGCGGCCCGGCCGGCCCAGCCGGCCACCGTCTCGGTGAGCAGCTCCCGGTTCGGCAGATCGGTGAGCATGTCATGGGTGACGCGCCGTCGGCTGAGCCGCTCGGCCCGGGCCCGCGAGTTGTTCGAGCGGATCACCCGGATCAGCACGGTCAGGACCAGAGCGACGCAGAGTACGGCGCGGATCGTGTTGTTGACCGTGCTGCCCTGCGGCATCACCGCCGTCAGCGCGACCGGGAAGATCACCATCGCGCCGATCAGCGCGGTCCGAACCCGGCTCAGGTCACGGGCCACGGCGTGCTGCGGCTCGGTCAGCTCCCGCATCGACGGATGCAGGGAGGCGCCGGTCACCAGGGCGAACATGAGCATCAGGAACGTGTCCACGAACCGTTCGGGAACGCCCACCCCGAGCGCCTCACGCAGGCAGTAGAGCAGGTCGCCGGCGAACAGCGCCCCGCACGCCACGATCATCGTCCACAGCGCCGGCTGCCGGGTCCCCCGGGCCAGCATGAGCCGGGCGGCCAGCACCAGGATCGCCACGTCGATGATCGGGAAGAACACGTTCACCAGCTGTGAGCCGGTCAGGTGGACGGTGGTCCGTGGCCCGATCAGGAACGTCCAGGTCAGGAACGTGGTACCGAGACCCATCAGCAGCGCGTCGATGCGGGCCGAATCGTCGTCGGTGGCCTGCCGCTGCCGCAGCATGACCACGAAGCAGAGCCCCACCAGCAGGTACGCCGGAATGGTGAGCAGGTCCGGCAGCAGCGTCAGCCAGTCCGGCAGCCCGCCTTCCATACGTACCACCCGTAGCAGGCTGCAGACGACGAAGATGTACGAAGCGGAGCGGATGTACCGCCACGGCGTCTCGTTGTCCGGCCGGTTCAGCCGCGGGCCCCGATGGATCGCCACCAGGCTCAGCGCCAGGAGCAGAACCATCACCGGGGTGGCCACCGCCTCCGGGCCGGTCAGCAGGAGCCCGACCAGGGCAACGCTGAGGCCCAGGTGCACGCGAAACTCGAAATTCGCCCGGGAAGCGGGTGCTGGGGCGGTGGCCTGGCCGTGGTTCATGTCCCTCCATCGGCCGGATCGGGCCCGGCTTTATCGAAGCGGCGCCATCCTTCACCGGGCACTTCTGTGTGATGGAGCACGTGCGGGCCGGGGCCGGCGCCCTTTCCGCGTGAACCGCCCGCGGCGGCTGTGCGTGAACACTGGCGAGCACGTCTGTCCGGGCGCCGGCATCCGGCTGACGCCGTACTGCCGGATCGGCCGAACCTCTGCGACGGGCGACCGGTATTGCGGCAAGCGGCTGACGTGCGAGATTGTCGCGCGTGTCCGAGGAGGCCCCCATGGAAGAAGCAATCGCGGCGTACACCGCCGGCCACGTCGACGGCTCCACCGGAGTCCGCGACGGATCCCGCGCGAACGACCCGGAAACCGGACCCGACTACCGGATCGGTGTCGTCGACGGCAGCGTGGCCGCATTCCAGGCCCAGCTGATCGCCGAGGTCCGCCGCCTCCTGGGCGAGACCCACTGACACGTCTGGGAAGCGCGCTGACCTGCGGAGCAACGCGCGAAGCGGGGGGTGCTTTGGCATCGGGCCGGTGGCTCAGCTAAGGTTTCATCCGTCGCCGGGGAAACCAGGCGGAGCAAGCGGAAGTGGCGCAGTGGTAGCGCATCACCTTGCCAAGGTGAGGGTCGCGGGTTCGAATCCCGTCTTCCGCTCGGAGAAGGCTGCTGCTGATCCTTGCATCGGCCGCCACGGTGGAGTGGCCGAGAGGCGAGGCAACGGCCTGCAAAGCCGTGTACACGGGTTCAAATCCCGTCTCCACCTCGCTCGCTTCTTCGGAAGCTGGGTGCGAGGGCGATTGGCGCAGCGGGAGCGCGCTTCCTTGACACGGAAGAGGTCACTGGTTCGATCCCAGTATCGCCCACCAATAGTGTTATGAAACCGGATGCCCTTTGGGGTATCCGGTTTTCTCTGTGGTGGATCCTCACGGTGGCCTCATCGAGGCTTTCGAGGTTGCTCTGATTTGCGAGATCGTGCGCCGATCAATGCCGCGAACGATCGCCTGGTCAAGACGCAGTTCGACGCGGGCGCTCGGATCGCGTGGTACTTGCTGGTGGTGCCGCCCGGCCCAGGAGGGCGGTAACAAGCCGTTGGGCCACCTGTATTTACGCGTCTACCTCGATTGCGTTGCGTAGCTCGGCCACGACCAGTTCCGGTTCGGCGAGACAGCGCCAAGCAGGCACCCGCTTCACTGTCACGACCGAGGCGACGACGTCCAGTCGGCTCAGCACTCTTCGTAGCGAGCGGCCGTCCGGATCACCTTCGGGGTCGTCGACCAGCAAGGCCAGTCGTTTGCCGCCGAGGCTGATCGTGAGATCGACTGAGTAACCCCGCAGTGGCGTTTCCCAATGTACGGTCAGACCGGCGTCTCGGAGCCCGGTGACCAATCGGTCGACCGGCCGGGGGCCGGCATGAACACCAGTGGCGATCGATGCGGCAGGGCAGGCGAGATCGGCCAGCAGGCCGCGCTGCCCGGACCACCATGACCGGTCGCCGGCCACCACCAGTTGGGAGCGGGCGCGGGTGATGGCGACGTTCCAAAGGTTCGTCTGGTTGACGAGCCAGCCGCGGGTGCGTTCGCTGATGCCCTGGGCACCGACCGGCGAGACGACCATGATGTCCTTCTCGCTGCCCTGAAACTTGTGGATCGTCGCGCACAGCAGGTTGTCGGCGAGACCGAGATCCTGGAGGGCGCGATGAAGGGCACGTTGCTGCTCGGCCAGCGGCGTCACGACCCCGATCGAGGCGTCCGGGTACTCCTTCCGCAACCGCTGCACCTCGGCCACCACGGCGTGTACCTCGTCGGCGTTACGGCCGGATCCCGTGGCGCCCTTGGTGAAGTGCCCGGGCACGTCCACCCAGCGGGTGGCGGGTTCGGCCGGTGCGGCGAGCCGGGCCGGATCCGTCAGCACGGTCAGCCGGTTCTGGTAGACGACCCGGTTCGGCGCATCAATGATCTCCGGGTGGCAGCGATAGTGCTCGTCGAGCAGCACGGTGCTTCCGGCAGCGGCGGCGAACGCCTCGTATGCTGAGTGGTCGCGGTAGCTGAGCCGCCGATTCGTCAGCCACCCGTGTCCGAGTCCCGCCCGGGCCTGCTCTCTGCGGTCGTCGTCGCCGGAGAGCTCGACGACCGGGGTGAGCTGTCGTGGATCGCCGATGATCAGGGCGCGTCTCGCTCGGTAGAGCATCGGCAGGATGTCCGCGACGGTGCATTGCGCGGCCTCGTCGATGATCACCAGGTCGAACAGGCCGGGCCTGGGTTGCAGCCGGCGCGCCGATTTCGCTGTGACCGCCCATCCGGGGAGCACGGACAGGAGCGCCGCCATGTAGGTCCAGCTGCTCCCGTTCGGCTTGGCCATCTCGTCGGCGCGGTTCCGGAGAAGGGTGGTGTTCCCGGCCACCCGTGCTGCGATCTGGGCGCGCAGCAGCTCGACGCTGTGCGTGGGTCTGCTGTCGTGTTGCAGGGCCTGCAGCCGCTGCCATGCCTCCTCGGCGGTGTCCGGCCGGGATGCCAGTTCCCGCTGCCGCTCGCGCCAGCACTGCTCGATGACCGCGCTCTCCCCGAGGGCGGTGATCGCCTCCCGGTCGAAGGCCCCGTATGACCTCAGTTGCCTGCGATACCACCATCCGAACCACCGGCTCCGTAGTGCCCGGTCGGTGCGGTCGGCCAGCTCGGCGAGCGTGCGGTCGTCGATGCCGGTGAGCGCGGCGTCGCGTTCGAGGGCGAGGTCGACGAGATCTCGCTCGAGTCGCCGATGCCGGCCGAGTTCTTCGCGCAGCCGGTCGATCTCGTGTGTCACCAGGCGAATCTCCTGGAAGGGGCCGCGAGCGTCCGGTGCCGGTGGTGGCCACGCCTGCATCACCTCGGCGAGGTACTGCGGCTCCTGTTGCCGGTACTCCTTGTTGCCGGTACGCAAAATCAGGCCGGGGCCGACCATGGCGGTGACTCGCTCGACCACCTCGTCGACGGCCCGGTTGTTGGTCGAGCCGATCAGTACGCTCTGCCCGGCTGCGGTGGCGGTGGCCAGCAGCGCGGTCACCAGTTGGCTCTTGCCGGTGCCGGGAGGTCCTTGGGCAACCGTCAGCGGCCGGCTCATCGCGGCCCGGATGATCTCTTCCTGGGTCTCGTTCACCGGACTCGGCGCCACCGCCAGGACTCCGGTGTCCGGCGCGGCGTCCTCATCGCCTTTCGCCGACAGCGCGCCGAGGGCGGTCGACGCGATCTTCCCCGCGTTCTTGGTGATCTCCTGCAGGTCCTCGATCAGCTGCCGCTCCGGGGACTCGGTGCTTCCGGCGGCGAACAATATTCCCGCGTTCTGAACACGGTTGAGCGGTCCTCGCTTGACCGTCCCGGCCAGGTCCTGCGGGTCGAGAGCGGATGCCGGCTTGAGGCCGAACGCGTTCGCGACCAGGTTCACGGCCTCGGCGAGGGATCGTCGATCACCGGGAACGAGGCGCTCCGCCACTGCCTCGCGTAGCTCGTCGGCCTCCACCGCGGCCAGCTGGTAGAGGTCGATGAGAGCGGGACTGGGCTGCGGCGGCGCGGAATGTGCCAACCCGTCATCTCCCACGGTCAGGTCGCAGACGAGCAACGGCGCCCAGCTGACCTGCTGCCGGCCTTTCTGCGGCAGTGCCACCACCGGGTAGCCGTACTGCAGGGAGCGGCCGCCGGCCTCGGCTGACTTGGCGAGTTGCTGCCCTCGTTCCCCGAACCGGACCGGTTCGCCGGCCGAGAACACCACCTCTCGGCCGGCAGGAGCGTGGACGTACGAGTCACCGGCTGCCGGATTCACGAAGAACTGCAGGACGGCTGAGCGTCGCAGGCAGTTGACGTAGTAGGCGATCAGGCGCCGCCACCGCTCGGTGTCGAACGGGGCGTCGTCCGGCTCCTCCGCCGGTACGCCGGGTTCGTGTTGCCGGCGATCGATCGGCCCGCCCACCAGGGGGATCGGGTCGGTGACGCCCTCGCTCGACTCGACCGGCTTCTCCTCCCGGCGGCGCGACATCTCGGTCATCGCGTACCTGGAAAGGTCGCTCGTCGTGATCCAGCCATCCTCGGCGGTGCCTTGGGCCGCACCGCGAAGTCCGGTGAGCAGCACCTCGGTGAAGACCGACGGCCGGTCCGGGCCCTGAGCCTTCGAGGCCTTCAGGTGGCTGCTCGATTGCAGCATGAACGTGCCGCGTTCCCGCTTGAGACGGCGGGGCTCCTGCCGTACGCCGCCGGTGAACCGATGGCGCGCGGTGAACGAGCCGGAGAAGCAGCAGTCCAGGAGGACCACCTTCTGGCTGGCCTTGGTGTGATTAAGCATGTGGCGCAGGACGCCCTCGACGTCGAACGCCGTGGTGTGCGGGATCGCAGTGTCGGTGTCGATCGTCCCGAGGAACAGGGATTGCCGGTCATCGTGCTGGACGCCGTGGCCGGAGTAGTAGAAGACCGCGAGGTCACCGGTGCGCCGCGATCCGTAGAACTCCTCCACGAGCTGCTTCATCTGTACCGAGGGAAGATCGATGCGTGCCGTGACGCTGTCGAAGTCGCCGTCGGTCTCCAGCACGGTTCGCAGCTGTTCGATGTCCTGCCGGACACCGGGCAGGGCGGTGAGCTTCCGGTCAGCCTCATAGGTCGCTGTGCCCAGCACAAGGGCGTGTCGACCCATCAGCGGGAGCGCTCGATCGCGTCACGGACGAGGTCGATCATCTTGGTGGTCTCCGCCTTGGTCGCCTGCTCGATGGTGAGCTCGACGTCCCCGATCCTCAGGTGTGCCTTGCGACCCTGATTGCGGTTGAGGAAGCCGACGACCAGGTCGACGAGCGCCTGCACGTAGCCCGGGTCGGTACCGGCGACCACGGCAACGGTAGCGAGCACGACCTCTCCGACGCCCTTGTCCCCGGGGCCGGCGGGCGCTTCCAGCCGGCGTACCTCGCCTATGTCGCGGAGGTCCTCTTCGAGCTCGTCGGTCAGCTGGTCGAGAACGAAGTCGTCGTCCTCCGGCAGCGGCGTGAAACTGACTTCGACGACCTCGGACATGCATGCCTCCCGCAGACACCAACCAAAAGCACCCGAAAGGCTACGGAATGTTAGAGCGGCACAGGTAAATGTGTCGTGTTCCCGACTATCGCCGACGGGGAGATCTGCCGGGTGACCGGTGGCACTACCGTGCTCTTCTACGAACGGTCACCCGATGAATACGGAGGACGCGGAGTGGGCGAGCTGATCGAGGTCGAACGTCCACCTGGGCGCACGATGCGGGCCCCGCTCGAGCCGGCCGGCCGGCGGCCGCCCGCCCGGGAGCTGTGGTGACCGCATGCACGTGCCGGATGTCATCGACGACCTCACCGCACACCTGAGGAACAGCCTGGTCCGCGTCGAGGGACACACCGAGGGCAGCGGGTTCTTCATCGCGCCCAACATGATCGCGACCTGCGCTCACGTGGCCGGCGCCCGGTACGACGAGATAAGGGTCTTCCGGCAGGGGGCGGAGTTGCCGGCCGTCGTCCGCTGGGCGTCACCGCTGGGCGGCCGCGTCACCGACTACCCCGATCTCGCGGTGGTCGAGGTGAGCACCCCCGACGACAACCGCTCCACCGTGTGGCTCGACGACCACGTGCCTCGCAACGATGCGAAACTGCTGGTGGCGGGACACGCTCGGGTGTACGGGCCGTCGGCCGCGCGGACGTCCGGCTGGTTCACCAGCGGTGGTGACTACGACGACATGATTCGGCTGACCGGAGACAAGGTCGAACCCGGGATGTCTGGCGCGCCCGTGCTCAACGCGACGACCGGAGGTGTCTGCGCGGTCACCAAGGCGACCCGGCACTCGGGACAGTCGGCCGGTGGGGTGGCCGTCCCGGTCCGGGCGCTCCGCATGATCATGGATCCGGAGTCGTACCGGCGGCTACGACGCGACCATGATGAGCATCACCGCATCGACAAGCAATGGCTGCGCCTGGCCGACCAACTGCCAGATCGGCCGGATGCGATCGGCCGGGCCGCCGAACGGCTACTGCGGCACATCGTGCACGATCTGCCGGCGGCGGAGCACTACGAGCACCTGGCCGACTATCGCGCGATCGCCGGCGAGTACGCCCCGCCGGTGCGGCACCCGCTGCACGACCACGGCGACGTGATCACCGAGCTGGCCGGCCTGATATCGGCCGCCGACAACTTCCCGCACGTCCTCTCGTACGCGATCCGCCTGGCCATCAAGGCGGGATCCGGGTCATTGACCGGCAGCCGGCTGGAGACCTGGGCACGGTCGGCCGGTCAGGCGATCCGTGCGGGGGATCGTGTCGACGACCGGCTGGCATCCGGACGGGCCAGGGTCACCGCCGCGGCGCCGGCGCGGCCGGAGCCGAGGTCTTCCGTTCTGGTGTACGTGCGGCCGGTCGGCCGCGACCAGCAGCGATACCGTTGCGAGATCTGGCGCGACGACAGCGGCGGCCCGGAGCAGATCGACCCCCAGAGCCCCGACCTCGACGAGGAAGAGCTCTGGGAACACTTGCGTGGACGCCTTCCCGGTCTGGTCAGGCGGGACGCGGCCGGCTACCCGAGGATCGAGCTGGTGCTGCCCCCCAACCTGCTCGACGCCGATGTCGAGCATTGGCCGCGGGCCGGCCGCGTCTCCACCGAGCTCGGGCAGACGAGCCCGGTGGTGGTCCGCGACCAGGAGCGGTTCGACGCGACCGACGACGAGATCCTGGGCGAGTGGCAGGATCGCTGGGACGCCTTCGCGGACCGGGAGATCGGCGCCGCCCTGATGCGGGTGCGGTGCGCGGAGCATCGGGCGGACAAGGAGCTCTTCTCCACGTTTCACCTCGCACCCGATCTCGGCGCCCTGGTGCTGCCGGACTCACCGCGGAACCGCAGCGAGATCACCGCTGTACTCGACATCGCCCTCTACTGCGGGTTTCCGATCGTCGTGTGGCGGCGCAGAGGGTGCGCCGGTGGCGACGAGGATCATCGCGAGTGCGCGGGTGCTCGCCTCGCCGACGCGGTGACAGCCGCGCTGACCCGGTCCAGGCGGGAGGACGTTCCCGATCAGATCATGCGAATGCGTAATCAGGCGCTGTCCGACGGCTCGCCTGAGTGCGGGCGCGACATCGTGGTGCTCTGGGACGATCCGGGCCGCCGACTGGGGCGGGAGCTGCTGAGAACACCGACGAAGGGACGCCATGACGGCGGGTGAGTTCCTCATCTATCAGGGCACCGGGGTCTCCGACCCGACGGGCGACCGGATCAGGAGGCGAGGGGAGCCGCCGCCGTGGCGCAGGTTTGACGGCGAGCCCGTGACACCGCTGGAGCGGGACGGGGCCGCCGGCCGCCGACTGCCGGAACGCGCCCGGGCGGTGCCCTACGAGGCCGATGCGGCGACCGTACGGATGGTCAATGTGGCGCTTCATCTGCGCCGCCCACTGCTGGTCACCGGTGACCCGGGTACCGGGAAGTCGACGCTGGCCTACGCGGTCGCGCACGAGCTGCGGCTCGGCACGGTGCTGCGCTGGCCGATCACCAGCCGATCGACACTGACCGCCGGCCTGTACCACTACGACGCGGTGGGCCGGATCGAGGAGGCCACCACCCGGCAGGATGTGCAGCCTTCCGACATCGGACGCTATCTGCGCCTCGGGCCGCTCGGCACCGCGTTCGCACCCTACGAGCTTCCGCGTGTGCTGCTGATCGACGAGATCGACAAGGGTGACATCGACCTGCCCAACGAGTTGCTCGACATCTTCGAGGAGGGGGAGTACCGCATCAGCGAGCTGGAGCGGATCTCGGACGCCACCCCGCTCGTGAAGGTCCGCCCGGCGGACGACGGCCGGCAGGTGACGATCCAGGACGGCCGGGTGCGGTGCCGGGAGTTCCCGTTCATCGTGATGACCAACAACGGGGAGCGTGAGTTCCCGCCAGCGTTCTTGCGCCGATGCGTGCAGCTGCGCCTGGCACAGCCGGAGGAGGCGCGGCTTCGAGCCATCGTCGAAGCGCATCTGGGATCTGACGTGCTCGCCGGGTCCGATGAACTGATCGCCGACTTCCTCAGTCGCCGGGGACGTGGCCAACTCGCCACCGACCAACTGCTGAACGCCGTCTATCTGCTGCTCAGCGCCGGCGTGGAGGACCGGCCGGACCGCGAGGACCTGATCGACGTCGTGTTGCGCGAACTGAACGGCTCGCCGTGACGACGGACGGGCTCGACCGGCTGCTGGCCGTTCTGGACGCCGCGGGAGTGCGGCTGACACCGGTCGAGGTGGCCGAGGCGTTGTGGCTCGCCACCCGGGAAGGCCTCTCCGGCCCGGCCGCCGCCGGCCCTGCCGTGGAGGAGCCGCCGACGGTCCCGCAGCCTGTTGCGGAACCGGTGCGGTCGCGCCCGGACGCGGGGACCGAGCTGCGGTTGCCCGAGCCGGGAACGCCGCCGCCGGCACGGCCGGACTCCGACACGGGAACCGGCGAGGGCGAGGGCGAGGCCGGGCCCGTCGCCGGTGACGAGGTCCGGCTGGAGGCGGTACCGGGATGGCCGCTGCTGGCCCGTACCGCACCGGCACTACCGAACAGCGGACGGACGTTGCACGCGTTGCGGCCGTTGAAACGCAGGTCGCCCTCCGGCCGCCGGGTGATCCTCGACGAGGACGCCACGGCACAGCAGACAGCCGAGCGCCGGATGTGGACACCGGTGTGGCGGCCGGCGCCGGACCGCTGGCTGGACCTGACCCTGGTGCTCGACCACAGTTCGATCGACGGGGTGTGGAACCGGCTCGGCCAGGAGGCCGGGACGATGCTGGAACGGCTCGGGGCGTTCCGCACGATGCGGGTGGTCCGGCTCGGCCTTCAGCCGGACGGCACGGTCGGCGTGGTGCGGTCCGCGGCGGCACAACGGTCGCCGGCACGCCTGGTCGACCGTCCGGGCCGGCATCTGGTGCTGTTGCTCAGTGACTGCATCGGCCCGCCTTGGCACGACGGCGAGATGGCCCAGCTGCTGGGGCGGTGGTCGTCCCGCGCCCCGGTGGCGATCCTGCAGCCGTTGCCTGAACGACTCTGGAACCGTACCGGGCTCGCCCCGATCGCCGGGCGGCTCTCCGCGCCGCGGGCCGGTGCGCCCGGGGCGGACTACTCGTTCTCCTCGGCGATGCGCCGTCGGCGCCTGCCGGAAGCCGGCCATCCGACGCCCGTGCTGGAACTGGATCCACACTGGCTGCGACCCTGGGCCGATCTGGTGGCGGGCCGGGCGGTGGGTGGCATCGACGCGATCGTGACGGCTGCGGGCGAGACCGGGCGAGGCCGGGGCAGGCTCGAGCCCGCTGCGGAGGCGACCGCCGAGCAGCGTGTGCGCTTGTTCCGGGCCGGCGCGTCGGCTCCCGCCTGGTACCTCGCCCGATATCTGTCGGCTGCGGTACCGCTCAACCTGGCCGTGATGCGCCTCGTCCAGGCCGTGATGGTTCCCGGCTCACGGCCTGTGCATCTGGCCGAGGTGCTCTACGGCGGCCTGCTCGAACCGGACGGGGAGCAGTTCGAATTCCTGCCGGGCGTCCGGCAACTGCTTCTGGGCACCCTGCGGCAGTCCGAGGCGGGCCGTGTGTTCATGGAGGTTTCCGACTATGTCGAACGGCATCTGGAACTGCCGGGGGCTTCGTTCGCCGCAGTGATGTCGGCACCCGGGGGCAGCCTGACGGTTCCGGCGCTGCGGCAGCCTTTCGCGGCGGTCCGGGCCGACGTGCTGCGCCGATTGACCGGCAGCGCGGTTGCCGTGCCCGCCACACCCGTCGCGCTGCCGGCGCGCCGGGCTCGCGAACGTCTCACGATCCTGCACCTGGACGCACTCGAGGCGGATCCGTGGCCGTACCTGCCGCCCGATGTGCGACCCGATCTGGTGGTGGTCACCGGTGGCGTCGCCCGGGAGGCGATCCAGCCGGAATACCAGGGGGCCTTTTCCCGGCTGGAGAGCCTTCGGACGCGGATGCGGCTGCCACCCGGGCGAATCGTCGTGGTGCCCGGCGACGGTGACGTCAACCTGGGCCTGTGCGCGCTCTATTTCGAGCGTTGCCGGGCCGACGGCCTTGAACCGGTGCCGCCCTACTGGCCCAAATGGGAGCCGCTCGCCGGCTTCCTCGGCCGGGTCCCCGGCGGCACCGCTTTCGAGCAGCACCAACCCTGGCAGCTCTTCGAGATTCCGGCCCTGCGTACGGTGGTCGCCGCGCTCAACTCCACGGTGCCGGCCAGCCACGAGGCCGAGCTCCCGCGTGACGGGCTCGGGGACGCCCAGCGGGCCTGGTTCGCCCGGCGGTTGCGTGACTACGAGGGTCGCGGCTGGCTGCGTGTCGGTGTGGTGCACCACGACCCGGCCGACGAGGCCACGGACCTCGCCGCGCATCTGGATGTGCTGCTGACCGGGCAGCCGGGTGGGATCAGGGAGCTCGGTTCCACCGGGCTGCCGGTGGTCGGCGCGTCCCTGCCGCACCAGGTGCTCGACCTGAGACCGGGAACGCTGCAGGTGTCGTCCGGGACGGAGACCGTCGAGCATGTGTACGGCGACCACTGGTGGCTGGCCGAGACTGGCCGGCCGATGCCACCGCGGGCGGCCGACGACCCGGCAGATCCGGCCCGTACGAGCCTGCTCGCCAGGGTTGCGCGGGCCTACCGGGCTCGGCACCCGCAGGTTTCGATGGTGGAACGTCGCTGGCTGGCCGGACAGGCGGGCTACCTGATCGTCTCGGCTCCCGGCAGACGTGAATGCATCGGGGTCCTCGACGGCGAGCCGGATACGGGCGTGGTCCGGCGCTTCCTCGACGAGGTGGTCCGCCAGGAGAGCCCAGGCCGGGACGCCACCCTGGTCAGCCGATCAGCGCCGGTCGGCCCTTTGCTTCCCGCGCAGGCGTCGGCGCAGGGGATCAGGCTGCTGGGCTTCGCCGACTTCCAGGTCGGCGAGGACGTGCTCCGCTACGCCGCCGACCAGGCGGCGTCGCTCGAGGACGACGAGCCGGCCCTCACGCCCGGGTTCTACGTGCCCCGGCCGTACACCTTGCTGACGGGTGAAACCGGCGGCGCCGATCTGCGGGACGTGCTGCGCGGCTGGCTGTCCGGACCGGACGGCCGCCTCGTCGCGGTCGCCGCGGACACCGGCATGGGTAAGACCTTCCTGCTGCGGGAGCTCGCCCGGCAGTTGCACACCGACCGGGATCCGGTGGTGCCGGTCCTGGTCGACCTTCGTGACCTGGACTGGCGGGTCGACATCGACGAGCTGGTCGCCATCCGGCTGTCCCGTGGTGGCGTCCATGGGATCGACCGGGAGCGCAGCCGCTACCTGCTCGGCGAGGGCCGGGTCGCCCTGCTCTGCGACGGCCTCGACGACCTTGTCGCCCGTGCCGCCCGGGACCGGCTGCGGGAACGGCTGGAAGGCTGGCGTGCCTGGGCGCGGCCGGACCGGGCGAAGCTGGTCCTGGTCAGCCGTGACCTCGACCTGCTCACTGACGCGTTCGCGCCCTACAGGACTGCGGACCGGGTGCAGCGGATCCGTCTGCACGCCTTCGAGCGGGGACAGATCCTCGACGCTCTCACCAGGCGGCTCGGCCCGGACCGTGCACGGCAGCGGCTCGACCTGCTCGACCGCGTGGGCGGGCTGGCCGGGATGGCCCGCAACCCGCGGATGTTGGCCCTCATCGCCGACATCGACGATCGGCTGCTCGCCTCCGCCGCGTCCGGCGGCGACCCCGAGATCGTGGCGAGCCTCTACCAGGGTCTGATCCACGACTGGCTGGATGGCGAACGCCGCCGGGCGATGCCCGGCGAACTGCTGCTCGAGGATCTGTGGCGTGCGGTCACCTATCTGGCCCGGCGGCTCTGGGAGTCCGATGAGGCAGCTCTCGGTGTGGATGCGCTGGGCGCTGCGGCCGATGTCCTGACCGGACTCACCGACTCTCGCGGGGTCGCGTCGCCGAGCCGCAGCGCGACCGCGGCGCTGCTCGGCACCGGCGCGTTGCTGGTCCGCGACGAGGACTACCGCTTCCGTTTCCTCGACGACTCCGTCCTGGACTTTTTGGTGGCACAGGAGATCGCCGGACGTCTCGATCCGGGGCGGCCGGCGGCCGTCGCCCGGCTGCTGCGCCCGCGGATGTCGCCACTCATGCTCGAGTTCATCGCCGGCCTCGGCGGCCGCGAACGGGCGCGGTCGTGGGCACAAGCGGCGCTCGGGGCTCCCTCGCCGGCCGGGATCGTGGCCGATGTCGCACGGCGGCTGCTCGCTGGGCCGGCCGGCCGCGACGCGACCTGAACCTCACCAGAGCCGTTCGCCCGGCGGCAGTATCTTGCATTCGGGCACGTACGGGTCGAGTTCACCGGGCTCGAACCGGCACATGCCGAGCGCGTACCAGTACTCTCCGTCCGGCCGGCCGCGGAGAACATGACCCCGGCCGGGCAGCAGCACCGCGACGTCCTGCCCGGTGAGCGGTACCAGGATCGCATGCGTCGTGGCGTGGCCGGCGTCCCAGATCCGGACTGCGCGGTCACCGCCGGTGCCCGCGAGCCGGCGGCCGTCCGGGCTGAAACTCAGCGAGCCGATCGCGCCGCACCGGCCGTCGAGCGCAGTGACCTGACGGCCTCTGCTGTCCCAGAGCCGGACGGTGCCGTCGGCGCCGCCGCTGGCCAGCCGGTCGCCGGTAGGGCAGAAGGTGATCGCGGTGACCGCGCCGGTGTGGCCGTGAAGGCGGCTTTGCGCTCCGCCGGTGGAGCTCCGTAACCGGATCACGCCGTCCTCGTCGGCGCTGGCCAGCACGTCTCCGGACGGGGAGAAGGCGATCGCGCGTACGGCGCTGGTATGCCCGGGGTGGGAGAGTCGCTGGTTGTCGGCAAGAGACCAGAGGCGCACGGAGCCGTCGGTGCCGCCGCCGGCGAGGTGCCGCCCGTCGGGCCCGAAGGCAATCGCGGAGCACCCGAAAGCGGCCATGATGCGGTGCCGGCCGTCGGACAGGCCCCACACCCGCACGCCGTCAGCGGCCGCACTCGCCAGATGCCGGCCGTCCGGGGAGAAGGCGAGACGGCACACCGCGCCTCGGTGACCGCTCAGGGTCGAGACGGCCGTGCCGGAGTCGATGTCCCAGATCCGGATGTGGCCGTCGGCGGTAGCGGTGGCGAGGTGGCGGCCCCGGGGCGACGCGGCCACGGCGGTGACAGCCGGGTCGGCCACGCCCGGTTCACACACGACGCGGGTGGGCTCTCCGGCAGTTGATCTCCACAGGCGTACGCCTCCGTCGGCTGAGCCGACCGCCAGCCATGGGTCGTCCGGATCGCCCAGGAAACAGAGTGCTCCGGCCGCGGTGTCATCGGCTCGCAGGGTCTTCAGTGGCACACGGTCGGTCGTGTCCCAGATCCGGACGGTGCGATCGTCACCGCCGCTGGCGAGGAGCCGGCCGTCCGGGAAGTAGGCGAGTGCGTGGACAGTGCCGTTGTGCCCGGTCAACGTGTGCAGGTGCCGACCGGTGACGTGGTCCCAGATCCGGACGGTGCCGTCGTCTCCGGCACTGGCCAGCTCCCGGCCGCCGGGCTGGAACGCGATCGCACGGATCCACTGCCGGTGGCCGGTCATGGTGTGTGCGATCGATTCGCCGGCGACGTCCCAGACGTGGATGCTCCGGTCGTCGCCGGCACTGGCGATGTGATCGCCGGCGGGCGCGTATGCGATGGCGTGCGCTGTGCCCGTGTGTCCTACGAGGACGTGTGCGGCCCGGCCGGTCGTCGTGTCCCAGACCCTGACGGTCTCGTCGTCCGCCGAACTGGCGAGGAGAGCACCACGCGGATGCCAGGCGAGCGCGTGGATCCGGCCGGTGTGGCCTTCCAACGTCTGGACGGTCCTGCCGGCATCGGTGTCCCAGATGCGGATCGTCTCGTCACCCGCGCTCGCCAGGAACCTGCTCAGCGGGTCGAAGGCGAGCGCGCGCAACCGGCCGGTGTGCCCGGTCAGGATCTGGACGGTCCGGCCGCTGGTGGAGTCCCAGATGCGGATCGTCTCGTCGTCGCCGGCACTTGCCAGGAAACGGCCGTCCGCCGTGAAAGCGAGCGCGTGCAGTGGCCCGGTGTGGCCGGCGAGTGACCGCAGAGGGGCGCCGCTGAGAGCATCCCAGATACGGATCACGCCGTCCGCGCCGGCGCCGGCGAGCATCTGGGTACCGGCGGCGACCGCCACCGCGTGTACCACGGCGGACGACAGCATCTGCGGCTCCGGCGGGCCTCCGCCGGGCAGCGCCGCACCCAGCGTGTCCAGGTCGCGCAACGTCGAGCCGTCGACGCCCCGGGTGTCGATCAGGGCGGCCCGGGGGAACCGGGCCCCGGTGAGTTCGGCGCCGGTCAGATCGGCGCCGAGCAGCCGGGCGCCGCTGAGGTCGGCGCCGGTGAGGTCGGCGCCGCGGAGCACGGCTCGGTCGAGGCGTGCACGGACGAGGGCGGCACCGGTCAGTGTGGCCCCGCTGAGTTCAGCGCCGATCAGTTTGGCCCCGGTCAGGTCAGCGCCGCTGAGGTCGGCACCGGCCAGATAACGACCACTAAGATCTTCGCCGCGCAGGTCGAGGCCGGCCATGTTCACCGGTGACGCGGACCGGTTCACGCCGAGGAAGCGCAACACCTTCAGGGCATTGCGCCCTGTTCCGCTCTGGGCCGGCCTGTCAGCCAGGACGCCCTCGGCCCAATCCTTCATTGCCTCGGGGCCGGCGATGCCACACAGGAACTCGATCATGAGCGGGGACCACGAGCGGCCGGCCGGTCCGGGGGTCGCATCGCTCCGGAGCTGCTTGGCGAGGTGGTCGGCGATCAGCCATTCGCGAACCGAGTGGTGCACGAAAGTGAACCGCTCGTCGCCGGAACGGACCAGCAACGTGCTGGAACCGAGCAGGTGGGCACTCTCCTGCGGTTCTGGCGTGACGCTGGTCGTGGTCATCCGGGACAGGTGCTGAGCGGCCTCGTTGAGGTCGTCGAGGCTGAGGCTGTCCTGGGCCAGGTCCCACAGGCGCAGAGCCAGCAGGGTCACGGCGGCGTGCAGCTCGGGTCGGCCCGGCGCGTCCCGGCTGAGGTTCTGGAGCCGTGCGGCCTCGAAACTCAGCCACCTGTCGATGACCTGCCGGTAGAGGTCGGCCGTGGTGACCCGGCTCTGGGCCTGGTCGGCCGATCGGAGCTGTTCCTCGCCGAGTTCGGTGATGAACCCGAGCATCCGTGGGTTGCGGGACAGGCCGAGCAGGTCCTTCACCCGATGCAGGAGCTGGAACTGCTTCTCGGCGCGCTCCGGGTCGCCCAGCTTGTGGGTGAGGAAGTCGACGATCTGCGTGTCGTCGAAGTTGGCGAGCCGTACCACCCGGCGGTCCTTGCCGAGCTGGGTGCCGAGCGCGGTGAGGACGTCCGAGTCGGTCAGGAAGTGCTGGTCCCGGCTCGTGACGATGACCTTCGCCCGATCCTCGGCGGCTTGGACGATGGTGTCCAGGTAGGCGGTGGCCCGATCGTAGGTGACCCGGGTGGCGAGCTCGTCGAATCCGTCGAAGAGCAGCGCGACCCGGCCCTCCCGCCGCAGGTAGCGGATCATGTCCAGGTCGAACTGGCGCTGGCCCTGCCGGTACAGCTGCACCGCCACCAGTTCGTCCAGGCTGCAGGTCTTCTCGAAGCCGCGCAGGTCGATCAGGATCGGCACGGTGGGCGAGGGTTCCGTGCTCAACCGCCGGGCCAGTTCCCGCAACAGGAAAGTCTTGCCGTGCCCGAAAGTGCCGAGCACCACGACGAGCCGGCCGCGCTCGGACTCGATCCATTGGCGCAGCCAGGTGAGCAGATCGTCGGCGGGCGGTGCCGGAGAGGGTGCGGCCGGCCCGGACAGGAACTCGGTGTAGCGCTGGGAGACGTAGGCGTCGGCGCGGTAGACGATGTTGGCGTTCAGCTCCGCGAACTGGTTGCGAGAGAAATGGGCGAGCTCGGGGCCGATCTGGAAGGCGGGGAAGGCAACCAGGTCCACGCCGCGTCCCGCAGCCCAGGTGCGCAGTTCGCCGTTCACCTCCGGGCCGTCATGGACCAGCTCGACCGTCCGATCCGAGCCGTCGGTGAGAAAACGCGCCCGCACCTCGACGAACCAGTCGATGTCCTCCCGGGACACGGCGGCGGCGCACACCCCGACCGGTTGTTGCTCCGCCGGCCCGCGGTTGCCGCGCTTCCGGTCCAGGGAGACACGCAGGTACGCCACCCGATCCGAGCCTCGCCGCGTCACCAGTGTCACGTCGGCGTGCGGGTGGCGCACGCGGCAGACCTCCTCCACCCGCCCGGCGAACCGGCGCAGGACGGACGGCTGGACCACGGTGGAGCGGCGCGCGACAGGGTGCGGCAGCCGGACCGGCTCGCCGTCGCCGGGAGTGATGAGTACCCGGCCCTCCCGCCCGTCCCGGCTCTCCTGGGTCTCCAGCAGCTGCCAGGCGCCGTGCCCGCCGAGCACGGGCGCGCCGGTGTGCCCCAATGGGCTGACCGTCGGATCGCCCGCCTGGCCGTGCACTATCAGGTCGAGGTGCGGGCCCAGCAAGGTCTTGAACGCGTCGGCGTCGTCCAGTCCGGGGTGGCCTTCGGGACGGTGATGCAACACGCCGATCCGCAACCATTCCTGACGGCCGCCGGTGCTGAGCTGGTGCGCGAACCATTCGAGCTGATCGTGACCGAGCCGGCCGGCAGGGCTGCCGGAGAGGTGGGAGAGCGCCATCGTGGAGTTGAGCCCGGCGACGACCACCCGCAGGTCGGGGCATTCGGTGAGGAACCAGGGCTGGTCCTTGGGGAGTTCCACGCCGTGGAAGCGGCGCAGCATCGTGGCGTACGGCTGCCACTTCTCCCAATAGGGGGCCATCGGGGAGGTGTGGATCGCCTCGCACTGCATCGCGTAGATCGCGGACTTGGACCGGTTCACATCGAGATCTCCGGGAACGAGCACGATGCGCCGTTCGTCGATGCCGAGCTGATCCCGCAGCGTGCTCAGGACCTGGTGGGCGAGCTCGTACTCCCCGGATGCTGCGTTCCCGGCCAGATTGCCGGTGACGAGCACGAGCGCGGGCGATCCGCCCTGCCCTGCCGAGGTCACCTCGTCCAGCAGCCGGGCGACGAGGTCGGACGGTGTCGACTTCCCCTCGCGCACGGGTCGAATCATGGCCAGGAAGTCCCGGCAATGCAGAATAGTGATCTTCGGCGTGGCGTAAACGGGTCTCTCCCCACCCGTGGGAGCCTCTCCGGATTGCTCCGGATCGATCTCGGATGACAATACCCACTGGGAGATTACCCCGCGGCGACTGCGTGAGGCGGAAGCGTTCCCCCATATGGCCCAATGTGAAACTGGTCCACTATGTACACCTCCCCCGTGGGGAGTGCGACGAGATAAGCTACCCGCACTGTACCTGTGTGTTCCTGGTCGGCCGACTGTTGGATGTCACTCTGCGGGCTGCCCAGGCTGAATGAACGGTGGGTAGTCAGCCGATGATTCTTCAGCCCCGCCAGGAATTGCTGTCGGTGTGGAAAGCGATCTCGAAGTGGTGTGGTCCGGCGCAGTCGTTCATGTGGGAGGACCGCAGCGGCAGCAACTCCATCAGTGACGCCGAGTTGCTCCTCTGCCTGCTCCTGCCACCGCAGAAGTTGCCGGCGATCCGCTACGACCAGCCGGACCAGACCAGGGACGACGTCGTCGGCGCGCTCGCCGGTTTCGGCGGTCCGGTCGAGATCCCGCAGCGCATCGTCGGCCTGGTCGGCACCTACCTGTCCAGGTACACAGACGCGGAGACGCAGGTACCCACCTTCGCCGGCGGCAGCTATCTCACCACCGCGCCCGAGGACAAGACCGAACCGACCCCGGAGCAACTCAAGCTCGAGGTGGTGGACTCGTACGCCGCCTCGGTCGTGCTCTGCATCGCGGTCCTCCGGTTCCTGCGCGGCTACCGCCCCCAGGTGCAGCGAAAGTTGTATCTGGACGAAATTGCGAAGGTCGAGGCGGACACCCAGAAACGGCTCACCGCCGCGATGGCCGGACTGAAGCGCAGCTTCACCATCAGCGTCTTCAAGGCCGACAGCCCGGAGGGCCGATCCCTGCGTGAGGTCGTCTACCCCGGCTCCAACCACCCCGACATGGTCGACCGGATCCGCCGCGACCTGCGAGAGGTGATGGCGGGTCTCCGTGGGCTCGGCATCAGCAGCGACGAGGTGGACGACCTGCTGCAGAACCGGGAGAAGCTGTTCGAGTGCGGCTGGTCCTGGGGTGTCGTGCAGGGCGCCGAGGAGGTCAAGACCGCCTCGGGGGTGTACTCGCAGCCCGGTTACGCCGAGCCGTTCCCGTATCTCTACTTCACGGTGGTGGCGGTCGACGGCATCCGTGACCTGTTCTCCTCGGAGAGCCGCCTGGCGGGTCTTCTCAACGACGAGCAGCAGGCGCTCGCCCAGGTTCTCAACCTCCAGTGGGATCTGGCGCAGCGGTACTGGTCGACCGTCGCCACCATGGGCGACCAGCGCTGGCCGATCGAGGAACTGCCCTGGCGAGCCACCGACGAGTCGGAGAGCGACTACTACAGTCTCCTGGTCGTCTCGCTGGTCCGGCACACGCTCGGCGACCGCAATGCGCCCGACGCCGACCTGTCGCGCGTCGGTCGGGTCCTGGAGGAACTGGCCGACCGGGGCCGTATCCGGCGCCGTCCGCTCGCCGAGGACCCGGCCCTCGGCCTGCACCAGCCGGGTTGGTGGATCACCCTGGTCGGGGCGGAGCAGATCGCTCCCGACGCCCCGCGGCTCGGCTGGCGGCTAGGTGAGCTGTCCAGCCTTCTGTTGCACCGGGTGCTGGCACTCGCCGAAACGGTCAACGACTCGGAGGAGTACGCGCGGCTGGTGGCCTTGGCCGACACGGTGTGGCGACACCTGGAACGCCGGCGGCTGCGGGACGGACGGGGGGCCGGCCTGTGGGACGACCCCGGCAACGTCTTCCCGAGCCTCGTTCACCGCAACGAACCGAGCTGGTACCACACCGCCCGGGTGGTGCAGTGCATGGGCACCGCAGCCGAGATGATCCTGAAGAGCCCACCATCGGGCGCGAACGTGTCGGCCCTGGCCGCCGAACTGCTCGCCGAGGCCGACAAGCAGTTCGACAAGGAACAGCTACGGGGTTCGGGCGAGGCCGGACCGGCACTGCGGGAAAGCCTCGCCCGGCAGTCGATCAACATGCGGCGGGCTCGCCAGATGATGCAGACCCATCCCGGTACGGCGGCGGCGCATCTCCTCCAGGTTCTGCGCGAACTCGACAAGCTTTCCGCGGCACGCGAGTTCCAGGACGGGGACTAGGGTGCTGGTCTTCGCGGCTTCCGACAAGGGAGGCACCGGAAGGTCGGTCACGAGTTGCAACGTCGTCTACCGGAGCGCCCTCGACGGCTCCGACGTGTGCTACCTGGATTTCGACTTCGGATCCCCCACAGCGGGGTCGATCTTTCAGATCGCCGACGCGACACGGGGTGTCCAGGGAGGTGGTGGCCTGCACTCGTACCTGCTGGAGTCGGATGTGACCTCGACCGGGGAACCGAGGCGCATCGATGTCTGGAGCCGGTCGACGCGGTCGAGTCTGCGGCAGCGCCCGCCCGGCTCCGGGAAGTTGATGCTCTTCCCCGGCGACCAGGACGGCGGCGAGTTCGGGCCGGACAAGGAGGCACTGCGCCGGTGCGTGCTCCTGCTCCAGCGGCTCGACGAGGAGTTCGACATGTGCCTCGTCGACCTGAGTGCCGGCCGGTCGTACGCCACTCAGCTCGTGCTGGAGGCGACCGCTGACCCGGCACTCCGTGGCGTGGCCGTGCGCTGGCTGATCTTTCACCGATGGACCCGCCAGCACATCCCCGCGGCCTCCGGCCTGGTCTACGGCAGGGACGGCATCCTCGACGTCGGTGAGCGCGCCGGGCACGACCGGGATCAGTTGCAGTCGGCGATCCGGTTCGTCCGTACTGCGGTGGTCTACCCGGACTCCATCGAGTTGAGCGGTCTGCGCCCGGCACAGGTCGCGTGGCTGCGGGACTGCGACGAGGACCTGCGCCGCCTGGCGGCTCAGCACCGGGTGGGGCGCAGCGCGATGCTCGGTGCGGTACCGCTGGATCCGGTGCTGCAATGGCGGGAACAGCTGATCTCCGACAACGACGTGGTGGCCCGGGAGATCGCCAACGGTTCGACGGTGGAGGCGTTCGGTGAGTTGTCCCGCAAACTCACCGAGGACGAGGAGTGGACCGGACTATGAAGGCCAGCGCCGAGTTCTTCGAATCGACCGCCGACGCCCGTGTCGAGTCGGTCCCGCTCGCTCACCTCTCCGTCGAACTGGGCCACTTCTACTCCTACGACCTGCGCAAGGACGAGGAGTTCTTCGTCGAACACTTCCGGCGGATCGGGGTCTGGTATGCCACCGCCCGGTCCGCCTATGAGGCGGTGAACCCGAAGGGCCGCCCGCGAATCAGCACCTGTGTCCTGATCGACGACTACTTCGGCAAGCTCGACCCGCCCGCGGTACTGGTGCCCAAATTGCTGGCGGCGGCGAACAAGGCCGGCCTGGAGATCGACTACCTGGCGCGCGAGTCGGGGTGCGCCGACACCGCGCCAGCCGCACCCGATCCGGTGGACCCGTCCGAGGACAGCCGGCCCGGCCTGTCACCTGCCGAGCTGGTCGTGGCTCGGCTGGTGGACGATCCACCGCCGAACACGACCGGCGCCCGGCCACCGGTCCGCCAGACCGGCTGGCTCTGCAACGGGCAGCGCTCGCCGGCGACCGAGACCCACGAGGCGATGAAACGGCCTACCCAATGGCGCCCGCCCGCGGAGAACGCGGCGGTGAACCATTCGATCTTCGCCGACATCGAGTTGTGGCGGGACGATCCTGGCGGCCGGCTCTGGTCCTGCGCGATGCTCGCCGCCGTATGGCAGCTCCTCAGGCTGGGCGTGCTGCGCGACAACGGCCGCCAGGTCGTGCGGCCTGAACGGCTGCCCGCCGAACTGCCGGACGACTGGCGGGCGTTGCCGTTGGTCCTGCAGGTGAACGACCGGGCGGCCCCGTTCCAGTCATACCGGACCATGACCATCTGCGCCCCTCTGTTCCTGCCGGTCGAAAACGCCGTGCGGACGATCCTGCAGCAGGTGGCGGTGGATCCGGCGGTGGCCGGCCAGATCAACCAACGGGCGGGGGACGAGGGGCTCGCCCTTCCGTTCGAGGTGGTCGACCGGATCGAGTACCTGTTCGTGGACACCGGGCCGGTGCGCGGTGCTGATCCTAGGTGAGGTGCAGACCGCCGCGCTGCGTCACTCCGGCGGCATGTCCCCGGCGATCGCCGAGAACGCCCTGGCGTTGATGGCCGGCGAGCGGGTCCGGACGTCGGAACGGCCGATCAGCTACGCGGTCAGCCCGAAGACGTTCACCGGGGTGGACTGCGGGATAGCCGCCCGTTCCGGGGCCAGGGTACGCGGCGTCGGCACTCTGATGGGCCGGGCCTCGCTCACCGGTGGCCGGGTGCTGCAGAGCTCCGCCGTCGCCCGGGTCGACCCGATCGTCGGCGGTTACCGGCGGGCCTGGTCGCACTACCTGGCCCGGCTCGGTGTGGTCGAGGCGCTGGGCCGGACCGACCTGCTCGGAATCGCGGCCGAGCACCTGGCCGCGGAGCGCCACACCTCCACGATAGGGATGGGGGCGTTCTGCGCTCGCCTTATCAGCGAGGTGCAGGGATCGCCGGCGCTGGATCGGCAGCCGCCGTTGCGCACCAGCCGGACGGTGCTTCGCTGGGCAGCCATCCTGGATGAGGGTGCCGACGAGACTCGGATCCGATTCACGGTGCGTGAGGAAGGGTTGCGTACCGTGCGCCTGGTTCTCGCCCCTGCCGACATCGACGACATCATCGAACTCTTCGAGGATCTCGCGCTGCACGACTGGCTGCTGACCGCGTTGCTGTCGGTCATCGAGCAGAGCCAGATCGGGGTGGAGCAACCGGCGCAGAGCGTGGTGCGCCTTCGCCCGGCGGTCGACCATCTGCTGCATCTCTGGATGCCGGCGGCACGGCTCGGCGATTTCGCACTGAGCGTCTGGGAGGCACTGGAGAGCAGGCCGGGGCTGTCCAGGCAGTGGGACGTCTCGGTACGCCGGGTGCGCGACCAGATGGCGATGGCGGCCGCATCCGTCAGCCGGCCACCGGACAAGCCTCAGCTGTTCCGGTGAACTCTGGCGCCGTGAGCCACGCACCGTCGTACCGGCGTGCTCTGCCGAGTCCGATGATCGCTGCCCACGGGTACGCTGTCGGTCACGATCACGCAGGCCCGGGATTGGGGTTCGGCAGTTGGCGGTGGCGGGGACCAAAGGCGCTGTGGGCGGACGGCTCACCACGTCCGGCACGGACGTCCAGGTCGAAATGCTGGACGGACATCAGCATCTCGAGGCGGCCGCACGCCTGCTGTGGGAGGTCTGGGGCGCCCGAACCATGGCGGCACGCGACGAGGTGATCAACACCTCCCTGCTGCGGGGGTTGCGTTGTTCGGGCAACTATGTGGCCGGTGCCTATCACGAGGGCCGGCTCGTCGGCTGCACGGTGGGCTTCTTCGGTGCCAGAGCCCTGCACTCGCACCTGGCCGGAGTGGTCGCGTCACACCGGGACCGCGGTGTCGGCTTCGCGATGAAGTGCCACCAGCGGCAGTTCGCCCTCGACCAGGGCTTCGACACGATCACATGGACGTCCGACCCGCTCCTGTTCAGGAACGCCTATTTCAACCTCTGCAAGCTCGGGGCTACCGCCGTCGCCTACGAGCCGGATTTCTACGGCCGGATCGACGACGGCACCAACACCGATCAGCACACGGACCGGCTGCTGATGGAGTGGCGGCTGCACGCCGGCTGGCCGGCCGTGGGGACGCCCGGAAAGGCGCGGTTCGTTTCGGTGGTCCCCTCGGCGGAACTCATCCACGTACCGAGGAACATCGACATGCTGCGAGACGCTGATCCGGGGTCGATGGAACGGGCCCGGACCCGGATGCGAGCACAGTTCGTGACCCTCCTGGCGGAGGGATACACGGTGGCGGGCATGAGCAAGGCGGGGGCCTACGTGCTGCTTCCCGCCGGTGTGACACCGGAGTACGAGTCCTCTCGACTGCGACGCTGAGGTGATTCCGGGGTCGCGGGCGCCGCGCCGGCCATGTGCAGGTACCCGCCGCCCTTGACCCGCGTGAGCGGGTGAATCAACATGGGTCGATGGAAGAGCCGGATGTGCCGCAGTCCGACGGTCTGTCTCCCGCCGAGTCGAGTTACCTCATCGACTTCGAGCGAGCGGACGCCGTCTCGTTGATGATCTATCCTCCGCCGCCGCCGATGCTGATCGTGTCCGGGCAGAAACCGTTCGCGAACATGGAGGTCACGCTCAACCCGCTGCGTTTCGTGCAGCAACCGGAGTACTGGGGCATCGAGGTCATCGGGACCATGCCCGCGACCGGCCAGCCCGCGATCGTCCCGTACGCCGTCGAACTCGATCTGAACGGCCTGCTCGGCACGCGAGGTGTCGAGGTGATCGGGGCGAACGGCACGGAACGGATCGAGATCCCGGCCGCCACCGTGGGTACCGGCGAGCCTCAGAACTGATCGGGCCTGGCCAGCACAAGGGTGGTGCGCAGGTCGAGGACGATCGTCCCGCCGAGGTCGTCGACCAGCCGGCCGAGTGCGGTCAGTGCGGCCCGCTGCTGTTCCGGTGTGCGGGACAGGAACGGGCCGAAGGTGCGCACCAGGGCCAGATACTCTTCCCGGTTCAGTGGCAGCTCCCGGTGGAGCACCTGCTTGCGTACGTCAGTGAACTGACCGTGCTCGACCACGTCCCGGTGGAACCAGTCCACCGGCCGTTCGCCGACGGACGGGTCGACGGCGTGCAGGACCGCCTTGACCGCGTCCCCGGCGCCGGGTTCCGCGTAGTCGTACCGATGTCCGAAGATCGCCAGAGTGCCGGTGGGTGTGAGGGCCCGCCGGGCGTGTGTGTTGCGGGTGGCCGGGTCCAGCCAGTGCCAGGCCATCGCGCACGCAAGCACGTCGACGCCACCCGCGGGCGGTGTCCAGTCCTCGAAGGTGCCGGTGTGCACGGTGGCGGACGGGAAGCGCCGGGCCAGCAGCGTGGCCATTCGTGGATCCGGTTCGATGCAGGTCAGGGGTGCGCCGAGGGTGGCCAGGACCTCGGTGCCCTTCCCCGTGCCGGCGCCGATCTCGGCGACGGTGTCGGGACGGCCGCCGTGGTAGTCGACGATCATGGCCGAGATCGCCGCCGGGTATCCGGGCCGGGCTGTCTCGTACAGATCCGCCACTGATCCGAAGACGTCCATGATTCGCACTCTATGCGCTTCACCTTTTCTGAACTTTCTTAACAGATGGCTTGACTCCGGCCGCCGGGATCTAGTTGAGTCGATGTACCTCTCATCCCTCTCGCTCCAGTGCGTCCCCCGGCGTACGGAAGGTGAACCATGCGCAAAAGACGTCTTCTGTCCATCGTGGCCGCGGCCGGTGTCGCCGTGGCCGGCGCGGCCGCCGCGATCCTGCCCATGACGGCGTCCAGCGCGGCCGAGGCCTGCGTCGCCGCCTACAACAACTCCGCCGTCTACACCAGCGGCCAGAAGGCCTCCCACAGCGGCCGCAACTGGACCGCCAAGTGGTGGACGCAGGGCGAGACGCCCAGCACCGGCGGCACCGGCGTGTGGGCCGACAACGGCGCCTGCGGCAGCGGGGGCGGAGGCGGAGGCGGCACCACCACCCCGCCCACCACCACCTGTAACCACCCGAACTGGGTCGCCGGGCAGTTCTACCCGGCCGGCTCGATCGTGCGGTACACCAACGGGCAGTATTACCGGGCCACGAACGAGAACCCGGGCTACGACCCGGTCATCAGCACCTGGTACTGGTCGCCGTACACCTGCACCGGCGGCGGCACCACCAACCCGCCGGCCAACCCGGGCAGCTTCCCGGTCAGCGAGGCGCAGTTCAACCAGATGTTCCCGAACCGGATCCCGTTCTACTCGTACGCCGGCCTGATCGACGCGGTCAAGAAGTACCCGGCGTTCACCGGCACCGGCAGCGACACGATCCGCAAGCAGGAGGCCGCGGCCTTCCTCGCGAACATCAACCACGAATCCGGTGGCCTCGTCTACGTCGAGGAGATCAACCAGGCGAACTGGCCGCACTACTGCGACCGCAACCAGCCGTACGGCTGCCCGGCCGGCCAGAGCGCCTACCACGGACGCGGGCCGATCCAGCTGAGCTGGAACTTCAACTACAAGGCCGCCGGTGACGCCCTCGGCATCGACCTGCTCAACAACCCCGACCGGGTCAAGAACGAGGCGTCGATCGCGTACCAGACGGCCGTCTGGTACTGGATGACCCAGCGCGGCCCGGGCACCATGACCCCGCACGACGCGATGGTCGGCAGCCGCGGCTTCGGCGAGACGATCCGCAGCATCAACGGGTCGCTCGAGTGCAACGGTGGCAACCCCGCCCAGGTCCAGAGCCGGGTCACCGCCTACCAGCGGTTCGCCGGAATCCTCGGCGTCACCCCCGGGGCAAACCTCTACTGCTGATCCGGTACGCCCAGCGCGGCACTCAACCCCAGCCGGCTCCCACCGCTGCCTCAGCTTGGCTGAGGCAGCGGTGGTGTGCAGCCGGTTGTTGGTGGGCTGGTTCTGGCCGTGGTCTCAGCGGTGCTGAGACCACGGTGAGAGCCAGCTGGGGGTTGGGGTCAGATCAGAGCGGCGGCTGCTTCCACGTCGGCGGAGTCGACCGAGGCCAGCGAACCGAAGCGCGAAACCGCCTGATAGTACGTCCACGCGAGGCTGTCACAGGCCGGGCGGACCGCCGCCGCGTAGGTAGCGCATTTGCGCTTCAGGTCGGCGTAGAAGGCGGAGTCGATCCGGTTCTTGCTGGCGTCCGTGAACGCGCCGACCGCCTTGTGATTCCGGTAGCCGAAATCGTGCCGATGACAGGACAGGGTGAAGTCGAAACCGAGCGGCTTGTCCGGGCTCGACGAACAGAGGTCGGTGCTCCAGTCGAAGCCGTACTCCGCCCACGCGGCCTGGTTCTGACGGGCGGCGTTCCAGTCGTTGTAGGAGACGGCCGAGTTCTGGGTGAACGACTGCAGGACGGCCAGCTTCTGGGCGGGGGTGACGGCGTACGCGGGGCCGCTCACGCCGAGGACGACGGCGAGGGCAAGGGCCGCAGTCAGCAGGGCGCGAAACGGTGTGACCCGGGTGGGGTAGTGATGAGCGGCGGTCGCAACCGGTGGTGTCGCGGACATCGGAGCTCCTTCGAACGGTCCGTCGGGCGGGGACGGGCTGCCGGTGGGCGCTCGAGCTGCCGGTTGGTAACTCGAACGATCACTAAGTCTGGAGCTCCGAACTGGACGCAAGCCCAGCACGAGATTGACGTTTGTCGATCACCGCGCAAACAGGAACTACCCGGGGATCAACTGGTCAGCGGCGGGAAAGTGATCCCACCAGCCGTCCCGGTCGTGTTTGGCAAGTGTGCCACCGTGCCGTGCCAGCAAGAGAGTGTCGTGGTCCAGGATCAACAGGGCGTCCTCGCTGCCGGTTTCCAGGAGCTGATGGACGACGGTGATCATGTTCGTTATGTACCAGTCGGAATCGGCTGACTCGTCCATTCGGAAGGTCAGCGACACGTGCTCCAGAAGTTTTCGGTCCCACATCCCACCATTCGTCTCGACCTCGATGTAGTCACTGGCCTTAGCGCGAATTGTCACGTGAAACCCGAGCCGCTCCTGAAGGTCGGCGGTAAGTAGCGGCGGGATTTCGACGAGCTCATCCTCGCGACCAGGGAATGCACGTTGGCGGACCTGCTCGGGGGAGGTGGCTCCGATGAGAACGAGTTTGTATTCGAGGGCCATGGTGAAGAACTTTCATCCGTTCGTGCGAGGCAGTGCTATCTGGACCACTCTGCCGTCCGGCAGGATCGCCTTGACTTCCTTGAGATTGTCGATGGGCCAGTCGGTGAACTGCTGCTGGAGGTCAGTGATGTCATTTCGCCAGTCCCTCAAATTGAGCACGACGCGCTGCGTTTGCAGGTCGTCGACCTTCTCCTTGGCGACGCGCCAGATGCCGTAGGGCGACTTTCCCTGTTTGGGGGCATAGCAGTCAAAGACGCGACCTTCGACAAGGTAATCAGGATCCTTGGTCGGGTTGCCAAAGTCGCCAGTCGCCGTTCTGGCCTTCGCGACTTCGGGCTTCGTGGGCCTCTGCTGCACTCGATAGCCCTGATCGGCCATGATCACTGCTGCCTCGTTCTCGCGCTCGGCGGAGCGCCTGTTGTCGCTCTTGTCGTCAAGTTCGAGCTTTCTGCTGATCCGGACCGGGAATCCGGTCGGCGTGCCGCCTGGCGAGCCGGTGGGGTGGGTGAACAGGTGCTGGGGCTGGCCGTTGGCGATGTCGGCCGGGGTACTGGCAGGGCCGTTGCCCGCCCGCCCGGCCCGGGCGATCGCACTCGCCGTCACCTCATCGGAACGAACGCCGCCACCTCCGCCGGCTCCGCCGTGCGGGCGGGACGGTCCGGAACCGTCGGAGTCGCTGCCGTGGCCTCGGGGTCTCGGGGTCATCGGGTGGTCAGCCGTTGAGGAGGCGAGTCAGGTTGCCGAGACTGGTGATGAGGGCGCTGACATAGCTCGCGATCCTGGTCGCCCACTTGGTCACCGCCACCGCGATCTGCGCCGCCACCACCGGGATGGTGACGACCAGCAACGCTTCGGCCGCCCAGACGATGACGCGGGCGACCAGGTCGCAGATGAGGTCGCGGACCAGGTCGCGGGTGAAGGTGACCAGGTTGCCGGCTGCCTGGGTGGCCGCCGACATGGTTTCGGCCAGGACGCCGAGGCCGCCGAGTGCGTTGACGTTGTTGGCCATCAGGCTGCGGTACGTGTCGGCGGCGGCGCCCTGCCAGTCCGGCAGGTCGGCGTGCAGGCAGTCCTGCAGGTCGACGGAGATCGAGCCGAGTTCGCGGGCGATGTTCTGCCAGGTGGCGGCGTGGGCGGCGACGAGGTCGGGCAGTCCGGCGAGTTTGTCGAGGATCTCGCGGAGCGGGTCGAAGTGTTCCATCGCCCAGCCAAGGCCGTTGGCCAGCAGCGCGCTGAACGGGTCGAGGACGGTGGCCGCGGCCTCGGCGGCGAACGCGCCGCCGGCCAGGGTGCGATCGGCCCAGCTGCCGCTGTCGACGGCCTGCAGGGTGCCCTGGAAACTTTCGGCGAGGGACAGCCCGGTCGTTCCGGTGGTGGTGGACGCGGTGGCGGCGATGAGGCTCATCGGCGGTTCCCCGCGTCACGGATGCGGTTGGCCGCGGCCGTGTCGGCGTCGTCGTACTCGCGGGCGGTACGGATCAGGGAGTCCTCGGCGAGGCGGAGGTTCTCCTCGACGTACGCGTGGATGGATCTCTGGGCGGTCAGCCGTTCGTCGAGGATGCCGGCCATCCAGCCGCAGAGCAGGCCGTATGCGGCATCGTCGCGGGTGATGGCCGCGCTCGCGGCGGTGATGGCGCCGAACCGTTCGCGGATGGCCGCCACCTTGGCGGTGTGTGCGCGGATCTGTGCGGGGTCCGCGGTGAAGCCGTCGCTCACGGAAGGTCTCCCGGGTGTTCCGGCCGGCGGGCGATCTGTGCGGTGATGGCCCGGCCGGCGACCGAGCCGGGGCCGAGGGTGTCGTCGATGATGCGGCGGGCTTCGTCGGCGGCGCGGCGGCGGGCCGTTTCCGCGGCGGCCATCACGGCGCGGGCGACGGCGTCGGGTGGGACCCGCTGGATGCGGTCGGTGAAGCGGATGTCGAGGAGGGTTCCGGCCGAGTCGACGGTCACCTCGGTGAGGGCGTTGCCGTCGCGGGCGGCGGCGCGGATCGCGGCGATGCGGTCGCCGGCTTCCCTGGTGTTCGCGGTGGTCCGCTCGATGCGGTCCTGCCAGTCGCGCAGGTACGCACGGGAGGCGTCCGGGTCCAGCAGCTCATCCATAGCCGCCGGAGTCTAGCAACGTCTGTCGATGTCCGGCGTCCTGAAGTGCGGGATGTGGACAGTCGGCCGGCCTGGGGGAGACCCGTTACACAGAAATTGGTGTTTTCCCAGCTCAGGCGCCTGCATAAGGACACCCTAAGTGCGGTTTGGGGGTTTTAGTGATTGGGGTCGCTTTGATCTGAACCTAGGTTGAGGTTTTACATTCGCTTCGGCCTGCCGTCGATCTTGGCTGACGGAATCGAAGCGCGAGTTAGGAAGCGACTATGAACCGCCCCCTGCGAGTTGCCGTCATCGGAGCCGGCCCGGCCGGTATCTACGCCGCCGACCATCTGATCAAGGCATCGGAGACGGTCACCGTCGACATCTTCGACAAGCTGCCGACCCCCTACGGCCTGATCCGGTACGGCGTGGCGCCGGACCACCCCCGGATCAAGGAGATCGTCAACGCGCTGTTCCGGGTGCTGGACAACCCCCGGATCCGGTTCGTCGGCAACGTCGCCTACGGCGTCGACGTCAAGCCCGAGGAACTGAACCGATTCTACGACGCCACGATCATCTCGACCGGCGCCGAGAAGGACCGGGCCCTCGACATCCCGGGCATCGACCTGCAGGGCAGCTTCGGCGGCGCGGACTTCGCCTCCTGGTTCAACGGCCACCCGGACGTGCCGCGCGACTGGCCGCTGGACGCCAAGGAGGTCGCCGTCATCGGCGCCGGCAACGTGGCCATCGACGTGGCCCGGATCCTCGCCAAGACCGCCGACGAGCTGCTGGTCACCGAGATCCCGGACAACGTGTACCAGGCGCTCAAGAACAGCCCGGTCACCGACGTGCACCTGTTCTCCCGGCGTGGCCCGGGCCAGGTCAAGTTCACCCCGCAGGAGCTGCGCGAGCTGGACCACTCGCCGAACGTCGAGGTGATCGTCCACCCGGAGGGCATCGAGTTCGACGAGGCCAGCCTGGAGGCGATGCGCCAGACGCGGCACATCAAGATGTGCGTCGACATCCTGCAGAACTGGGCCGTCCGTGACCCGCGGGACCGGCCGCGCCGCCTGCACCTCTACTTCCTGCAGGCGCCGGTCGAGGTGCTCGGCGAGAACGGCAAGGTGGTCGGCCTGCGCACCGAGACGCAGGAGCTGACCGGCGACGGCTGGGTGCGCGGCACCGGCGAGTTCACCGACTGGAACGTGCAGGCCGTCTACCGCGCGGTCGGCTACCTCAGCACCGCGCTGCCGGACCTGCCGTTCGACACCCGTACCGGCACTGTCCCGCACGCCGCGGGACGGGTCATCGACCTGGACGGCGAGCACGTCCCCGGCACCTACGTGGCCGGTTGGATCAAGCGCGGCCCGGTCGGCCTGATCGGCCACACCAAGGGCTGCTCCGGCGAGACGGTCGCGAGCCTGCTGGAGGACCAGGCGCAGGACCGGCTGCCGATCGCGCCGGAGGGCGACCCGGACGCCCCGATCATCTACCTCGAGCAGCGCGGCCTGCCGATCACCACGTGGGCGGGCTGGCAGCGGCTGGACGCCCACGAGATCGCCCTCGGCGAGCCGCACGGCCGCAAGCGGATCAAGGTCGTCGACCGGGACGAGATGACCGCGATCTCCCGCGGCTGATCGACGCGACGAGAAGGGGGGCCTCCCGGCTGGGAGGCCCCCCTTCGCACGTCAGCGGCTGGCCGCGTCGGCCAGCGCACGCTCCACCGGCACCGGCTTCCCGAGATAGAAACCCTGACCCAGCGGTACGCCGCAGGCGGCCAGCGCATCCCGCTGAGGTGCCGACTCGATCCCCTCGGCGATCACCGTGCAGCCGTTCTCCCGGGCGAACTCGACGAGCGACCGGATCGAGGCCCGCCGGGCACCCTCGGCCTCCACCCCGGCCAGCGTGTGGCGGCCCAGTTTGAGGAACGCCGGCTTCAGCGCCTCCATCCGGGCCAGGCTGTCGTAGCCGGCACCGGCGTCGTCCACCGCGATACGTACCCCGGCCGGCAGATCGACGAGATCCTCCGGGTCGGCGCCGTCGATCTCCAGGACGATCGGCCGGTCGCTCTCGGCGACCAGCTGCTCCAGCTCACGGGGCCGGCGCAGCAGCCCGGCCGAGACGTTCACCGCGAGCCAGGTGCCCTGCGGCAGCGACGCGGCCGAGGCCATCGCGGCCCGGACCAGTGCGGCGTCCAGGTCGATGTGCCGGCCGTGCTCCTGCGCGTCGGCCAGGCCCTGATGGGGGCTGCTGCCGTCAGCGAACCGGGTCAGCGCCTCGTAGCCGGCCACCTCGCCGGACTCCAGCTCGAAGATCGGCTGGAACACCGTGAAGAACGTGTACTCCTCGAACGAGCTGGACACCTGCGGGGCGCGGGCGCCGCGGCGGCTGGCGGCGGCCTGTGACGCCCGGACCGCGACCATGCCGGGGGAGTTGCCCTCGGCGCCGTAGTGCAGCACCGATGCCCAGTCACCGATGGCGCCGGCCATCGCGCGGTTCTCGCCGTGAGCGGTCGTGGCCGGCTTCGTGGCCGGGGCGGCGGAGCGGGACTTCTTCGGCTGCACCGGGCGGTACAACCAGCCCTTCAGGTGGGTGAGCAGGTCGACGACGGTATTGCCGAGGCCGACGAAGGCGATCATCGCGTACGAGGCGAGGACCAGGTTGATCACCGCGAAGATCAGGTTCGCCCACTGGCTGAGCTGGACGTCCCGGACCACGGTGTAGGCACAGAGCGCGATCAGGGCGAGCGGGGCGAGGAGGTAGCTGGTCGCCGCCGTCGTCCGGTTGCGGACCTTGGGCGTACGTTTGAACTGGCTCTTCTCACCGGTGAGCAGTTGCAGGATCGAGGCGAAACTGCCGGAGAGGTTGACCGGCAGCAGGATCAGGTTGAAACCGTAGATGCGCAGGATGTCCATGCGCTTGTAGCCGACGTACTTCAGGTCGGCCGCCATCATCATGAAGTACGGCACCGACACCAGCAGCAGCACCGGGTTGAGCAGGTCGGCGTTGAACGGGTACGCCAGCATGACCAGCAGGCAGATGGAGCTCCAGAAGATGGAGGCCATGTAGTTGACCCGGAGGAACAGTTCGCCGAAGCGGTTCTTCTGCCCGCGTGCCGTCTTGGCCCGGAACTGGTCCTTGAGCCGGGACAGGATGAGCAGGCCGCCGTTGGCCCAGCGCTGCCGCTGGATGGCGAGGGAGCCGAAGTCCGGCGGAGTGGCGCTGTACGCCATCCGCTCCGGGTAGTTGTGGAGCGTCCAGCCGTGCACCCCGAGGTCGATCGTCGATTCGGTGTCCTCGATGACCGTACGGTCCTGGATGTACCGCTTGATCTCCCAGTCGCCCTCGTAGGCTGCCTCGCAGATGTCGTCGAGCGCCTTCTTGCGCAGCACCGCGTTCGCGCCGACCCAGAACGTCGCACCGTAGTGGGTCATGCCCTGGTGCACGATGTGCTGGATGTCGGTCGTGGCACCGGAGATCCGCTCCAGGCGGGTCGCCGCGCCCGGGAACGCGCTGTACGGCGTCTGCGTCACCGCGCAATGGGCGTAGGCGCCCTGCTCCATCAGGTGCACCAGCCGCAGCGTGTACTCCGGCAGGAGCACGCTGTCGGCGTCCAGGGTGAGCACGTAGTCCGGGTTCGGGATGGTCAACTCGGCCCGGCCGGCCCCGGCGGAGACCAGGGCGATCCCCATCGGGGTGCTCACCTCCTGGTAGCTGCCACCCATCAGGCCGATGTAGCTGTTCAGGTTCATCGCCTTGTTCGGCTCGGCGGACAGCGACACGTACCGCTTGCGCTCGAAGCTCGTCACCGTCGCGTCGAAGATCGCCATCAGCCGCTTGTAGAGCTGGGTCATCCGGTCGACCGGGAGGACCGCTTCCTCGGCCGCGCCGCGCTCCAGGGCCTCGGCGATCGTGCCGAGGTCACCGGCGAGCCGGTTGACGATGTGCTCGACGAAGAACGTGTCGGTGTGGTCGACCATCTCCTGCCGGTGACCCAGGCCGTAGAGCCAGCCCACCGCGGACTGGTACTCGGCCGCCAGGTCGCGCATGTCGTCGACGGTGACGACGGGGGTGTCGCGGCTGTCGAGGCCGTTCTCGAACCTGTCGTACGCGGCCTGCGCTCGGGTGAACGGCACGGTCAGCTCGGACTCGATCGTGCCGGGCAGGGCGCGGGCCGCGAGCAGCAGGTCACGTGCGGCCCGGGTCTTCGGCTGCTGCGGATCATCGATGAGCAGCGTGACCCGCAGCCCCGGGTACTCCTGCAGCGCCGCCGACAGCAGCGTGGTGCGGATGACCCGCTCGTCCTCCTGGTACGAGGGCACCAGCACGGTCACCGACGGCGTCGGCCCGGCCAGGAACGGGTCCAGCGCGATCCGCGGCGCCCGGTGGTGTGCCCGGCTGCGGTAGAAGAATCCGATCCGCGTGATCAGGTAGGCCATCGCCGAGCCCATCAGCGCGGTGACCACGAGCATGTAGACGATCGCCTCGACGACCAGCTTCGCGCTGCTCGCCCTGCCGACGACGAACTGCTCGAACACGGTGTAGGCGATGTAACAGGCCCAGACCGCGATGGTCAGGACGATCGCGAGCCGGCCGCGGGCGATCCGGCCTTCGGAGACGGGTGGCGGAATCAGCGGATGGGGATCCGACCGCCGGTCCGAGCCCCACTGCCGTGGGGTGTCGAGCCGGTGTTGGTCCACCGGTTTGCGCTGCATCTGGGATGGCCTCTCACTGGGAATGGGACGCCGGTCCCGGCGCGTTTCCGCCGGTGTCCGTCGACCGGAACCATCGGCCGGCGCGCTGGGTGGCTTGAAGGTTTCCGCCCGGTTGCCTTCAGCGCGCAGCCGAGCTGCCGATTCGAGAAGCCGACGACGATCCGTGAACGAGAGGGCAGCCATGCAGACCGCCACCCCGCAGTTGGTGCGGCCGGAACCGGACGACCCGCTCGCCGACCCGGACTGGCAGGAGCCCGAGGGCCCGGTCCAGAAGCTGTCCTGGCTGCGGCTGAGTTTCCTGATCCTGGTGGTCGCCGGGCTAGGAGCCGGCGGCACGGCCGCGGTGATCCACTACCGGGACAACGCCGGCCCGACCGTCAAATCGTGGGCGGTGCCGTACGTCGACGTCACGCTCACCCCCACCTTCGAGTTCCAGGACCCGGCCGTGAACCCGGCCAACGACGTGGCTCTCGCGTTCGTGGTCGCCGACCCCGAGGACGGATGTGCGCCCAGCTGGGGTGGCTTCTACACACCCGATGAGGCAGCCGCGTCGCTGGAGCTGGACCGCCGGATCGAACAGCTGCGGGCAGCCGGCGGCGACATCATGCTCAGTGTCGGCGGCCTGACCAACACCGAGCTGGCGGTGGCCTGCACCGACCAGGCGCGGCTGACCGACGCCTACCGGCAGCTGGTGAGCCGCTACCAGCTCGACACCCTCGACCTGGACATCGAGGGTACGGCCGTCGCCGACCAGGCGTCCCTGCAGCGCCGCGCCCTCGCGCTGAAGACGCTGCAGGCCGAGCGGAAGGCGGCCGGCGAGAACCTGGACGTGTGGATGACCCTGCCCGTCGCGCCGACCGGGCTCACCGTCGACGGCGTCGCCGCGGTGCGGGCCACCCTGGAGGGCGGGGTCGCGCTGCGCGGCGTCAACGTCATGATCATGGACTACGGCACCGCCGGTTCCAGCCCGGACATGCTGGAACTCGGCGAGAGTGCGCTGGAGGCCACCCACAAGCAGCTGTCCGACCTCTACCTGCGACTCGGTGTGCAGCTGACCGGCCCCGAGGTGTGGTCGCGGATCGGTGCGACCCCGATGATCGGGCAGAACGACATCGACGCCGAGCGGTTCACCGTGGCCGACGCGCAGGGGCTTGCCGCCTTCGCCGTCGACAACGGCCTCGGCCGGGTGTCGATGTGGTCGCTGAACCGGGACTCGCAGTGCACCGGCACCTTCACCAACGTCGTCGTGCACTCCAACACGTGCAGCGGCGTCTCCCAGGAGAAGCTGGCGTTCTCCAAGGTCTTCGCCGACCTGCCGGGCGCGATCGTGGGCGACTCCGGCCGGGAGGCGGTGACCATCCCGGCGCAGTCGTCGGTCACCGACGACCCGGCGAAGAGCCCCTACCCGGTGTGGCGTCTCACCGCCCAGTACGTGCGCGGCTACAAGGTCGTCTGGCACGGTGTCGTCTACGAGGCCAAGTGGGCCAACCAGGGCACCGACCCGTCGGCCGGCGGAGACTCCACCACACCCACGCCGTGGTCGGTGATCGGCCCGGTGACCTCGTCCGACGTGGCGCCGGCACCGAGCCCGACGGTCACCGGGGTGACCGACGAGTGGAAGCCGGAGACGATCTACTCCCGCGGGCAGAAGGTGCTCTTCAACGACCTGCCGTACGAGGCCCGCTGGACCAGCACCGGCGACGCGCCGTCGACCGAGTACCCGATCAGCCCCGACGACCCGTGGAAGCCGCTGTTCGTCGTGCCGGGTGAACCCGTCACCAGCTGAGAAGAGAAGTCCCCGGGCCGGTCAGGCCCGGGGACTTTCCTCATTTCAGGCACCGCTCATTTCAGGCGCCGGCGCACGTCCTCGGCCGTACTCGGGCCGGGCGTCCACTGCGACACCCAGGGCGCGTCCGAGGACGGTGCGATCACGCCGTCCTCCAGGAACCGGTAGCGGCCGCCGACGACCCGCTTCGCGGCCGCCACGTCCAGGTTGTCGGTGTTGTCCCACAGCGCGCCGAACCCGGCCTCGATCCGCAGCCGGGCCTGCTTGCAGAACAGGTCGGCCAGCTCGCGGCCCTCCGGACGGTCCGGAAGCTCGGCGTTGGCGCGCACGCACACCGACGACATCGCGAACAGTTCGGCGCCGATGTCGACGATACGGCCCAGGAAGGCCTGCTTGCGTTCCAGCCGGCCCTGCCAGCGGGACATCCCTAGGAACGTGGAGCGGGCCAGTTTGCGCGAGGCGCGTTCCACGTACCGCAGATGCGCCGCCAGGGGACCGAACTCACCGTACGCCCCCGGATTCTGACCCTGACCCACCGCCAGCGTGGGCAGCCACCTCGCGTAGAACGCCCCGGCCCGTGCCCCGGCGCGGGCCTTGCGGCGCAGATCCGCCTCCGGGTCGATGATGTCACCGGCCACCGAGAGGTGCGCGTCCACCGCCTCGCGGGCGATGAGCAGATGCATGATCTCGGTCGAGCCCTCGAAGATCCGGTTGATCCGCAGATCGCGCAGGATCTGCTCGGCCTCGGCCCCGCGTTCGCCGCGCGCGGTGAGCGAATCGGCGGTCTCGTAGCCGCGGCCGCCGCGGATCTGGATCAGCTCGTCGGCCACCTGCCAGGCGATCTCGCTGGCGAAGAGCTTGACGAGGGCCGCCTCGATCCGGATGTCGTTGCGCTGGTCGTCGGCGATCAGGCAGCAGAGGTCCAGCATGGACTCCATGGCGTAGGTGGACGCCGCGATGAACGCGATCTTCTTGGCCACCGCCTCGTGCTCGCCGACCGGCCGTCCCCACTGCACGCGGTCCGCCGACCATTCGCGGGCGATCGCCAGCGCACGTTTGCCGGCGCCGACACACATCGCCGGCAGCGACAGCCGGCCGGTGTTCAGCGTGGTCAGCGCGATCCGCAAGCCCTTGCCGAGGCCGCCGATGACGTTCGCCTCCGGGACGAAGACGTCGTGGAACCGGGTGACGCTGTTCTCCAGGCCGCGCAGGCCGAGGAACGCGTTGCGGCGTTCCACGGTGATGCCCGGCGAATCGCCCTCGACCACGAAGGCGGTGATGCCCTTCTCCGGGACGCGGGCCATCACCACGAGCAGGGTGGCGACCGTGCCGTTGGTGGCCCACAGCTTCACGCCGTTGAGCTTGTAGCCACCCTCGACCGGCTCGGCCACGGTGCCCAGGCGGGCCGGGTCCGAGCCGACGTCCGGTTCGGTGAGCAGGAACGCCGACACCTCACCGGCCGCCAGCCGGGGCAGGAACGCCTTCTTCTGCTCCGGCGTGCCGAACGTCTTCAACGGCTGCGGAACACCGATCGACTGGTGTGCGGAGAGCAGTGCGCCGACCGCGGCATTGACCGAGCCGGTCATCGTCAGCGCCTGGCAGTAGTGCAGATTGGACAGTCCGAGGCCGCCGTACTCCCGGTCGATCTTCATCCCGAACGCGCCGAGAGCGGCGAGCCCGTGGAAGACGTCGTCGGGAATGCGCGCCTCGCGCTCGATGAGGGGCCCGTCCACCTCGGAGCGAAGATAGGCCTCCAGGCGGTCGAGGAACTCCGGCCGGGGCTCGGCGGCCGGCCGTGGATGGATGAGGTCGAGCCGGAATCGTCCGAGGAACAATTCCTTGCCGAAGCTGGGCCGGCTCCACTCGGACTCGCGAGCGGCCTCAGCGGTCTGCCGCGCCTGCTTCTCCGAGACATGGGCGTTGCTGCGCTGTGTGGTGCTCATGAAAGCACGCTACCCATCTCCGTTACCGAGCGGTAGCCGTCGGTAGGCATTCGGTGTCCGCGCCGGGCACCCGCGGATCGGGGCGGCACCGTCAGGGCGCCGCCCCCGTTCGCGTTCAGGGCCGGGTCAGGGTGACCGAGTTGCAGGTGCCGGACGGTGCGCACAGGCGTACCGTCAGGCTCTGGTCGGTGGCCGCGATGGTCTGGGTGAAGGTGCGCCGGACGCCGCGGGCCAGGCTGACCCGGGTGACCCGGCTCGTGGTGGAGACCGTCACGGTGACCGAGGTGTAGGCGTTGTTGACGCCCGTGGCGGTCAGGTTCCCGGCGGTCCAGTCGACCGTGCCCGTGACGGACGCCGACGCGCACGTCGACGGAGGGAGGCACAGCGTGAAGGAGTCGGCGGCCTGTGCCGGGCCGGTGAGCAGCCCGGCCGAGAGGATCGTGCCGGTCACCGCGGCTGTCGCCAGATTTCGTGCCGTTCTCATCGTTACCTCCGATTGTTCCCCGTATACATCGGACTTCTTCGATACCTAAGCATCCGTGGCACGGTGCGGCAAGACCGCAGGGTTGGGGCGATATGCCACCTTCAGGAACCTGTGGAGGTTTTTGCGTCCCGGAAACCATCAGAACTCTCATGGCGGATTCCTAGGAAACGCTTCTAGGGTCGATGAATGCAGAGTCTGGCGGTCGTGTCGTGATGACGGTGCTCCGCCCGGACTGCCCCGCCGAGCCGGAGCCCGTCCCGGCGGAGCCGAAGACTCGGTGGAACACCGCTGAGCTGCGCCGCAAGGTACTCATCGGCGCCATCGTGGCCTGGGCTGTGGCGATCACCGTGGTCGTGGTCGTCCGCGGTGGTGGAGACGACCAGGCGCCCGCCACGGCCCGCCCGTCGGCCTCCCCGTCCGCCTCCGAGACGCCGTTCACCGTCGCCGAGGTGTATGAGGCTCTCACCCCGTCCGTGGTCCTCATCGAGACCACCGGGCTCGACGACCGCAACCGTCTCGAAGCCGGCACCGGCACCGGCGTGATCGCCAACGCCGACGGCACCGTGCTCACCGCCCTGCACGTCATCGACGGTGCCGAGAGCATCCGGCTCACCTACGCCGACGGCACCAAGGCCACCGCCCGGGCGGCGAGCGAGGACCCGTCGCGCGACATCGCCACCCTCACCCCCGACAAACTGCCGGAGACCCTGGTCCCGGCCGTGCTCGGCGGCGGCACACAGGTCGGCGACGACGTGGTGGCGATCGGCAACCCGCTCGGCCTGACCTTCAGCACCAGCAGCGGCGTCGTCTCCGGGCTCGAACGCAAGCTGAACCGTGACGAGGGGGAGGCCGACATCGAGGGCCTCATCCAGTTCGACGCGGCCGTCAACCCCGGCAACTCCGGCGGGCCGCTCATCAACGACCGCGGCCAGGTGGTCGGCATCGTCATCGCGCTTGCCAACCCGAGCGGCGCGGGCACCTTCATCGGCATCGGCTTCGCCGTCCCGATCGGCGCGGCCCTCGGCGGCGGGGAGGGTGAAGGACAGGCGCCACCGCTGTGATTCCGCTCCGGACAGCAAGGCCACTACAGCAAGGATGGACGAATGAGCTGGACCGACGCCCCGCCCGCCTCCGCCGGCCCGATCGAGAAGGTGCTGTACGAGGTCAAGAAGACCATCGTCGGCCAGGACAACCTGCTCGAACGTCTCATCGTGGCGCTGCTGGCCCGCGGGCACATCCTCGTCGAGGGCGTTCCCGGCCTGGCCAAGACGCTTGCCGTCAAGTCGCTGGCCGAGGCGGTCGGCGGCGACTTCCACCGGGTGCAGTTCACCCCCGACCTGGTGCCCGCCGACATCGTCGGCACCCGGGTCTACCACCAGCCGACCGGCGAGTTCCAGGTGCAGCTCGGCCCGGTCTTCACCAACCTGCTACTGGCCGACGAGATCAACCGGGCGCCGGCCAAGGTGCAGAGCGCCCTGCTGGAGACCATGCAGGAGCGGCAGGTCACCATCGGCCGCGAGACCCACAAGCTGCCGAACCCGTTCCTCGTCATGGCCACCCAGAACCCGATCGAGAACGAGGGCGTCTACCCGCTGCCCGAGGCTCAGGTCGACCGCTTCATGATGAAGGTCGTCGTCGGCTACCCGAGCGTCACCGAGGAGTTCGTGGTCGTCGAGCGGGCTCTGACCCCGCCCGCGGTGATCCAGAAGATCATCGACCCGGCGGTGCTCACCGGCCTGCAGGAGGAGGTCGACCGGGTCTACGTCGACCCCTCGCTCATCGAGTACGCGGTCAACCTCGCCCACGCCACCCGCGACCCGGGCCGGACCGGCCTCACCGACATGGCCCGTTACGTCACCTTCGGCGCCAGCCCACGGTCCTCGATCAGCCTGGTGCTGGCGGCACGGGCGCTCGCCTACATCCGCGGCCGGGAGTACGTCGTACCCGAGGATCTCGGCGACCTTGCCCTCGACGTGCTGCGGCACCGGCTCGTGCTCTCCTACGAGGCGCTCTCCGACGAGGTGACCGCCGATCTGATCATCTCGAAGATCATGGCGAACATGTCGTTCCCGGAGCCGGCCGGCCGGGGCCGCTAGATGACCACCGCCCCGGACCGCCTGCTGCGGCGCCTCGAGTGGAAACTCGGGCGCAGGCTCGACGGCCGCCTGCAGGGCTCCTACCGGACCGTGTGGCACGGCGCCGGGCTCGACTTCACCGACCTGCGCTCCTACACGCCCGAGGACGACGTCCGGCACATCGACTGGAACGTCACCGCGCGCCTCGACGAGCCGTTCGTCCGGCAGTACACCGAGGACCGCGAGATGACCGCCTGGCTGGTGGTCGACCGGTCGGCGTCGATGCGCTTCGGGTCCGGGGCAGGGAAGGAGTCGACCGCCGCCGCACTCGCCGTCAGCGTCGCCCGGCTGATCTCGCAGGGTGGCAACCGGGTCGGGGCGATCCTGTTCGACAACGGAACCCACCAGATCATCCCGCCGCGGACGGGACGGGACCAGGTCCTGCGCATCACCCGCGAGCTGACCGCCGACAGCCGGACGAGGTCGGACCGGACGACGGATCTGGCGGCGATGCTCAAACTGGCCGCCACGACGACCTCGAAAAGACGCAGTCTCGTCTTCGTGATGTCCGACTTCATCGGCGACCCCGGCTGGGACCGCCCTCTCGCCCAGCTCACCCACCGCCACGAGGTCGTCGTCATCCGCGTCGTCGACCCCGCCGAACTCGACCTCCCCGACCTCGGGCTCGTCCTCGTCGAGGACGCCGAGACCGGGGAACAGCTGCTCGTCGACACCAGCGACCCGCTGCTGCGCGCCCGCCTCACCGAGCAGGTCACCGCCCGCGAGGACGAACTGGCCGCCGGCATGCGCCGGGCCGGTGTCGACGCCCACCGGATCACCACCGACCAGGACATGCTCGCCGCCCTGGTCGACATGGTCCGCCGATCCGGCCGGAGGCGCCGATGACCTTCCTCCACCCGGCCGTCATCGCCATCGCCGTCCTGCTCACCGTGGCCGCGACAGCCGGTTACGTGGCCCTGCAGAAGAGGCGTGCGGACGCCCTGCGAAGCGCTGGCTTCGCCACCCTGAACCGCAGCGGCCTGCGCCAGCACCTTCCGCCCGCGCTGCTGCTGGCAGCCCTGCCGGTCATGCTGGTCGGCCTGGCCCGCCCGCAGGCCGAGGTCGCCGTTCCCCGCGTCGCCGGTACCGTCCTGCTCGCCTTCGACGCCTCCAACAGCATGTCCGCCGGCGACGTGACGCCCAGCCGGCTCGGCGCCGCCCAGGAGGCCGCGAAAGCGTTCGTTCAGAACCAGCCGGACACCGTCGACGTCGGCGTCCTCGTCTTCGGCGACCAGGCCCTGCTCACCCAGACACCCACCGACGACCACGCCGCCGCGATCGCCGCGATCGGGCGGGTCACACCCGGCGGCGGCACGTCACTCGGCCAGGCCATCCTGGTGGGGCTCGGCACCATCACCGGCAAGCCGGTCAGCCTCCCGTCGCCGGAAGGGCCCGCCGCGGGCACTCAGGATCTCGGGTACTGGCCGTCGGCCACCATCGTCGTCTTCTCCGACGGCGAGGAGACCGGCGGACCCGACGTGCAGGCCGCCGCCGAACTCGCCGCGGCCGCCGGCGTGCGCATCCAGACCGTCGGCGTCGGCACCGCCAGAGGTGCCACCGTCGAGGTCGACGGCTTCCAGCTGGGGACCGCCCTCGACGAGACCCTGCTGACCACGGTCGCGCAGGTCACCGGCGGGTCGTACCAGCAGGCCGGTGACGCCGCCGCCCTGGCCGCGAGCACCGGGTCGATCGACCTGCGGCTCACCACCGAGAAGGAACCGATCGAGCTGACCGCGCCGTTCGCGGCTGCCGCCCTGCTGCTCCTGACCCTCGGCGGCCTGCTGGGCGTCCGCTGGCACGGAAGGATCATCTGATGTCGCTGAGCTGGCCGTGGGCACTGCTGGCGGCGCTCGTCGTCCCCCTCCTGCTGACCGCGCGCTGGTGGCTGAACCGGCGCCGTAAACGCACCGCCGTCACCGTGTCCAGCATCGCGCTGATCCGGGCCGCGCTGCCCGGCCGGACCGCCTGGCGCCGCCGCATCCCGGTGTACCTGTTCCTGATCGGCCTGCTCGCCCTGGCCACCGGCGTGGCCCGGCCACAGGCGTCGGTCGCGGTCCCGTCGAACGACACCACGATCCTGCTGGCCATCGACGTGTCCGGGTCGATGTGCAACACCGACATCGCCCCCAACCGGCTCGCCGTCGCGGTCGATGCGGCCCGCGGCTTCGTCGAGTCCCAGGAGGGCGACACCCGGATCGGCCTGGTCGCCTTCTCCGGCATCGCGGGCCTGCTCGTCCCGCCGACCACCGACAAGAAACCCCTGCTCGCCGCCATCGACAACCTCAAGACCGCCCGTGGCACCGCCATCGGACAGGCCATCCTCACCTCGATCGACGCGATCGCCGAGATCAACCCCGAGGTGGCCGGAACCGGCGTCGAACTCAACGGCGTCACCCCCGACGGCACACCCGTCGACTATCACGCCGACACCATCGTCGTGCTCACCGACGGCTCCAACACCACCGGCGTCGACCCGGTCACCGCCGCCGAACAGGCCGCGGCCCGGCGGCTGCGCGTCTACACGATCGGCTTCGGCACCATGAACCCGCAGCAGATGGTCTGCACCGCCGACCAGGTCAGCGGCGACTCGGCCTTCATGGGCGGCGGTTTCGGCGGCGGCGGTTTCGGAGGAGGCGGTCGCGGCGGCAACCGGGAGATCGACGAGGAGGCGCTGACGCAGGTCGCCGACCTGACCGGCGGCCGCTACTTCAAGGCCGAGGACGCCGAACAGCTCACCGGCGTCCTCGCCGACCTGCCCCGCGAGTTCGGTCTCACCAAACGGAACGTCGAGGTCAGCTTCTGGTTCCTGCTCCTCGGCACGCTGCTGGTCACGGCGGGCGTCACGCTCTCGCTCTGGTGGAACCGGGGGCCGGCGATCAAACGCTGACCCCTTCTCCGGTACGCCGGCCGTCCCTGCCCGATGGTGTGGTGGTTGACGGCTCGTATGGGGGCGTAGGTCACCACGGCATGCAGGTTCGTCCGCTCGGGTGGTGATTGGCGGTGTGGGCGGGTCGCAGTTCACCACACGGGCCGGGCTCAGTGGACGTGTGGTTGTCCGCGGGCCGACGGGTCGGGAGTTGCCACGCGAGCTGGTTCTTCAGGGGGAATCAGCCTGCGAGGCGCGGTGGTGGGCTGGAGTGGCGCCCGCGTCGCGGGTGGTGGAGTACGGGACGTGCTGGTGCGGTCGGGGGCGCGTGGGGCGTACCCGATGAGGGGTGGAAGTCAGCCCGCGGTGAGGCGGCGGTGGCGCTGGGCCGCCATCCGGACCGGGGCGTTGGGTTCGCCGGAGCGGTCGTAGCCGTGGCGGCGTTCGACGATCTCGAAGAACACGCGGCCGCCGAAGACCGGGGTGTAGAGGTGCAGCAGTTCGCTGCCGGACGGGTCCCGGTCGTAAAGGATGCCGTGGCTGCTCAAGGTGGTGACGAAGTCGTCGGGCAGGCCGAAGCGGGCCGCCAGGTCGTCGTAGTAGTTGTCGGGTATGCGCAGTTTCGGCAGGGTGAGGGCGGACGCGGTGGCGACGATGTCGGCGGTGGTGAACGTGACGTGCTGCGGATCGGCCACGGCGGGGGCCCATTCGCCGCGGCGCAGCAGGGCCACCGTGAGCGCCAGGCGGACCGAGCGGGACGGGTTCGCCACGGCGCGGGAGCGCATCAGGCCGTACGGGGCGGCGTACTCCTCGGTGGCGAGATGGTCCAGGCCGAGCACCGAATGGTAGAAGAGCCCGGCCTCGTCGAAGTGGTCGAACGGCTGGGCCAGGCCCAGATGGTCGACCGTGAGCAGTCCGGCGCCGGGGGTGTCGCCGGCTCCGGTGGGCAGGAAGTCGGAGCGCCAGTCGTCGCCGGGGTGCGTGACCAGGACGCTGGTGCCGTCGGGTGCGGTGATGGCGGCCAGTTCCGCCTCGCCCGGCTCGCGGACGTTGGGGTGGGCGGGGGCGAGCAGCGCTTCGGCGCGGGCCAGCGAACGCAGCGGATCTGATGAGGCGACCGCGAAGGCGCTGATCGTGGCCGGGCCGGGATGGGTGACGGCGCTGTTCAGGACGATGCGGCAGGCGGCCTGCTCCCAGAGTTCGACGGGTTTGGTGCGGTGCTGGCCGGTGTGCGCGAAGCCGAGGCCGCGCAGGGCGGAGCGCAGTTCGGGTCCGGAGTGGCCGTCGACGGCGAACTCGGTGAACGCGTGGCCGGTGAGTTCCGGGGCGGGCGGAAGGCGGCGGCCCGCCCGCCGGCGCACGGGAACGGCCTCGACAGCGGTGGCCGGGGGAGCGGTGGCGATCCGGTCCTCCAGGGCGATCAACGACCGCATCGCGTCGACCGCGGTGCGTGCCGGGTCGGCTTGGCGGAAGACGTCGTTGAAGACCTCCAGGGACAGCGGGCCGTCGTAGCCGGCGGCCAGCACCAGTTCGACGAAGCCGGGCAGGTCGAAGGCGCCCTGGCCGGGGAAGAGCCGGTGGTGGCGGCTCCACTGGAGCACGTCCATCCGCAGGTGCGGCGCGTCGGCCAGCTGCAGGAAGAAGATCTTGCCGGGGGTGATGCCGGCGATCCCGTCCGGGCTCACCTCACGCGACAGTACGTGGAACGAGTCGAGGCAGAGCCCGAGCGCCGGGTGATCGGCGCGCTTGACGATCCGCCACGAGTGGTCCCATGTGGAGACCTGCCGCCCCCAGGCGAGCGCCTCGTAGGCGATCCGCATGCCGTGCCGATCGGCCCGGTCGGCCAGCTGCGCCAGTTGGGACGCGGCCAGATCGTCGTCGTCGGCCGCGTCGGGATGGACCGACGAGCAGACCAGGACCGTGTCCACGCCGAGTTCGCGCATGACGGCGAACTTGCGTTCCGCACGTTCCAGGTTTCTCGCCAGGAGCTCGGGTCCGACTCCCTCGAAGTCGCGGAACGGCTGGTACAGGTCGATGCTCAGGCCCAGATCGGTGCAGCGTTCCCGGATCTCCGACGGTGACCAGGGGGAGACCACGAGATCGTTCTCGAAGAGTTCGATGCCGTCGAATCCGGCTGCGGCCGCCGCCGTCAGCTTGTCGTCGAGGGTTCCGGAGATGCAGACCGTGGCGATCGACCGCCGCATTTGTTACCTCATTTCCGTAGGTATCCCGTGACCAGGTCGCCGAGCATCGTGCGGTAGTGCTCCCGGCGTTCCGGGGCGAGCAGGTCCCGGTCGAAGAGCGCGCCCCACGTATGACGGTTGGCGACGCGGAAGAAGCAGAACGAGCTGATCATCATGTGGACGTCGAGCGCGTCGACGTCGTCGCGGAACACGCCGTCCCGCACACCGCGGGTCAGTACGCCGGCCAGCAGGTCGACGGCGGAGCTGTTCAGGTCGACGAGCCTGGCCACGTGGTTCATGTGTTTGGCCTGCTGGGCGTTCTCCACCCCGACGAGCTTGATGAACGCGGGGTGCGCCTCGTGGTGGTCGAAGGTGACCTCGGCGAGCCGGCGGACCGCCGCGGTGGGGTCGAGGTGGTCGACGGCGGCGGTCCGTTCGGCGGCACGGATCTCCGAGTACGCCCGCTCCAGCACGGCCAGGTAGAGCTGTTCCTTGCCGCCGAAGTAGTAGTAGATCATCCGTTTCGTGGTCCGGGTCCGGGCGGCGATCTCGTCCACACGGGCGCCGCTGTAACCGCGCTCGGCGAACTCCTCGGTGGCGACGTCGAGCAGTTCCGTGCGGGTGCGCTCGGCGTCGCGCCGCCGCTCTCCCGTTTCTTCCACCGTCGTCTTCTCCTGCGTCATGAAGGCAAGTCTGCCGTGGGACTTGACAGTGTCCGCCGTCACACCCGATAACTAACGTACCAGTTCGTACATTAGCGATTGTCAGGGGAAGCGGGGAGACCGAGATGACGGGTTGCCGGTGCGGGTTGATCGGAACCGGGATCGGTGCGTCGTTGTCCCCCGCCCTGCACGAGGCCGAGGGGAGCCACCACCACCTCGGCCTCACCTACACGCTGTTCGACGCGGAAAGCCCCGCGGATCTCGAACGGCTCCTCGACGAGGCCGAACGTGCCGGCTTCGCCGGGCTCAACATCACCCACCCCTTCAAGCAGCAGGTGATCGAACACCTCGACGATCTGTCACCGAACGCCCGGGCCATCGGCGCGGTCAACACGGTGGTCTTCTCCGGCGGCCGGCGGCACGGTCACAACACCGACGCGTACGGGTTCGCCGAGTCCTTCCGCTCCCAGTTGGACGGGGCCGCCACCGGCCACGTCGTGCAACTGGGTGCGGGCGGAGCCGGGGCCGCCTGCGGCCACGCGCTGCGCGGGCTGGGCGCCGAGCGCCTCACGATCGTCGACCCGGACGCCGAGCGGGGGGCCGAGCTGGCCGGCCGTCTCGGCGCGGCCCACGTCCGCGAGGCCGGTCCGGACCTGCTCGCCGACGCCGACGGGTTGGTCAACACCAGTCCGATCGGCATGCACCACCATCCCGGTATCCCGCTTCCCGCAGAGTCGCTCCACCGTGGCCTGTGGGTCGTCGACATCGTTTACATGCCTGTGGAGACGGAGCTGCTGCGCGCGGCCCGGTCCGCGGGTCTGCGGGCGGTCGGCGGCACGGCGATGTGCGCCTTCCAGGCCGCCGCCGCGTTCGAGCTGTTCACCGGGCGTATCCCCGATATCGCGCGGATGTTGCGCAACCTCTCCCACCTCCTGGAGCGCGGCAATGCTGACCGAGACCACCACTAGGGAACTCCCCGAACCACTCCCGTTGCGCCGGATGATCGGCCCCGGCGTCGTCGCCGTCGGCATCGGCATGGCGGCCGGCGAGATCATCCTCTGGCCGTACCTGACCGCGCTCGGCGGACTGGGCCTGCTCTGGCTGGCGTTCACCACGCTGGCCGTGCAGTTCGTCATCAACATGGAGATCGAGCGCTACACGCTTGCCACCGGCCAGACCGTGATCGGCGGTTTCTCCCGCTGGTGGAAGGGCTGGGGCATCATCATCTGCCTGGCCGGGGCCTTCCAGTACGTGTGGCCCGGCTGGGCGACCAGCGGCTCCACCATCCTCACGTACCTGTTCGGCGGTGGCGACCCGGTCTGGATCACCGTGATCGGCCTGGCCGTGCTGGGCGCCCTGCTGTCGCTCTCCAAGGTGATCTACAAGACGGTCGAGCGGGTCGAGACGGTCAAGGTCGTCCTCACCCTGTTCTTCCTCGCTGTCGTGGTCGTCTTCGTCATCTCGCTGAGCACCTGGGGTGAGGGCGCGAAGGCCACCGTCACCGAGTTCGGGCAGATCCCGGACGGCATCACGTTCACCATGCTGCTCAGCGCGATCGGGGCGGCCGGTGCGGGCGGTGTGCACAACCTCGTGCTGAGCAACTGGATCCGGGACAAGCGGTACGGCATGGGCGCGCACGTCCCCCGGCTGATCTCCCCGATCACCGGCCAGGAGGAGGCGGCCGGCGGCACCGACCGGTACACGTTCCCGCTCGACGAGGTCTCGATGAGCCGCTGGACCCTGTGGTGGAAGCGGGCCAACACCGAGCACCTGGTCACGTTCGTGGCGGTCTGTTTCGTCACGATCGGCGTGATGAGCCTGCTGGCGTACGAGACCCTGTTCGGCCGTGACGACCTCAAGTCGGACCCGTCGTTCCTGCGGATCCAGGGCGACATCTTCGCCGCCGAGGTGGGCACCTGGCTCAAGCTGCTGTTCCTGGCGGTGGCGGCGGTCTCGCTGTGGGCGGCGGCGATGGGCCTGCTCGACATCATCGGCCGGGTCGCGTCGGACTTCCTGCGCCGCAACTACCTGGAGGGCTCGGCCCGCTGGACCGAGCCGCGGATCTATCTGATCGTGGTGTGGGCGGAGATCGTCCTCGGTTCGATCATCCTGCTGGCCGGGTTCAGCCAGCCGCTGGGCCTGCTGATCGTCTCGACCTGCGCCGCCTCGGTGGTGACGCTGCTCTACTCGATCCTGCTGGTGCGCCTGAACACCAAGGACCTTCCGACGCCGGTACGGCTGAGGGGCTGGCGCCTGGGCGGCATGCTCGTGGCGATCGGCTTCTACGGCTTCTTCGCCATCGCGATGGTCGTGACCCAGCTCGACAAGCTGTAACCCCGGCTTGGGGGGGAGGGGCCCCACGCACAACCCGGGCACCCCGCGCCCGACCCCCCCCCACAAAAACAGGTGGATAATGACCACGCA